>NZ_DATITZ010000027.1:0-27716 GCF_035467215.1 Thiocapsa sp. | reverse complement strand
TATAAAACAAAAAACCCCTCGCAATCGATTGCGAGGGCTTGAATTGATCCGTCCGGCCGACGGCCGGACGGGATTGTCGCAGCGTTAGGTCAGACCCCGCCGACGGCACCTCCGACGACGGGCGGCTCCTTGCGCGGCGCGCCTCCTTTGGGGAGGTCGCCGTTGCTGCTGCCGGACGTCGGCTTCGCGTTGCCGGCGTCGTCTTCGGGCTCACGCATCGGCTGACCGGACATGATGTCGTCGATCTGATCCTTGCCGATCGTCTCGAACTTCAGCAGCGCCTCGGCCATCGTGTGCAGCTTCTCGATGTTCTCCTCGAGCATCTGCTTGGCGCGCTTGTAGTTGCGGTCGATGATCTGACGTACCTCCTTGTCGATCGCCTGCGCGGTCTCGGGCGAGACCTGACGTTGCTGCGTCACCGAGCGGCCGAGGAAGACCTCGCCCTCGTCCTCGGCATAGGCCAGCGGACCCAGGTTGTCCGACAAACCGAAGCGCGTCACCATGTTGCGTGCGATATCGGTCGCGCGCTCGATGTCGTTGGAGGCGCCGGTCGTCACGTGCTCGGGCCCGAAGATCATCTCCTCTGCCAGACGTCCGCCGAACAGGGTCGAGAGCTGACTCTCCAGCTGACGCTTGCTCATGCTGTAGCGATCGCGCTCGGGCAGGAACAAGGTCACGCCGAGGGCACGTCCGCGCGGGATGATGCTGACCTTGTGCACCGGGTCATGCTCGGGCACCAGACGCCCGACGATGGCGTGGCCGGCCTCGTGATAGGCGGTCAACTTGCGCTCGGACTCGGACATCACGATGCTGCGCCGCTCCGCACCCATCATGATCTTGTCCTTGGCGCGCTCGAACATCTGCATCGAGACCTCGGTATGCCCGGCGCGGGCCGCGAAGAGGGCGGCTTCGTTGACCAGGTTGGCCAGATCGGCACCCGAGAAACCGGGTGTCCCGCGGGCGATGGTGCGCGCGTCGACGTCTTCGGCGATCGGCACCTTGCGCATGTGCACCTCGAGGATCGCCGCGCGACCGGCCAGATCCGGGAGACCGACGACCACCTGGCGGTCGAATCGGCCCGGACGCAAGAGTGCGGGGTCCAGAACGTCGGCCCGGTTGGTCGCCGCGATCACGATGATGCCCTCGTTGCCCGCGAATCCGTCCATCTCCACCAGGAGCTGGTTGAGGGTCTGCTCGCGCTCGTCGTGACCGCCGCCCAGACCCGCACCGCGCTTGCGACCGACGGCGTCGATCTCGTCGATGAAGATGATGCAGGGCGCGGCCTTTTTGGCCTGCTCGAAGAGATCGCGAACGCGCGAGGCGCCGACACCGACGAACATCTCGACGAAGTCCGAGCCCGAGATGCTGTAGAAGGGCACCTTGGCCTCGCCCGCGATCGCCCGCGCCAGCAGCGTCTTACCCGTTCCGGGAGGGCCGACCATCAGGACGCCGCGCGGGATGCGACCGCCGAGGTTCGAAAATTTCTGCGGATTACGCAGAAAATCCACCAGCTCGCCGACCTCTTCCTTCGCCTCTTCGACACCTGCGACATCGCGCAGCGTGACCTTGACCTCGCCTTCCGCGTGCTGACGCGCGCGGCTCTTGCCGAAGTTGAAGATCCCGCCGCCGCCACCGCCGCCGCCCATGTTGCGGCGCATGAACCAGAACCAGACGCCGATCAAGAGGAGGAAGGGCAACCAGGCGATCAGCATCTGAGCCAGGACGCTGGGGCGCTCGGGCGGCTCGGCGCGAATGCTCACTCCGTTCTCCAGGAGATCGCCGACCAGTGCGGGATCACCCGGGTCGAAGGTCTCGAAACGGGATCCGTCGGTCCTCAGTCCCTTGACCTTCTGGTCCTGGATGGTGACCTCGCGGATCGACCCGTCAGAGAGCTCTTGAAGGAACTGGCTGTAGCTCAAGCTGCGGGACTCGATCGGATCGGAGGTCGTCATGCTGTTGAACATCATCACCAGCCAGATGGTGACGGCGACCCACAGCAGCAGATTTAAGTTTTTGGCATTCATTCTCGGGCTGTCCTCGTTGACCATCGCTCGGCTGGAGCTCGATGCTCTGCCTCGCGGCATTGGCGGGTACATCGGGGCATGGGTCCGAAAACCAACGGAAACGCTGCCGCGGTCGATGACCGAGGTGAGCTTAGCAGTTTTGAGGGCTCGGCGAGCAGCCGCGCGCCGTCGTTCCGCGGTGCGAATCTGTCGGGAACGCGCCGGACCGATTGCGGTCGCAGGCTCACGTCCATTTGATAGAGGCTCTACGAAGATGCAACCAGCCGTTCCTGTCTTGTCGGCCGTCTTTGCGGCCGGTTCACTCATCGGCGCCGCCGCAGTCGCCGGCTATCTCGCGATGACCGAGCCGCAGCCTCCGGCCTCGTCCGATGCCGATCGCGTTGCCGAGATGGCCTCGGCGATGCCGCTCCCGACTGCGCTGAGTGTGACCGAGGATCTCGACCCGACCCCGGACGTGCCGCCGGCCAAGTCGGACGGGTCCGCGCGCGATGCGCTCACACCCCGGGCGCTGCGAGACCTGGAGTCGCAGATCACGGACCTGCGCGTTCGACTGGCGAGCGTGGAGCAGACGATGAACCGCGTCCTGAGCGCCTCGACAGCGACCGGCGGCGCCCAGGAGGATCGGCCGCCGGCACCGCGCACCGCTGATGAGCGGCGCGGCGCGCTCGTGGCCGCGGGCGTGGATCCGGGCATGGCCGAGGATTTGGTCCTGAAGGAGGCGCAGCGCTCGCTGGAGCGTCTCTCTTTGCGCGATCAGGCCATTCGCGAAGGTTGGGTCGGGACCGCCCAGTATCGCGAGGAGCTCTCGCGGATCAACGCGGACGAGCGCTCGCTTCGCGAAGAGATCGGCGACGACATCTATGACCGCTATCTCTATGGAACGGGTGCCGACAATCGCGTGAAGGTCGATTCGGTCATTCCGGGATCGGCGGCCGAGATTGCGGGACTGCAAGCGGGCGATCTGATCGAGTCCTATGCCGACGAGCGACTGTTCGATTTCTCGGAATTGCGCAGCAAAACCACCGAGGGCGAATACGGGGAGCAGGTCGCGGTGCAGGTCCGCCGCGGCGGCCGCGTGATCGAGACCTGGGTCCCGCGCGGTCCGCTCGGCGTCACTCTGGATTCGGCGCGGATCGGGCCCGCGCCCTGACCCCCGTCGCAGACTTTTTCGTTGTCGTTGTCGTTGTCGTGTTCGTGGTTGTCCGGAATCCGATTACGACAACGACAACGACAACGACAACGAGTAGAGCCTTCGAGCAGTTTTCCTGGTTCCGGCTCTGCCGATCGATCTTTTTCCGGAAATCGCCTTCCCCTCAACGCAGATCCTTCGCGACGTCCTGCATCAAGACCGCCAAGGGACCGGCAACAGCGGGTTGGCCCGGCGGCACTTTGCAGTCGCGACAGGATGCGGTGTAGACCCGGTCCAGGCTCACCCGGCCTGTTGCGGTATCGCTCGCGCGGATCCGCATGGCGATGGTCCCGCTGCGCTGATTGGGTTGGGTCCAGGTCAATGCCGTGAGCGCCGGTTGGATGAGCAGTCCTCCTTCGTGCGCCTCGGAGGCGTGCTCGAGCGGAATCACGCCGGCGAAGAGGTCGCTGCGGTCTAAGTCCTCAGCAATGAGTTTTTGGATCCACCAGGCAGAGACCTCCGGCGTCGCCGAGGAGCGTCCGTCGACAACCGGGGCGATCGCGAGGGCCGGGGGGCCATCGTAGATCTCTCCGGCGGCCGTCGCCTTGGGCCTGGCCGGGGCCGGCGTCCCGATCACCGTCGAGGTCCCGATCCTTGTCGAGGTCTGGACCGGAGCGGAGGTCGGGCTGGATCCACAGCTCGCAATCGCCAAGGTGGCAACGGCGACGAGCAGCAGGTGCGAGAAACGGCGGAACAACATAGACGCGGACCTTTGCTGAATTGGACGGAAGAGGCGGTCGGAAGAGCCGCCGGACGCCTGTCGCTCGGGCGCTTCGAGAACGTCCGGCGGGTGCGGAGAACCACCGACGGGGCCTATCATAGCGGTCTCGGGCCTGCGCGCGCAGCCCCGGGGCGGTCGAGTACGCGGCGGCCCTAGGAGTGCGGCTGTTGCTGTGTTACAACGGCGGCCGTAAACCTCGATCCTTGGGGTCGGTATGCTGCGGCGATTCTCGGCCGCGGACGGATGTGACGCGAGCGGTGTTGCCTATGAAGCGAGCAAGAGCGGGTCGGTGGATGCGGTGTCGGCGCGAGGGCTGCCTGCCGGGGCGTTATCTTGGTCCGGAGGCGGGGGGCTAGCCGGTGTCTTTGGGTCCCGTCATGCTCGATGTCGCCGCAACGGCGCTCGACGCCGAGGATCGCGAGGTCTTGCGCCATCCCGCCGTGGGGGGGGTCATCCTCTTCGCACGTAATTTCGAGTCTCCCGGGCAGCTCGCCGAGCTGACCGCCGAGATCCACGCGCTGCGCGAGCCGCATCTCTTGATTGCGGTCGATCAAGAAGGCGGGCGGGTTCAGCGCTTTCGCGAGGGTTTTACGCGACTGCCGCCCGCGGGCCGCTTCGCCGATCTCTACAATCGGCATCCCAGAGACGCGCGCGCCAGCTGCGGGTCCGTCGCCTGGCTGATGGCCGCGGAGCTGCGCTCGGTCGGCGTGGATTTCAGCTTCGCACCCGTGCTCGATCTAGACCGCGGGCTCAATCCGGTGGTCGGGGATCGCGCCTTCGGAAATCGGGCGCGTATGGTGGGCGACCTGGCGCTCGCCTGGCTCGACGGGGTGCGCCGCGCAGGTATGGCCGGCGTGGGCAAGCATTTTCCCGGACATGGCGGGGTGAGCACGGACTCACACCTTGCGCTCCCCGTCGATCCAAGACCTTACACGGATCTGTTGATGGAGGATCTGATTCCCTTCGAGCGCCTGATTGCGCATGCGTTGGAAGGCATCATGCCGGCCCACGTCCGCTACCCGCTGGTGGATGACCGACCGGCCGGATTCTCGCCGGTCTGGCTGCGCGACATCCTGCGCGGTCGGCTCGGTTTTCAGGGGGTGATCTTCAGCGACGACCTCAACATGGGTGCCGCGGCATCCGGGGGTGATCCGGTCGAGCGTGCACGCGCTGCCTCGGCCGCCGGTTGCGATACGTTGTTGGTCTGCAACAACCGTCCGGCGGCGCTCTCGGTTCTCGATGCGTTCGCCGATCATCACGACCCCGCGGCCGAGCTGCGTCTGCTCAGGATGCACGGCCGCGGTCAGCATGAGCGTGCACGCCTGCACGAGCAGCCCGAGTGGCAGCACGGCGTGCGGTGCGTCGCTCTTCTCGAGGGGCTCGAGACGCTCGATCTGGAGCTCCTCGATCCGACCGACCCGGAGGCAACTGGATGAAGCTCGATCCGCAAGACTACGACGCCGTCGCCGCACGTGCGCAACAACTGGTTACGCCCGAGGCGATCGATGCGGCGCTCGACCGGATGGCCGCGTCGATCACGGAGCGTCTCGCCGGAAAGGATCCGCTGGTGCTTTGCGTTATGACGGGAGCGGTCTTTGTCGCCGGCCTTCTGCTTCCGCGGCTGCAGTTTCAACTGCGGGTCGACTATATCCATGCCAGTCGCTATCAGGGCCGCACCAGCGGCGGGGAGATCGTCTGGCGCTACCGTCCGTCGGATGCCATCCGCGGCGAGCATGTCTTGGTGCTCGACGACATCCTCGACGAGGGCATCACGCTGCGTCGGATCGTCGATGCCTGTCTTGAAGACGGGGCGGCAAGCGTGCACACCGCGGTGCTGGTGTCCAAAGAGCGCGAGCACGCGTGCGAGGCCGATGTCGTCGGCGTGCAGGTCGCGGACCGCTATCTCTACGGCTACGGGCTCGACTACAAGGGCTACTTCAGAAATGCCGCCGGGATCTATGCGGTCGCCGGCGAAGACGTGTAGGCGCGACGGCTTTATGGGTATTTGTTGAAACGGGAATATAAGTGCCCGCTTTTTGACACCTTTTGAGCTTTGGTATACATCCTCACCCGAGTGTTGGTTCAGCGTGATCGGTCCTCCCGGGGCGGCGGTGACGTCGCCCGCAGGGCGAGTAACCTCGGGGCCGCGGGGACGCGACGACCGCACATCCCATAACAATCGGAGGATGGTTTATGTCGACACTAGAAGACTACCGCAAAACACATGCGGAGCTGCGTCAGATGATCGAAGATCTCAGGTCGCTCCTCACGCCCGAGCAACTGCGGATTCGTCCCAATGCCAAAACGGCCTACGAGCTTTTGTGCGATCTGGGCACGAAGGTTCGCAGCCATCTCGCCGCAGAGGATCGCAGCCTCTACCCGAGCCTTTTGATCCACGAAGATCCCAAGGTCAAGTCGATCGCCTGGGGCTTCATCAGCGGCGAAAAGCCCTTGCGCAAGACCTTCGACGATTACCACAGGCACTGGCTGAAGAACTGCGATTTCAACTTTACGGACGATTTTCTTGCCGAAACGCACGAGATCTTCGACATGGTCGACAAGCGCATCGATCGCGAAGAGCAGGTCCTCTTTCCGAAGCTGATCGAGATCGGCATCTTCACCGATCGACCCGGAGAGCGCGGCGCGAGGTCGTTCAATCCGTCGGTCTAGCCGTCGATCGTCACGACGAGAACCCGGCGCCGCAAGGCGCCTTTTTTTGGCTTCCACGCCGCCCTCCGCTAGACTGCGCAGCCCTTTTCGAGTCACTTCCGGACGTGGTCAACGCATGAGTCTTCTCGCCATCATCGGTGGATCTGGATTTTCGGACTTTCCCGCCTTGGAGATCGAGGCATCGCGTCGCGTCGAAACCCCCTTCGGCGAGACCTCGGCGCCGGTGGCGAGCGGACGCCTGGACGGTGCACACATCCTCTTCCTCCCGCGGCACGGCGCCGGTCATCGGCTGCCGCCTCATCGGATCAACTACCGGGCCAATCTGTGGGCGCTGCGCGCCCTGGGCGCCGAGCGTGTCGTCGGACTGGCGGCGGTCGGCGGGATCAGCGCGCGCTTCGCCCCGCTGGCGCTGGCGGTTCCGCACGATCTCGTCGACTACACCTACGGACGCGAGCACAGCATCTACGACGGGGAGCAGGGCGGACTGGATCATGTCGACATGACCTCGCCCTACTGCGAGGAGCTGCGCCGGGCTTTGATCCGCGCCTGCGCCGAATCCGGTCATCCCGCGATCGAGGACGGCGTTTATGCCGCGACCCAGGGCCCGCGGCTCGAAACGACTGCCGAGATCGCCCGACTGGAGCGCGACGGCTGTGATCTGGTCGGGATGACCGGCATGCCGGAGGCGGGGATCGCGCGGGAGCTCGGACTCTGCTACGCGAGCCTGGCGTTTGTCGTGAATTGGGCGGCGGGAAAAGGCGAGGGCGTCATCACGATGGCCGAGATCGAGTCACATCTGCGCGAGTGTGCCGGGCGTGTAAGGACGGTGCTCGGGATCGTCGCCACGGCGAGTTGATGCGCCGGTCGATGCGGGCCGGAGCGCACCCGCAGGGTGGCCTGATGCGTCGGGAGTTCGCAAGGTGTTTAAGTACATCAGGAAACTCTGATACCATGAAAGTCCCTTCCCCCTACCTCATTTTCCAGGAGAATCCGAAATGGCCACCGAGGATACTGCTCCCAAACGCTCCGGTCTTGGTTGGATACCGAAGGTCTCGCTTTGGGCGGTCGTGATCGCCTTCGGTTATTTGTATCTGAGCTCGATCGAGCGTGACACCACCGGCGACACGACACAGGTCGCGGTGGCCGACGAGAGCGTTGTCGAGGCCGAAGGGTTCCAGAAGTTCGTCGACAAGCTCGGGGATCTGACGGCATCGGCCGAGACCGTGATCGCCGATGTGACCGCCGCCGGGGCGGACGGATTCAACAAGGTCGTCGATAAGGTCAAGGACCTGACCGGCTCGGCCGAGACCGAAACAGCCGAAACCCTCGCCACCGAGGCAGCGCCGACCGAGGTCGCGAAGGCCGAGCCGATCGCCGCCGAGCCGGCCGTCGTGGCGGCGAGTCCCGCCCCGCAGGAGCCCGCCGCCAAGCCCGCACCCATGCAGGTCGCGGAAGACCGTCCGGCAGCCTCCGCGTTCACCCGCCATTCCGCACCCTTGCCCGCGACCGCTGCAGCTCGCGCAACGAGCCCGGAGCCGACTTCCGAGCAGGTCTCCGAGGTCACGCTCGAAGGAACCGCCCCCGCGATGGCGACCACCGCTTCGCCGCCGATGAACGACGCGGAGGCAACCGTCTTCGCCGAGTCCCTGATGGGGGGCGAGCAGGCATCCGGATCGGCCGAGGTCGCCGCGCCGATGTCCGCGCCGATCACGCAGGGTTTCGCGCCGGTCCCGGTGGTGCCCCAACCGTTGGCGCCCGTCGAGAGTGCGTCTGCGCCGACCATGGTCCCGCCCGGCGCTCCCGGGGTGGATCGCCGCCAGGAAAGTGCCGCTCAGTACCGGGCGCGCATGATGGCCGAGTATGAAAACATGCGGCGTGCCGCAGACCAACGTGCCCGCGAATACTGGGAGCAGATGCAGGTACCGGGTCCGATGGCCGCGCCCATGGGGTATCCCGCTTACGGTTACGGTCCGGGTTACGCTCCTGCATATGGCGCACCGGCCTACCAGCGCTAGTTCCGGCCGAGCGGGTTCGTCGCATCCGCATGCGAGTGGATGCGCGGACTCGCTCCTTAGCCTGGCTCGGTCTCGTGGCGCAAGGGTTGCCGGCAGCGGCGACAGAGATAGACGGTTCCTTGTCGGCAGATTCGGTTGTGGCGAATGCTGCTGATCTCGTGTGTGCCGCAACCGCAGCGATACAGAAATCGCTGCAGAGATCGCGTGCGCAGCCGCGACACGTCGTACCGATGGCAGCGCGACGGCTCGACGCCGAAATGACGCATGATGGCTTGCCATTCGGCCCCGTGCGGCCGAATGCGCGCCCCGTGTTTGGCGAAGGCCACGACATGGGCCACCTCGTGCGGCACGGTTTCGGCGACGAAATCCTCGGGGTGCAGACCTAGAAGCGCCGCATTGTATCGGATGAGCGCGAACGACCCGTTTCGCATACGCGCCTGCCCTGCCGCGGTCCCGCGAAGGTCGAAGCGGATCTCGACCCGAGGCATGGCGATGCGCAGCCAAGCCTCCGCCTCGCGTAAAAGCGCTCCGGTCCGGGTCCTGGCATGCTCGAGCGGGGAAAGGCCCGCCCCGGGCTCGCTTGTGATCGATTCGCGTGTCATCGGATCCTCGTTGTCCTGATTCCCCGGCTTGGCCGCCCTGCCGCCTTGGCTGTTCGCGGCGCCGCGCCTTGTCTGTTGCGCGCGACCAACAGGAGCGCATGCGGCATCCGGCTCTTGCATGCTCGCAGACTGCACCGCAGATGGCACCTTCGGCAATCGGCGGGCCGCTCGCCGGCGCTGCCGGAGCCGACGACAAGCCGCCCCGGCGCGGTGCTGCTCGGCGTGTGACCGCCTCAACGACCTTGCGGATCAAGGTCGAACCGGATACACTCCAAGGGCTTCGTAGATGAAGTCTTCTGCGAGCACCTTGAAGGTCGGCGTTTCTCAAGAACCCCTTCGATGGGGTTTTTTTATCTCGGGCCTTTCGTCGCTGCCGGACCTCGGGTCGGCGGCCTCCTGCGTAAGGTGCTCCGCCGGATGTCACCTATTCCGTGTCTCGCGTGTGCGGTCCGTTGTCCAGGGTCCGGGATCGGTGCCGGGATCGGAATCGGCGCGGTCGTCGATCGATGCCGGACGATGGTTTCGTTACGGTCGGTCGTCTCGGGCAGGGGTCGGAATCTTTAAGTCGTTGGGCCAATGGCCCAATTTTTGTTTCTGAAGGGCGTGCGATGGAGCCTGCTGACAGTCGTCTCAACCTGTTGGCCCGCGAGGTTGTCGAGCCTCTGGGCTACGAGCTTGTCGGTGTCGAGCTGTTTCAGCGCGGCGCGAGCGGCGCCACGCTGCGGGTCTACATCGACCACGAGCGCGGCATCGGACTCGACGATTGCGCCGCCGTGAGCGACCAGTTGAGTGCGGTTCTGGACGTCGAAGACCCGCTCCAGGGGCACTACGACCTAGAGGTGTCGTCGCCTGGGCTGGATCGGCCGCTGGTGTTTCCCGAGCACTTTCGGCGTTTCGAAGGCTCGCGCGCCAAGGTGCGATTGAGCGAGAAGCTCGAAGGGCGGCGCAGCCTGGAAGGTGTGCTTCGGGGATGCGAAGACGGCATCGTCAGCCTGGAAGCGGACGGTCGTCTCTGGGCGATCCCCGTAAATCAGATCGAGATTGCCCGGCTCGTCCCCGTCTTTTGACGTCGCCGAGCCAGCGTAGTAACGGACCAGCGTAGCCGCATTCGGTCAAGTCGCACGTCGGTTGTCGATGGTATCGGCCCGAACCTGTTGCGAGCCGGATCTATTGAGTCGGATGAGGTGGAATGAGTAAAGAGATCTTATTGGTCGTGGAGGCCGTCTCGAACGAGAAGGACGTCCCCGAAGGCGTCATCTTCGAGGCCATCGAGGCTGCGTTGGCGTCGGCCACCCGCAAGAAACACGGCGGGGAGATCGATGTGCGCGTGGCGATCGACCGCAAGACCGGGGACTATCGCTCCTTCCGGCGCTGGGAGATCGTGCCCGATCCCGAGCAGGGTGTGCTGGATGCCCCGTCGCGGCAGATTACCGCGTCCGCGGCACAGATTCTCGAGCCCGAGCTCGGTCCGGGCGACTTCATCGAAGAAGAGATCGATTCGGAGCTGTTCGGTCGCATCGCGGCCCAGACCGCCAAGCAGGTCATCGTGCAGAAGGTCCGCGAGGCCGAGCGTGCGAAGATCGTCGAGGCCTTCGGCGAGCGCAAAGGTCAGTTGGTGACCGGCATCGTGAAGAAGGCCGAGCGAGGCACCATCATGGTGGATCTCGGCAGCAACGCAGAGGCACTGGTGCCGCGCGACCAAGTGATTCCTCGCGAGTCGGTGCGCCCCGGCGATCGGCTGCGCGGTTATCTCTACGATGTCCGCTCCGAGCCCAAGGGTCCGCAGCTGTTCGTCAGCCGCACCGCCCCGGAGCTGCTGATCGAGCTGTTCAAGCTCGAGGTGCCCGAGGTCGGAGAGGGCCTGATTCAAATCCTGGGTGCTGCGCGCGATCCGGGCTCCCGTGCCAAGATCGCGGTACGGACCACGGATCCGCGCATTGATCCCGTCGGTGCCTGTGTCGGGATGCGCGGTTCGCGTGTTCAGGCGGTTTCCAACGAGCTCAACGGCGAGCGCGTCGACATCATCCTGTGGGACGAGAATCCCGCCCAATACGTCATCAAGGCCATGTCCCCGGCCGACGTCGTCTCGATCGTCATCGACGAAGAGGCGCGCAGCATGGATGTCGCCGTCAAGGAAGAGAACCTCGCGCAGGCGATCGGACGCAACGGTCAGAACGTGCGCCTTGCCAGTCAGTTGACCGGCTGGGAGCTCAACGTGATGAACGAAGAGGACGCGGCGGCCAAAGGCGAGCAGGAGGCCATTCGTTCGGTCCAGACCTTCATGGATCAGCTCGGGGTCGACGAGAATCTCGCGGCCATCCTGGTCGAAGAGGGTTTCAGCACCGTCGACGAGGTGGCCTACGTGCCCTTGGTCGAGATGCAGGCGATCGACGAGCTCGACGACGATACGATCGAGCTGCTGCGCGAGCGAGCAAACGACGTCTTGTTGACGCGTGCGATCGCCAGCGAGGAGGACGGGGCTCGGGATCCTGCGCAGGATCTGCTGGATATGGAAGGAATGGACGAGCCATTGGCCTATGCCCTTGCGGAACGCGGCGTGGCCACAGTCGAGGATCTCGCCGAGCAGTCGGTCGACGACCTGCTGGATATCGACGGGATGGACCGCGAGCGTGCGGCCCGCTTGATCATGAAGGCCCGCGAGCCCTGGTTTGCGGACGCCCCGCAGGAATAGAGGAATAAAGGTCAGTTCATGAGTGAAGTCACGGTCAAGCAACTCGCCTCTACGGTCGGCATCCCGGTTGAGCGTCTCCTGACACAGCTGAACGAGGCAGGCATCACCGCGGAAAACGCGGAGACCACCTTGACGGAGCAGGAGAAACTCCAGCTTCTCGGATATCTGCGTCGCAGCCACGGTAAGGCCGAGGCCGACAGCGGTACCACGCCCGGTCAAGTCACGCTCAAGCGCAAGTCGGTCAGCGAGCTGCGCCAGCCCGCAGCGGCTCCACGGGGAAATGTCGGAAGTACTCGACCTACCCCCGCCGCGCGGGCCAAGACCGTGAGCGTCGAGGTTCGGCGCAAACGCACCTACGTCAAACGCGCCGACGAGCCGGTCCCGCCGCCGTCCGCCAGCGCCCAGCCGAGGCCGGCCGTGGAGCGTGCGCGGCCGCAGCGCGAGCGTCCGGCATCCGCGGCACCTGCCCATGACGGCGGGCGTCGGCGTATCGAGCTCGAGTCGCTGCGTGCCGAGCAGGAGGCGCGCCGGCTTGCAGAGCAGGAAGATCAGGAGCGCCTCGCACGCGAGCAGGACGAGAGGCGTCGGATCGAGGACCAGGAGCGACGCATCGCCGAAGCGGCGCGTGCGGCGGAAGAGGCGGCCCGCCTTGCTGCCGAGGCGGAGGAGCGAGCGGCTGCGAGTACCGCGATCGAGATCGAAAGCGCGATCGAAGCGGACGAAGACGAGCCCGTGGCTGCCGCCGTCGTGCGTCGCGCCGAGGCGTCGAAGCCGAAGAAAGCACCTCCGAAGAAACCGGCCGAGATCTCCGAGAAGGAGCGTTCGGTCAAGAAGGCCGGACGCAAGGATAGCTCGCGTGGCCGCGAGGTCGCGGTTGCACCGAGCGCCGATTACGAAGAAATCGATTCCGCGGGCGGTGCTGCCGGCCGCGGGCTGCGCCGTAAGAAGAAGACGCTCAAGCCGCAGCTCCAAGACAAGCACGTCTTCCAGAAGCCGACCTCCCCGGTCGTGCGCGAGGTCGTGATCCCCGAGGCCATCTCGGTGGGTGAGCTCGCCAGCCGCATGTCCGTCAAGGCATCCGAGGTGATCCGCGAGCTCTTCAAGCAGGGCGTGATGGTCACCATCAATCAGACGCTCGATCGCGATACCGCGACCATCGTTGTCGAAGAGCTCGGGCATAAGGCCATCGTTGCTGACGAGCGCGATGCCGAAGGCGTGCTGATGGAAGAGGTCCAGGAGCAGGTCGAGCAGGCCGAGATGCTGCCGCGTCCGCCGGTCGTGACCATCATGGGTCACGTTGACCACGGCAAGACCTCGTTGCTCGACTATATCCGTCGCACCCGTGTCGCTTCCGGCGAGGCGGGCGGGATCACCCAGCACATCGGCGCCTATCACGTCGAGACGGAAAAGGGCACGGTCTCCTTCCTCGATACCCCCGGCCATGCCGCCTTCTCGGCGATGCGTGCTCGCGGGGCCAAGGTCACCGACATCGTCATCCTCGTGGTCGCGGCCGACGACGGCGTCATGCCGCAGACGGTCGAGGCCATCCAGCACGCCCGTGCCTCCGGGGTTCCGATCATCGTCGCGATCAACAAGATCGACAAGCCGGACGCCCATCCGGACAAGGTGATGCAGGAGCTGACCCAGCACCAGGTCGTCGCCGAGGAGTGGGGCGGCGACACCATGATGGTGCAGGTCTCGGCCAAGACCGGCGACGGCATCGATGATTTGTTGGACGGCATCCTGCTGCAGTCCGAGGTGCTTGAGCTCAAGGCCGCCGTCGACGGGCCTGCCCGCGGGACCATCGTCGAGTCCAGTCTGGATAAGGGACGCGGTCCGGTCGCGACCGTCCTGGTTCAATCCGGAACCCTGCGGCGCGGAGACATCATCGTCAGCGGCGGCGAATACGGCCGCGTTCGGGCGATGTTCGACGAGGCCGGTGCCCCGGTCGATGCGGCGGGTCCGTCCATCCCGGTCCAGGTGTTGGGTCTCTCGGGCACGCCCTACGCGGGGGACGACGTCATGACGGTCGCCGACGAGCGCCGGGCACGCGAGGTTGCGGAATTCCGCTCGGCGCGCTCGCGTCAGAGCCGTTTCGACGAGCAGCGCGGCGTCACCCTGGATCAGCTCTTCGCGCAGATCAAGGACGGCGAGCAGAAGAGCGTCAACCTCATCATCAAGGCGGACGTGCAGGGCAGTCTCGAAGCACTCAAGGACAGCCTGCTCAAGCTCGGGAACGAAGAGGTCAAGGTCGCGCTGGTCGCGGTCGGTGTGGGCGGCATCACGGAATCCGATGCCAACCTGGCCGTCACCTCCAACGCCATCCTGCTCGGGTTCAACGTCCGGGCCGATGCCGCGGCACGCCGGGTGATCGAGGAGAAGGGTCTCGACCTGCGCTACTACAGCATCATCTACGAGCTGATCGACGACGTGAAGAAGGCCATCTCGGGCCTGCTCAGTCCGATCGTGACCGAAGAGATCATCGGTCTGGCTCAGGTGCGCGACGTCTTCCGTTCCTCGAAGTTCGGCGCGGTTGCCGGCTGCATGGTCACCGAGGGCGTGATCCGGCGCAACAGCCCGATTCGCGTGCTGCGCAACAACGTCGTGGTCTACGAAGGCGCGCTCGAATCGCTGCGCCGCTTCAAGGACGACGTGAGCGAGGTGAAGAACGGCATCGAGTGCGGCATCGGCGTGAAGAACTACAACGACGTGCAGCCGGGCGACCAGATCGAGGTCTTCGAGCGGACCGAACGGGCCCGCGAGATCTGATCGGATGAAGGAATTCGCCCGTACGGAACGCATCGGCGCCGAGCTGAAGCGTGTCCTCTCCACGTTGGTGCACGACGAGGTGAATGATCCGCGTCTAGCCAACATCACGGTCCACGAGGTGCGGGTGACGCGGGACTTGGCGCACGCCAAGGTCTTCTTCACCTGCTTCCCGACGGATGACGAGGCCGCTGAGCAGACGCGTCTGCTCAACGGGCGGCTCGCCGGCTTTCTCCGTCACGGACTCGCACAGCGCGTGCGTCTTCGGACCATCCCGCAGCTGCACTTCGTGTTCGACGAGTCGATCGGCAAGGGCGAGCGTCTCGCGGCGCTGATCTCGCAAGCGGTCGGGCAGTCCGACACATCCACGCATCAAGACGCCGAGCAGGAGCCGCAGGTTGATGGGACGCCGTCGTAATTCAGGCCGAGATGTGACCGGCATCCTCTTGCTGGATAAGCCGCTGGGTCTGTCGTCGAACGACGCCCTGCAGCGCGTGAAACGGTTCTACCGCGCGGCCAAGGCCGGTCATACCGGGAGCCTCGATCCTCTGGCGACCGGACTCCTGCCCTGCTGTCTGGGCGATGCGACCAAGTTCTCCGCCTATCTGCTGGATGCGGACAAACGCTACCGGGTGCGCGTTCGCCTGGGCGTGACCACCACGACCGCCGATGCCGAGGGCGAGATCATTGCCGACGAGCCGGTGGTCGGGATCGACGAGGCACGGGTGCGCGAGGTGCTGCTCGGCTTTCTCGGCACCATCTCGCAGCTGCCGCCGATGCACTCGGCCGTGAAGCACCAGGGGCAACGCCTCTATAAGCTCGCTCGCCAGGGTTTGGAGGTCGAGCGCACCCCGCGCGAGATTCAGATCTTCGCGCTCGATCTGCTCTCGATGGATCTACCCGAGATCGAGCTGGACGTACATTGCTCCAAGGGAACCTATGTCCGTACGCTGGCCGAAGACATCGGCCGCACGCTGGGCTGCGGCGCCCATGTCAGCGGACTGCGCCGCACCGCGGTGGGACCTTATGCGGAGACCGCCGGTCCGTTCGTCGGCCTGGACCGGATCGAAGCGATGGCCGGGGAAGAGGATATGGCCGGTCTGGATGCGCTGCTGCTGCCGCTCGACAGCGCCTTGGGCCACTGGCCGGCGGTGCGTCTGTCCGCCGATGCCGCCTTTTATCTGCGGCAAGGCCAGGCGGTCTTGATCCCGCAGGCGCCGACGGACGGACTGGTCCGGCTCTATGATCCGTCGCAGATCTTCGTCGGTGTGGGCAGTATCCTCGACGACGGGCGCGTTCAGCCCAAGAGGCTGATTTAAAAAGTAATGATTCCTAGACGACGAGGCCTGAGCAATCTGCGATACGGCGTTGCGCGGTATCCACGGAAACGTTTCAAACCAACGGTCCGATCCCCTGATGTCATTGTCGGGGCGATCCATCCCTCTCCCGAATCGGAGACGGACCAGGACCTTTTTTTCTCTATCACTGACTTGGGAGACCACCAATGACAATGACCGCAGCCGAGAAGAAACAGATTGTCGAAGACTACCGTCGTGCCGATACCGACACGGGGTCTCCGGAGGTGCAGGTCGCGCTCCTGACCGCGCGCATCCTGCAGCTCACCGATCATTTCAAGGAGCACAAGCACGATCATCACTCGCGCCGCGGTCTGGTGCGTATGGTCAATTCCCGTCGCAAGCTGCTCGACTATCTCAAGCGCAAGGATGTCGACCGTTATCGCGAGCTGATTACGCGTCTCGGCCTGCGCCGCTGACACGCCTCCCGACTCGGCGATCGGGCGGTCGGGATGCCCCCGATTCGCCCGCTCCCCGCGGAATGGATGCCGCCGGCGGCACCGACGCACAGCCCTGTCACCACAGCGCCTGCAGGCGCGCCTAAGGTGCAGGGGTCCAAGGCCCGGCGCTACGACGGACCACATACCCCGAGGATCTACTTGTGATTCCCAAAGCTATCGTTAAGCAATTCAAGCTCGGCGACCAGACAGTGACGCTCGAGACCGGCGAGATTGCGCGCCAGGCCGACGGTGCCGTCATGGTCAACGTGGACGACACGGTTGTCCTGGTCACGGTCGTCGTCGACAAGCGCCCGGGTGCGGTGCGCGACTTCCTGCCCTTGACCGTTGACTATCAGGAAAAAACCTATGCAGCCGGCCGGATTCCGGGCGGTTTCTTCCGTCGCGAAGGGCGTCCGAGCGAGGTGGAGATTCTGACATCGCGTCTGATCGACCGTCCGATCCGTCCGCTGTTTGCGAAGGGCTTCAGGCAAGAGATTCAGGTGATCGCGACGGTCAAGTCGCTGAACCCTGCGGTGAATCCCGAGGTTCCGGCCATGCTCGGCGTCTCCGCCGCATTGGCCATCTCGGGTGTCCCGTTCAACGGACCGATCGGCGCGGTGCGTGTCGGCTACAAGAACGGCGAGTACCTCCTCAATCCGGCAGTCGTCGGCGTGGGTCCGGATTCGGATCTCGACCTGATCGTTGCCGGCACCGAAAAGGCCGTCTTGATGGTCGAGTCCGAGGCGCGCGGCCTTTCGGAAGAGATCATGCTCGGCGCCGTGCTGTTTGGTCACGAGCAGATGAAGCCGGCCATTCAGGCAATCCGCGAGCTGGCCGCCGAAGCGGGCAAGCCCCCGATTCAGTGGACGCCTGTCGTGGCGGACGACGCACTGGCCGCTGCGGTGGCGAGCGCCTGCGGCGATCGGATCGCCGAAGCCTATCGCATCAAGGAGAAGCAGGACCGGTATGCAGCCCTGGACGCGGTGCGTGCCGCCGTCGTTGCGGATCTGTGCGGCGGCGACGCACCGACCTGGAACGAGCAGCAGATCATGGGTGCGATCGAGAAGTTCGAGAAGACCACCGTGCGCAGCTCGATCATCGCCGGCAACCCACGTATCGACGGCCGCGACAACGTGACCGTTCGCCCCATCACGATCCGCACCGGCGTGCTGCCCCGCACCCATGGCTCGGCGCTCTTCACGCGCGGCGAGACCCAGGCGCTGGTCATCACGACCCTGGGCACCGAGCGTGATTCGCAGATCATCGACGCACTCGAAGGCGAGCGGCGCGAGCACTTCATGCTCCACTACAACTTCCCGCCTTTCTGTGTGGGCGAGACAGGCCGCGTGGGCTCGCCCAAGCGGCGCGAGGTCGGCCACGGCCGGTTGGCCAAGCGCGGCGTCCTCGCCGTCATGCCGAGCATCGAAGAGTTCCCCTATTCGGTGCGCGTGGTCTCCGAGATCACCGAGTCCAACGGCTCGAGCTCCATGGCCAGCGTCTGCGGCACCAGTCTGTCGCTGATGGACGCCGGCGTGCCGGTGAAGGCGCCGGTGGCCGGCGTGGCGATGGGTCTGATCAAGGAAGGCGATGCCTTCGCCGTGCTGACCGACATCATGGGCGACGAGGATCACCTCGGCGACATGGATTTCAAGGTGGCCGGAACGGCAACGGGCATCAATGCCCTGCAGATGGACATCAAGATCGAGGGCATCACCGCCGAGATCATGGAGACGGCGCTCGACCAGGCGAAGGCCGGCCGTCTGCACATCCTCGGGGAGATGAACAAGGTCATCGGCGCACACCGCACCGAGATGTCCGAGCATGCCCCGCGCATCATCGAGCTGAAGATCCATCCGGAGAAGATCCGCGACGTCATCGGCAAGGGCGGCTCCGTCATCCGAGCCATCACGGAAGAAACCGGCGCCACCATCGACATCAACGACGACGGCGTGGTCAAGATCTTCTCGGTCGAAAAGGCCGCAGGCGAGGAGGCCAAGCGTCGGATTCGTCTGATTACGGCCGATGTCGAGGTTGGCAAGATCTACGAGGGTCGTGTCGCACGCCTAATGGATTTCGGCGCCTTCGTGACCATCCTGCCCGGACGCGACGGTTTGGTGCACATCTCGCAGATCTGCGAGGAGCGCGTCCAGAGCGTGAGCGACAAGCTCTCCGAGGGTGACCAGGTCCGTGTGAAAGTCCTAGAGGTCGACAAGCAAGGTCGCATCCGTCTGAGCATGAAGGCCATCGAGCCCGGCGAATAATCGCCGCGTCTCATGGCACGTCGAAAAGGGGCCGATGGCCCCTTTTTTTATCTTCGACAGACACCGGTTTTTCGGATTTCAGATCGCTCGGCACCTGTCGGAAAGAAGCCCCGACACGCCAGTCGTGCCCTGCGCAGACAATCGGTCGCAAGCGAGGCCATCCCGGGTGGGCGGCGCGAAGTGCTACGATCTGTCGAAGAGTCGAGAACACAAAGGCCATCCCCTCATGTCAACGCCGCCGCTCCGCCCACCGATAGCCTTCGGTCTGATCGTCATCGGAGACGAGATCCTCAAGGGCTCACGCGTCGATGCCCATCTGAGCGCCTTCAAGGGTATGGTCGGCGAGCGCGGTCACGAGCTGGCCTGGCACTGGTTGCTTCCGGACGATCCCGAGGTGCTTGTCGCCCATCTGCGCTTCTCGCTGGCGCGCCCCGATCCGGTCTTCGTGTTCGGCGGAATCGGCGCGACCCCCGATGATCACACCCGAGCCTGTGCCGCGACCGCGGCCGGTTTGGAGCTGATACGCCACCCCGAGGCCAAGGCGCTTCTCGAAGAGAAGTTCGGCACCGAGGCCTATCCCAACCGTATCCTCATGGCGGATCTACCGGCAGGCTGCGATCTGATCCCGAATCCGATCAACCGGATCCCGGGCTTTTCTCTGCGGGGTCACTGGTTTCTACCGGGCTTTCCCCAGATGGCCTGGCCGATGGCCGAATGGGTCTTGGATCGGTTCTACGGCGTTTCGGTCTTGGTGCAGGAACGCGCCTTCGCGCTTTTTGATACCCCGGAAAGCAGCCTGATCCCCGTGATGCGCGATCTCGGCGATCGCTTCCCCGAGCTTAAGCTCTTCAGCCTGCCTCACATGGGCGATGATGCCCACATTCGGCTCGGATTCCGCGGTCGCGATCGGATCGACGAGGCCATGGCTGCTTTGAGCGTACGACTCGACCGTGAAGGGATCAGCTATCGGGATGCCGGGTAACCGCCTCGGAAGCCGAAAGGATTCGGTCCGAATTCAGCTGGGCCATCGACGGACCTCCATGTGATCCTCAAACGACAGATCGTGATTTTTCTCGGGTTTCTTTCGGTCTTCTTGATCGGGGCGACCCTGCTGTCGTTCGCGCTCAGTGCCGATCGGGTCGAGGGCCATCATCGGCATCTCGCGCACGAGATGGGCCTGACATTCTTCAAGCAGTTGGTGCTGACTCGCCTTTGGAATGCGCTGCACAACGGCGTGTATGTTCCTGTTACCGACCTGATCGCCCCAACCCGTATCTGGACGGCCCGGTTCGCGACGTGGTGACCCGCGACGGGGTGCGGCTCACCAAGATCAATCCGGCCTACATGACCCAGCTGCTCTCGGATATGGCGGACGACCAAGAGGGTGTTCGTTTCAAGATCACCAGTCTCGAACCACTGAATCCGCTGAATGCCGCGGATGACTGGGAGCGCGAGGCGCTGTTCGCCTTCGAGTCCGGTGCGCGCGAGTACGCGGGCCTGGTGGAGGAGGGCGGACGCGAGACCTTTCGTTGCCAAGACCGAGGCCATGACCGTTCAGAACGCCGCTTTGGATAAGGCCCTGTCCGCGGCCGAGCGTGCCGATCTTGCCAAGAGCGAGTTTCTCGCCAATAAGAGCCACGAGATCCGCACCCCGATGAACGCGGTGATCGGCTTGAGCGATCTCCTGCTGCGCACGCCGATGAGCGAGGAGCAGCGCGACTCGCTCGGCAAGAACGCATGCAGGGCACGCTCGGGGTGGTTTCCACGGCGGGCGAGGGGAGCACCTTCTATTTCGAGCTGGCTTTGCCGGTGGCCGAGCCGGCGGACGTCGAAGCGGACGATCCGCTTGTCGGCGTAGCCCCGGGAGCAGGGACCGCAAGTGGCTCGGGTGAGGATTCGCAGCAGCCCCCGTGCCCCGCGGGATCTGATCCTGCTCGATGTCTCGGCAATGCGGCTCGATGCGTGACGCGTCCGAGACGTTCGGCGCCGCCCGACCAACACCTCAGACCATCTTGTTCAGCCTGTACTCGAGGATCCCCTGCGCACCGGCCGCGCTGAGCTTCGGGACGAGATCCCGCACCGAGGCGGCATCGACGATGGTCTCGAGCGCCAGCCATTGACGGTCGTAGAGATGGCTGACCGTCGGGGCGTGCAGACTCGGCAGCAGCGCGACCACGGCGTCCAGGCACTCGGCCGGCACGTTGCACTTGAGCGCGACCTTGTGGCGAGCCCGCAGCGCCGCTTGGAGCATCAAGGCGATCTGCTCGATCTTGGCCCGCCGTGCGGGATCCTGCATGGCCCGGGGATTGGCGATGAGGCGCGTCTCGGTGATCAGCAGGTCCTCGACGATGCGCAGTCCATGGGCGCGAATGGTGCTGCCCGTCTCGGTGATCTCCACCACGGCGTCGACCAGTCCCTCGACCACCTTGGCCTCGGTGGCGCCCCAAGAGAACTCGACGGCGGCCTCGATCCCGCGCTCGGCGAGATAGCGCTTGGTGAAGCCGACCAGCTCGGTGGCGATCTTCTTCCCGGCCAGGTCCTCGACCCGCTGGATCGGCGAGTCCTGCGGCACCACCACGACCCAACGACTCGGACGGTTGGAGACCTTGGAATAGGTGAGGGTGCAGATCTGCTCGACTTCGGCTTGGGATTCCAGGATCCAATCCAACCCGGTCAGCCCTAGATCCAGCGCGCCGCGCTCGACGTAGGGGGCCATCTCTTGCGCGCGGATCAGGGCGCAGCGGATATCCGGGTCGTCGATGTCGGGGTAGTAGTTGCGCGCGTGCGCCGTGATGTTCCAGCCGGCTTGGGCGAACAACTCGATGGTGGCCTCTTCCAAGCTTCCCTTCGGGATGCCGAGCTTCAATAGGGGCATGCAGACTCCGGTCGATGGCTTCAGTGCGGACTCGTCATTATGCCCCGAATCAAACATCGGGAGTGCTTGCGTATTCCGCATCGACGGCCTATTTCTAAGGTGACGAACGGCGAAGCCCCGCGTCCGAGCTGTGGTCGGGGCGCCGCTCTTTGGAAGGCAGCGCGATTGCGTATCTCGCGGCCTCGGCCTTCGTGCTGAACGGGAGGCAGGTGTTCAGTGATGAATCAACGATTCGATCTCGTCGTCATCGTCGGGGCGATCTTCTTTGCGATTTTCGTCGCGACGGCAGTCATCCTCTTGGTCTTGGGCGTTCCGGGCAGCGACTCGGAACCCGTTGCCGATGCGACCGCTCGTCCCCCCACAACGGGGACGACTCGACAGCCGGATCGCCCGCGAGTCTTCGCCGAACCGGCTGCGCCGACCTCGCCGCCGGGGTGGCGGGACGAGCGGTCGTTTCGGTATGGATCCTCGCGCGACGGAGGATCCGTGATCGACGGCTATCGCTTCCGTCCGCTCGAAGAGCCCGAGCTTCGCCGTTTCGGCGGTCGGGCCGATGTACCCGATGACCGATCGGCGGATGGGTTCGGCACGAAGGATCGCGGTTTCGACGACCCCGTCTTTCGTCGCGACGATCGACTCCCGCAGGACTTCATGTCCGATTGGGGGGAAACACCCTATCGATTCCGTCCGACCGAGCCTCCGCGGAGCGCACCCGATCCGAGGCGCCCGCCGCGCGACCCGCGAGGACCGCGCGGTTTCGCCGACCCACCGCTCTTCGAGCCACCGCCTCAATGGGGGGCGACCCCGCCGGTGCTGCCGCCGCCCTTGCCCGATCTCTATCCTTCGTTTGTTCCGCCAAACGATCATCGACTCACGGTACGATAGTCGCGTCGTCCGTCCCGTCCGCCTTTGCGATCGTCCTATCGGAGTCGTCCCCGTCCCATGCCGAAAGCCGAAGTCTCTACCGCCGCGAGCACAGGCGCGCGTGAGCTGTCCGGCGCCTGCCGGTGCGCCCTATCGGAGCGGCGGGCACTTCAGCTCGGTCTCGTACTCGTTCGTCCTGGCGGGTTTTCTGAGTCTCGTTGCACTCTTGAACGCCGGTTCCCGTCGCGCGCTCGACCGCACCTGGACCCGCGCATGGAATGGCCTTGCCGCGGCCTTTGCGGTCTCGGCACTCTTGCGCGTCGTCTCGACCCTGATCGGCGCCACCGGTTACGAGCGCTCGCTGGCCGCGCCCGATGCGGCGGCCCGCTACATCCTCTGACCGACACCCTGTCGCAAAGCCTCTTGCTGGCCGTGGTCGCGGTGTCGGGGATTCTGGTGGCGCTGAGCCTCGTCCCGGGGTGGCGGCGGGGTCGCGGGGTGGTCGAGGGCGGCCTGCTGTGGCCGGCCTTTCTGCTGCTGCCGGTCGTGGGTGTCGCGGTCGCGCTTGATTTCCTCCTCGGAGAGGGAATCAAGCTCAAGGCGGGGCTGGTCCTTCCGGTTGCGTTGCTCATGATGGGGCTTGCGGTCGGGATCGCCGGGCGTCCGTCGGCGCTCGCGGATGTTCCCGGCATCCGTCGCCTCGGGCGGTTGGTGCTCGTCGCTGCACTGACCGTTGCCTTGATCGGGACCGCAAAGTCCGCGGCCTGGTGGACGGCAACACACAGACTGATGAATGCCGTGGCCAGCACCGAGACCAGCTGCCTGGCCTTTGGCCCGGAGGAGCCCTACGCGTTGCAATGGCCCTGGATGGCGATCATCGACGACTGGGCGACTGCGCAGCATCGGGACTCCCTGATTAGGTCAGGTACATCGCAACCGGACTTTCAAATGGATAAGTGGGTTTTATGAATCAAGATCTTGTCAATAAATGGGTCGTCATCCTGATGGCGCTCGGGATCTCCGCGCTTTTTCTCGCGATGATCCAGCAGTTTCTGATGGCGCTCTTTCTCGCCGGACTCTTCAGTGCGATGGCACGCCCGTTGTTCCTATGGCTGCAGCCGCGTCTGCGGGGCAGCCCGAGCCTGGCGTCGCTCACGACGCTCCTGGTGGTGGCCGTGGTCGTCTTGATCCCGCTGTCGTTGCTGATCGCGGTGGTGGTGGCCCAAGCGCTCGATGTCACCCAGACCTTCGTGCCCTGGTTCAAGGAGCGGCTCGCCGATCCTGATGCCTTCCTCGAGGGCATGCGCCGTTTGCCCTTCTACGAAGATCTGCTGCCCCTGCGCTCGATCCTGATCGAACGTGCCGGCGAGGCCGCCACGATCGCCAGCAAATTCATCGTCGGGGGCCTGTCGTCGCTCACGATGGGTACCCTGAACTTCTTCTTCATGGCGTTCGTGATGCTCTACAGCATGTATTTCCTGCAGATCGACGGACAAAAGCTCGTCAACAAGATCCTCTATTACCTGCCGCTGAAGAGCGCAGACGAGCGGGTCTTGCTGCAGAAGTTCACCTCGGTGACCCGCGCGACGCTAAAAGGCACGCTGCTGATCGGACTTCTGCAGGGCGGACTGGCCGGGATCGCCTTCGCGATTGCCGGGATCGAGAACGCGGTCTTTTGGGGCACCGTCATGGTGGTCTTGTCCATCATTCCGGCCGTCGGATCGGCGCTCGTCTGGGTGCCCGCGTGCATCATCCTCGCCGTGCAGGGGCAGGCGGGAAGCGCGATCGGGCTGGCTGTCTTCTGTGCGCTGGTCGTCGGCAGCCTCGACAACGTGCTGCGACCCATCCTGGTGGGACGCGACACCAAGATGCACGAGCTGATGATCTTTCTGAGCACGCTCGGCGGTATCTTCATGTTCGGCTTCAACGGGCTCTTTATCGGGCCGCTGATCGCCTCGCTCTTCATCTCGATCTGGGAGGTCTACGGGGTCGAGCTCGCCGATTTCCTGCCCGATGTGGATGCGGTGCTGGATGACCTGGGCAACACCGGTATGGATGCGCCCAAGCCCAAAACCGGGGTCGAGGGCCTGATCGAGTTGCCCGATGACCTCGATCGGCGACCTTGAGTGACCGATTGCCTGCGGCGCGTTGAATGAATGCCCCGCCTTGGCGGCTGATCAGCCCCCAATCGGCCCGCCATCCTCCTTGGTGACGACCACGACCGAGGGGCGGGGCGGTATCGCCGGGTCGAAGTCCGGCCATCGCGTGGCGGGGTCCTCGAAGGTGGAGGGGCGCTCGAAGCCGGGATAGTCGAGCGTGCCGTCGGTCGCCGGGTGCTGCACGGCCAGAAAGAGCGTGCGTCCGTCCGGGGTGAAGCAGGGTCCGCAGAGCTCCGCACCGACCGGTACCCGGAAGAACATGCGTCCGGTGCCGCGCCCGGCCCCTTCGGTTTCGAGTGCCCAAAGCCCGTCGGCGCTGCCGGATGCGCCGTGCCAAGCATTGCCCTGATCGGTCGCGACCCAGAGCCGTCCCCGATGGTCCAGCGCACAGTTGTCCGGACAGGCAAACCAGCCGTTCTCGCCGGTCGCCGGGTTCCAGAGTGCGGCGGTCGCGGGGTCTCGGGGATTGCCGGCCTTGATCAGGACATCCCAGCTGAAACGCTCGGATGTATGATCGCCGGCCGGCGGGATCAGCTCCAGAAGATGACCCCATAGATTGGCGGCGCGTGGATTCGTCGGGTCGACCTGCTCGGCCGTACGCTCCTTGTTGTTGGTGAGCATCACATAGACGCGGCCGTTGTGCGGGTTGGGTTGCACGTCCTCGGGTCGGTCCATCGGCGTCGCCCCGAGCAGGTCCGCGGCACGACGGGTCTCGATGAGGACATCAGCTTGTGAATGGAACCCGTTCTCCGGTGTCAGACCGGCTTGGCCGAAGACGAGCGGGAGCCAAACGAGCGTGCCGTCCGGCTCGAAGCGTGCGACCGAGAGCGTGCCCGCGTCCAATAGGTCGCGGTTCGCCGCGCGATTGCTCGGGTCGACCTTCCCGTCGGTCACGAATCGATAGAGATACTCGAAGCGCTGGTCGTCGCCCGAGTAGAGCACCAGACGGCCGTCGGGGTTGAAGACGGACTCGGCGCCCTCGTGCTTGAACCGCCCGAGTGCGGTGCGCTTGATCGGCATGGACGCAGGGTCGAGCGGGTCGACCTCGACAATCCAACCGAAGCGGTTGGCCTCGTTCGGCTCCGCGTTGACGTCGAAACGCTTGTGGAATCGGCCCCAAGCAAAGTGGCCGGCAGGGACACCGTAGCGGGCGTAGTTGCGCCTTTCCGGGTGTTCCTGCACGCAGTCGACGTCCGCCGGGTCCGGATGCCGATCCAGATCGCCCGAGAAATAGCCGTGGAAATTCTCCTCGGCCATCAAGTAGGTGCCCCAAGGGGTGATGCCCCCGGCGCAGTTGTTGAGCGTGCCGATCACACGGGTACCGGTCGGGTCGGCGGCTGTCTTCATGCGGTCATGTCCGGCGGCGGGCCCTGAGACCGCGATCTCGGTATCGAGCGCGGTGATCCGGCGGGCGTAGGCGCTGTCGGACACGACCGACCAGCGCCCGGCGGCGCTCTTCCTGATCTCGAGGATGGATCCGCCGTTGCAGGCCATCTCGATCTCCACGCGCTCGCGGGTCGGCTCGCCTGCGCTCGGGAACATCACCTCGGCGTTGGTGTATTCGTGATTGACGCACAGCAGGCCGTGCTCGGAGCTCGTCGATCCTGCCGGCAAGGGCACATAGCCGACATAGTCATTGTTGTAGCCGAACTGCCGGGTCTGTGCGGCGGCGCTTTGGCGATCGGGATCGAAGGCTGATGCGCCGGGTAGAACGGGATCGCCCCAGCGGATCAGGATCTCGGCGCGATAGCCCGGTGCGACGTGATGCGTCCCGTCGACACCGTGGGCGATCTCCTCGAAATCGAAGCGGGTCTTTGCGGCCTCGCGCTCGCCCTCCGGCTCCGTCACGGTGTCGGCAAGAAGTGCCAAGGGGCCGGCCGCGAGGGCTCCGAGCGCGCTCGCGGCAAGCGCACCGCGCAACAGGTCGCGCCGGCTGAAGCGGGCTTGGATGATGTCGCCGAGCGTGGCCGCGGCGCTGGGGTTGACGGGGCGATCGTCCGACGCCTCGTGGGCCTCGGCTGAACAGAAGTAGCGCTGATCGATGCTCGGCATGGTGGTTTCGCAGCTCTCGTTGTCGTCGGGTCGATAACCGTCCGCCCCCTTGCGAGCGGGAGGGCCGGGGAGGTGAACGCCGACTCGGGCCAAAGTGCCTCGCGCACGGGCCCCGGCGTTCCCAAGCTGTCTCGGTCGGGGCCATGGACCGCTTCCGATCCTCATGCCCCGTCCGGCCGCGCCAGGATACGCGATTGGCATGACGATCAAGTGTCGTGCTCGACCTGCACCTTTGCGATAGGCTTCCTTTCCGGGCAGAGTCGATTCGATGGAGGGGCGGCGGTTGATGAAGAAGCAGCGGGAACGCGAAACCATTTCCTTGGCGCTCGGCAGCGGCGGAGCCCGCGGACTCGCCCATATCGGCATCATCGAGTCCTTGACCGCGCGTGGCTATCGCATCACGTCGATCAGCGGCGCTTCGATGGGTGCCTTGGTCGGCGGCATCTATGCCGCCGGCGAGCTCGACGCCTACAAGCGTTGGGTCTGCGCGCTGAACCTCGGCGACGTCCTGAGGTTCGTCGATTTCGCCTTCAGCGGAGCCGGTCTACTGAAGGGCGATCGCATCATCGAGACCTTGCGCTCGATGGTCGGCGATCATGCGATCGAAGACCTGCCGATGAGCTTTACCGCCGTTGCAACCGACATCGACCGACAACGCGAAGTTTGGATCTCGCAGGGTCCGCTCTTCGACGCCATCCGTGCCTCGATTGCCGTGCCGGGCGTCTTCACGCCTCACCGCTATCGCGGCTTGACGCTGGTCGACGGCGGCCTGCTCAATCCGGTGCCGATCGCCCCGACCTTTCGTGACTTCACGGACCTGACCGTGGCGGTCAATCTCAATGCCGAGCCCTCGGCGGCGACGGGCGTCGAACGGATTCAGGATTCCGCCGCGGCGGCGAAGGCACACGAGGAGACCCCGGTGGATCTCGGCTATCAGGAACGGATCCGGCAGTTTTTCGACGCGATCGGCGAGACCTTGGCAGGTCGCGACGATGAGCAGCTCGGTGTCTTCGATCTCACCTTGCGATCCT
>NZ_DATITZ010000026.1:0-3575 GCF_035467215.1 Thiocapsa sp. | reverse complement strand
CGACCTGATCCAAAAGGTCCTCGGCTGCACTCAAGGCCGACATGCGCTCGACGAGCGTCTTGCTCATCGCGCGCAGTCGTGCGACCAGGACCTGCGGGCTGGGCAGCGCAGCGTCGTGCCCCTCGGTCTTGGGAAGTGCATCGCTCTTGATGCGCTCGACCCGCTCGAGCGCAGCGTCGTCCGCGAGACTGACGGCGGGAAAGGCGCGCAGGAGATCGCCGACGGCGACCGAGCCCTCGAAGGTGGCGATCTCGCCGCGTCTGATGCGCCGCTGCAACTCGGCGCGCGTAACGCCCGCGAGGCGTGCGGCGCGGGACAGGCTCAGGTAGTCCATGGGCGTGAGGTCTCGGTTCCGGCCGGCGGGCCGGGTTGTCGTACGCAAGGTGTTTGCTCGGGCCGCACGCGCAAAACATCCGCGTCACCCCGATATCATCCAGTGCCGAGTATCCGCGCCTCCCGGTGCGACTTCAATCCATCGGCTCAACCCGCCTTTCGAAGGAGAGATGACGTGGACGACAACACCAAGACCCAGATCGAGGCCGCCGCATTCCGTGGCTTGGTCGAGCACCTGCAACGCCGCACCGACGTGCAGAACATCGACCTCATGAACCTGGCCGGATTCTGCCGAAACTGCCTGTCGAAGTGGTACATGAACGCCGCCGCCGAGCGCGGTGTCGAGATGACCTACGACCAGGCACGCGAGGCGGTCTACGGCATGCCTTATTCGGACTGGAAGACCCGTTATCAGCAAGAGGCGACTGCAGAGCAGGCGCGTCTGTTCGAGGAGACTCAGCCGCTGCACGCCTTCGTCAGCGGCCATGGACGCGGGGCTTAGGCGCTCGGTCGGCCGCGATCGAGCGGTCGTCCGAAAGGACGCACTCGAAATTGTCGTTGTCGCAATCGTAGTCGACAACAACAACGACAACGACAACGATTAGAGCGGGTGCTCAACTTACTTCCGACAAGCGATTTAATCCGCCGGCCGCTAGGTTGGGCGACCGAGAGCGAATTCCACCACGTCCTGCACCGGCGCGTGCGGGCTACGCTTGTACTCCCTACACCCTTCGGTCGGCGATGTCGCCGGGTCTCAGAGGTCGCCGGTGGCGCCCGCGGTCATGATCTCTTCGATCGTATCGCGCACCTTGATCGCGTTCTCCATCAGATTCGGCGGCAGGTCGGCCATCTCGATGACCTTGTTCAGATCGAGCGTCGTCAACCATGCCTTGCCTTCCTGATCCTCGATCAGGGTGATTCGGCAGGGCAGATACGCAGAGAAGTCGATGTTTTCCTTGATCATCTCGTTGGCGATCCGGGCATCGCAGAACTGGAAGATCTCGATGCGCTTGGCCTCCACACCCATCGACTCCAGCTCCTTGTAGAGCGGCAGGTGAGCGACGAGTTTGAAGTTCAGCGTGTTGGCCCGAAGTTTCATGGATTCGACGGCGTCGTCCATCGAGACATCCTCGGCCAGCGGCATCTTGAGCACGGTATCGGCGATCGTCATGCTTTCGGCATGCGTCTGAGTGGCGAGGAAGGTCAAGGGCAGCAGGGCGATCAGCAGGGGCAGCAGGATCTTTCTCATTGTCGTCTCTCTCCAGTTGGGTTTTTGTATTTCCGGGTTTAGTCGAAGCGGTAGTGCTTCTCGACCGGCTCGACGACCTCCCAGGTGCATTCCATGCCGGCGGGGAAGGTGATGAGGTCGCCGCGGCTGAAGGTATGGGGCGCGCCGCCGGTCGGGGTGACATGAAAGCGTCCGCGCACCACATAGCAGGTCTCGGCACGATCGTAACGCCAAGGAAAGGTCGAGGGCTCTTTTTTCCAGATCGCCCAGTCCTCGACGCCGAGGACATCCAGCTTGGCCGGAGAGGGTTTATGCTCGCAGTAAATCTGAAGGTCGGTCATCCATCGGCTCCGGGGTCGGCCGCCGCGATCGGCGGGTCTAGCTTTGATGGGTCGGCATTCTGGAGCTAATCCGTTGGATTTTCCACCCGAGAGGTCGATTTGCATCCTCTGCACCTTTGCGTTGTGATTTCGTTATGAACGACACTGAATCCCCCGGGGAGCGAGAGCCGATTGCGGCCCTGCTTGCCGAGCTGATGCTGCGCGCGGGCCTGCGGCTTGTGGTCGCGGAGTCCTGCACCGGCGGCTGGCTAGCGAAGGTCGTCACGGATCTCGCCGGGAGCAGCGCTTGGCTCGATCGTGGTTTCGTCACCTACAGCAACGCGGCCAAGCAGGAGATGCTCGGCGTGCGTGCCGAGACGCTTGCCGCGCAGGGAGCCGTGAGCGAGGCGGTGGTCGCGGAAATGGCGATGGGCGCCTTGAGTCGCAGCCACGCCCACGTTGCGGTCGCCATCAGCGGCGTGGCCGGACCCGGCGGCGGTAGCCCGGAGAAACCGGTCGGGACCGTCTGGCTCGCCTGGGCCTGGCCCGAAGGGCGGGTCGAGACCCGGCGTTTCCACTTCGACGGCGACCGCGATGCCGTGCGGCGTTGCTCGGTGCAGGCGGCGATCGACGGCTTGGTCGAGCGGCTCGGCGACCTTGTCTGAACGTTGGTTCTTTGCCCTCTGGCCCGATGACGCGGTCCGCGACGCCGTGGCTGCCCGGGTCCCCGCGCTCCTGTCCGTCGGCGCACGGGCAACCCACCCGAGCGACCTTCATCTGACACTGGCCTTCCTCGGTCCGCTCGCACCCGATGCGCTCGCTTGTGCGGAGCGCGCCGCGGATCGGATCCGAGCCGCTGCGTTTGACCTGGAGATCGATCGGGTCGGTCATTTCGCTCGGGCGCGCGTACTCTGGTGCGCGCCCGCATCGCCGCCCGAGGCATTGGCGACGCTCGTCGCGGATCTTCAGGAGCAGCTCTCGACCTGCGGTCTCGCCGCCGATCCGCCTCCGTATCGGCCGCATATCACACTCGCACGCAAGGCCGCGGCGGCGCCGGTGTCCGAGTGGCCGACGCCGATTCCTTGGTCGGTCCGCGAGCTTGTGCTGGCCGCCGGATACGGCGGTCCCAGGCCACGTTATCGGGTACGTCGTCGCTGGACGTTGGTCTAGCGCCGTGCCGGCCATGCTGCGCCGCCTTCGCGCGCGTGCGACGTGCGCGATTTGAACCGCTTGAGCGCCCGGTGCCGTGGCATGCCTGTGACGTTTTCCGATTCGCTATGCGATAATCCGCGACTTGCGACGCGGGGCGACGGGTGTCTCGGTGGACATCCGGGCGCTCGCCGGTCGCGTCGGATCCGAACGTTGCAGAGCAAGCCCCCCTCAAAGAACGATCAAGCCGATCAGGTTCAACGGAGACCCAATGGACGACAACCGCAAGAAGGCACTGGCCGCCGCGCTGACCCAGATCGAAAAACAGTTCGGCAAGGGCTCGGTGATGCGCATGGGCGACACCGGCGTCATTCGCGAGGTGGAGGCCATCTCGACCGGCTCGCTCGGTCTGGATCTCGCACTCGGGATCGGCGGCGTGCCCAAGGGCCGCGTGGTGGAGATCTACGGGCCCGAATCCTCCGGCAAGACCACCCTGACACTGCACATCATCGCCGAGGCGCAAAAGGCCGGCGGCACGGCGGCCT
>NZ_DATITZ010000025.1:0-9413 GCF_035467215.1 Thiocapsa sp. | reverse complement strand
CGGCTTCGCGTTCCTCAGGCTCCTCGCACTCATCCACCTGCCGACACTGCGCCACCGAGGTGATCAGTGCGGGAAAGCCGCGAGCATTCCGCGCGAAATAATTCGGGAATCGGCCGGTGAAATAAAGTGAGCGACAACACGCGCCAGTGGTTCGGGTCGGGATCCAGCCGCCAGCGGTCGACCTCTTGGCGCACGCCGTTGATGATGGCGGTATGGGCGTAACGCTGGTCCTCCGTGCTCAGGCCCTTCCCCTCGTCGAACAGGATCTCGCTCTGCTTGTGCACGCCCTTCTGCTTCTTCGGCTTGGGGATGGGCGTGACGAACTGGGCGTTGCGCCGAGTCTCGATGATCTTTTGGGTTGGCTGACCCGTGTCGTCAAGCTCCCAATGGCACGTTGGATAGTCGTAGGGCGAGTTGAGGATCGGCCGATCGAAGAAGGGGCTGCCCACGGTGCTCGTCCTGGCTGGCGGGAAGCCTGCAAGGCTAGAGCATCCGGACCGATACGACAAACCGGATGCTTTTCGTGTATTCGGCGTCTCGTCGACGTCGATTCCGTTGCCTTCGAAGCGGGCGTCGCGAAGTTCGGAAATGATTCGGAAACGTTGCCGAGCGCCCAACAAAAAAGGCATGCGTTTCCGCATGCCTTTGTTTTGATTGGCGTCCCCACGGGGGTTCGAACCCCGGTTACCGCCGTGAAAGGGCGGTGTCCTAGGCCACTAGACGATGGGGACGGTGACCGTTTTCGAAGATCCGACTGTGATCATGCTGTCGGAGCTTTTTGATTGATTGGTGGAGCCAGGCGGGATCGAACCGCCGACCTCAACACTGCCAGTGTTGCGCTCTCCCAGCTGAGCTATGGCCCCGATGTCGTCGAGACGCGGAATATTACCGGCGGACTTTTCGTTTGTCTAGACCGGTTTTCATGCTTTGTTGCGGGCGGCGCGACCCAATATGCTGTGCATCTCGTTGCGAGCCCGCTCGCGGGCTTGTGCAGGGCGCGCCGCCGGTGCATGGTAAGCGCGCTTTCGAACCTACCCTCAAGGAGCCTAGATCTATGATGCGGATCTTATTGTTTCTCGCGACCAACGCGGCGATTCTCGTCGTCATCAGCGTCGTCTTCCGGTTGCTAGGGATTGACGGTCTGCTGCTCGAGAGCGGCGGACTCGACATGAATGCGCTCCTGATCATGTCGGCCATCATCGGCTTCAGCGGATCGCTGATCTCGCTGTTCATGTCGAAGATGATGGCCAAGCGCGGGATGGGCGTACAGATCATCGAGCAGCCGTCGACCCCGTTCGAGCGCTGGCTGATGGAGACAGTCGCGCGCCAGTCGCAAGCGGCCGGCATCAAGATGCCGGAGGTCGGCATCTTCGACTCGCCCGAGCCCAACGCCTTCGCGACCGGCTGGAATCGCAACGATGCCTTGGTGGCAGTGAGCACCGGGCTCCTGCAGCACATGACCAAGGATGAGGTCGAGGCGGTCGTGGGCCACGAGATTAGTCACGTTGCAAACGGCGACATGGTCACGCTTGCCTTGATCCAGGGTGTGGTCAATACCTTCGTAGTCTTCCTGGCGCGAATCATCGGTCACACGGTCGACCGCGTGGTCTTCAAGAACGAAGAGGGCCACGGTATCGCCTATTTCGTCGTCTCGATCGTGGCCGAGATCCTGCTTTCCTTCCTGGCCAGCATGATCGTGATGTGGTTCTCGCGTTATCGCGAGTTTCGGGCCGACGAGGGCGGGGCGCGCCTGAGCAGCCGCACCCAGATGGCGAATGCGCTGCGTGCCTTGCAGCGTGTTCATCAACCGCAGGATCTTCCCGCCGGGGAGTTCGCGGCCTTCGGCATCTCGGGGAATATCGGCGAAGGTCTGAAGGCGCTGTTCTCCAGCCATCCGCCTTTGGAGAAGCGGATCGCGGCCCTCGAGCAGGCGCGCGACTGATCCCGGGGCGTCGACGCGCCGAGTCGAGGGCGTCGTCGCCGACCTCGGCATCGTATTCGGCCCGATCGAGCGCCCGGCGTGAGCCGGGCGCTCTTTGATCGTCTTGGCTGGAGCGTACTCTCTTGCCGCGTTGAAGCATCGTTGCATCGATCGCTACCGCTCGCTGATGCGGATGATCCGGCGCCGCGAACCGCGTCCGCCGCGGTCCAGGGCCGGTTCGAGGAGATGAGGATGAAAGCATTCAAGATCAAAATGTTGCCGATCGCGATCTGGTGTCTCGCCATTGCCGGAGCGGTACCGGCCGTCGCGACGGCGGCGGTCGAGCGCTATGTGATCGACACCGATGGCGGACATGCGTTCGTGCAGTTTCGCGTCAAACATCTCGCCTACAGCTGGCTCTATGGGCGTTTCAACGACTTTTCGGGAACCTTCACCTACGACACCGATGACACGAGCAACTCCGCGGTCGAGCTGATCATCAACACGGCGAGTCTGGATTCGAATCACGCCGAGCGCGACAAACATCTGCGCGGCGAGGATTTCCTCGAGGTCGACCGATTTCCGCAGGCGTCTTTCAAGTCGACGGCCTACAAGGAAACGGGCTTCAACACTTCGGTGCTCGAAGGCGAGCTGACCCTGAAAGGGATCACCAAGCCGGTGCGGATCGAGGTGCAGCGCATCGGCAACGGGCCTGATCCCTGGGGCGGATATCGCCGCGGGTTCCAGGGCTCGACCAGCTTCGCGCTCAAAGACTTCGGGATCGACTACGATTTGGGGCCGGCCGCCCGAAACGTGGAGATGATTCTGTCCATCGAAGGGGTTCGGCAGTAGTGTGCAGGCGTTATGATTCCGTCATTCGCAACACCCTCACGGGGGCGCAGCAGCGGCACGCCGATATCATCCACGACGCGCGGTTGACGGCGCCTTAGAGTTCTTCGTTCGTTCCTACGGCGACGGGAGGCTCGGATCAGGCGAGCAGGCCGGGGACATCTCGGTCCAAGGCGTCGATCAGGTCGTCCAGGTTGTTCAGATCGTAATCCGGCGGCGGCATGCCTTCGACCCAGGGACGACCCGGGGCAAACCGGCCGGTGCGCACGAGTGCGGTCCACATGCCGAGCCTCTCGGCACCTGCGATGTCCGTGTCCGGACGATCGCCGACCATCATGCATTCGGCCGCCGTGCAGCCGAGGATTTCCAGCGACATCTCGTAGAGCAGGGGCTCGGGTTTGCCGACGAAGGTGGGTGTGACACCGGTTGCGGCGGCGAAAGGTGCAACGAGGGCGCCGCCGCCGGGCAGCACAAGATGATGGCCGTCGCGGATCCCGTCGACGGCGGTGTCCGGATTGGTGGCGACCAGACGGGCGCCACGGCTCAGGATGAGATTGATGCCGACGGTGAGCTGCTCGAAGTCGAGCCCCGGTCCCTCGCCCACGACGACCACGTCGGCGCGCTCGGCGTCCGGCGTTCCGACCGAGCTTAGGGCCGCATCCAAACCGCCGGCTCCGACGGCGAAATAACCGAACCCGGGTCGAACGTGGCTCAGCCAGCGCGCCGTGGCCAAGGCCGAGGTGATGATCCGCTCCGGCTCCGGTCGCGGCAGCCCCATTGACGTGAAGCTCTCCGCGACCTGCTCGGGCGTGCGGATCGGGTTATTGGTGACGTAGGCGTGCGGTGTCGTTTTCAGGCGGTCGAGCAGCCGCCGCGCGCCCGGCAGGGGACGGTCTCCATGGAAGAGGAGACCGTCCATGTCGAGGAGCAAGGCGAGGGGACGGGGGCGTTTCATTCAGTCGGCAAGATCGCGGGCGAGCGAGTCACGGACCTCCGGGGTCGCCTCGACCTGATAGCCGTACTCCGGGTGATCGGTCCCGAGCGCGAGCTTGGCGCCCTGTTTCATCGCCGCGACCATGGGTGGCGTCAGCTCGAAACGCAAGAAATGCACGGCCGATGTCTTGGTCGCGTCCTCGCGTTCCATGTCCTCGTCGGCGATCGCATAGGTCCGATCGAAATCGCCGACCTGGACCCATACCCGATCCTCGATCCCGCGAAGGCGCGTCAGGGCATCGCGCCGCTCCTCGACGTCCTCGTATTCGATCATGAAGGTCGCCTTCCAATTGCTCCCGTCCGGGACCATCGGGTTGTAGGCGTCGAGCTCGTCCTGAATCCCCGCCGACTCGAAGATGCGCTCGGCGCGCAGCATCTCTTGGATCTGATACTGCATGGTTAGGCGATCCTCGAAATAGAGCGTGGCATGGGCGCCGATCGCCACCTGCCGATGTTTCTTGTGGGCCATCACGCGGGCCCGGAAATCACCGCGAACCTCCGCGTACTTCTCGAGGCTGTAAAGGTCGTCTCGTGTCAGATGCATCGTTGTCTCCAAACCGATCGATAGGTTTCATGAGCCCGGCCGAAGCGCGTTCGGGGCGGTTTTCGGACTCGTCGAGTCGGGTTCGATCCCGTTGGCCGTCAGAACAGGGGAAGAAGACGACTGCAAGTCGTCGATCCCGGGCCGTCGCCGCTTTGCGAGGATCTCGGGCGAGGATCTCGGGCTTTGCCCTTGATCGCCCGAATGAGCAAGACCCTTTCCTATCCTGAACCGCGACACCGCCGACGCCGCATGGTCTACGAAGACCGATCCGATAAGCGGGGTTTCAGTGTCCCGCCGGGCGCGGTTCAGATTCCGTAAGCCATCCGCAACAGGCTCAACGGATGCTGCTGCTCGCCGTCCTTGCCGAGTGCATGCGCGATGTGGGCGCCGGCCATCGGGCAGTCGCTACCGAAGTGATCCGGTGCCGCCTTCTCCACGCGGCCTGCAACCGGGCGCACGATCTTCATCGCGGAGGCGTAATACTCCTTCTTCACCGCGTAGGTGCCGTCGTGGCCCGAGCAACGCTCGATGATCTCCACTGTCGTGTCGGGCACGACTGCCAGGACCTCACGGGTCTTCTGCCCGATGTTTTGGACCCGCTGATGACAGGACGCCTGATAGATGACGTTGCCCAGCGGCTTCTTGAAATCCGTGTTGAGCTTGCCGTGCTTGTGACGGAGCATCAGGTACTCGAAGGGGTCGAAGATGCGCGCCTTGACCGCCTGAACGTCCGGATCTTCCGGGAACATCAGGGGCAATTCCTGCTTAAACATCAGCACGCACGACGGGATCATCGCGACGATGTCCCAACCCTCGTCGACCAGACGCTTGAGCACCGGGATGTTGGCGTCCTTGGCCGCCTTGACGGCGTCCAGGTCGCCGAGCTCGAGCTTGGGCATGCCGCAGCATTGCTCCTTCTCGGGGAGCGTGACCGGGATGCCCGAGTGCTCGAAGACCGCGATCAGGTCGGCGTTCACGCCCGGCTCGTTGTAGTTGCCGTAACAGGTGGTGAAGAGCGCGACCTTGCCGCTGGTCGGGCCGGCCGGCTCGCCGACGGCGGAGCGTCCGATGCGCGCCTTCTCGCTCTTGCGCAGTGTGTCGCTGACGTAGGGCGGAACACGCGCGTCCTTGTGGACGCCGAGCACGGCCTCGAGCGCCTGTCGTCCGACCGAATTGGCGTTGACCGCGTTGACCAGTCCGTTGACGACCGGGATGCCGGCGAGCGAGCCGACCGTGTCCGTGCTCGTGAGGATGCGGTCGCGCATCTTCACGTTCCCTTGACGATATTTCACGGCCTTGGCGCGGAGCATGAGGTGCGGGAAGTCCAGGTTCCACTCGTGCGGCGGCACGTAGGGACACTTGGTCATGTAGCACAAATCGCAGAGATAACAGTGGTCGACCACCTTCCAGTAGTCGTCCTTGGCCACACCGTCGACCTCCATCGATTCGGACTCATCCACCAGATCGAATAGGGTCGGGAAGGATTGGCAGAGGCTGACGCAGCGGCGACAGCCGTGACAGATGTCGAAGACGCGCTCCAGCTCCTTGTCGAGCGAAGCCTGGTCGTAGAAATCATCACTTTGCCAGTCGAGCGGGTGACGGGTCGGGGCTTCGAGACTTCCCTCCCGGCTGATTGACGTCGCCATGCGTTGACCTCCCCTGATTCGGTAGTATCCGTCGTCCGAGCGCGTCGAGGCCGCCTCGTTCACCTCGGGCGCCGAGTCGATCGCTTCTCGTGCGCGGGACGGGCGCGGGATCTCGATAAGCCGATCCGGCCGAGGGCTGCGGCCCTCTTCAGCTCTCCGAGGTCCTCGATACCGGGCACCTGCGGGATACACCCTGCTTTTCGAAGAACCCACCTGCGCCCGATACAACTGTAGACGGGCCGGTGTCGGCGTACCAATCGATAGGGCGAATCGGAATCATCGTCGAGACGAACCACTTCAGGACCGTCCGGCGACTCGGGGGTGCCTGATTTGCGGCGTGGGATCCCCCGTCAACCGAGCCCGGCGTCGGCGTTGGTGGACTGCGCTGCGCTTGTCCGGCTTACAATCTTGCGGCAGCCGGAGCGCCCTCCGGATCGGTTACAGCAGCTTCTCGATCGCCTTGACGATCTTGCGATCATCCGGCTTGGTGAAGCTGACATAATGGTCCACGAGCTTGCCGTCGCGATCGATCAGGTACTTGTAGAAGTTCCACTTCGGGTAGGGAGCGCCGGCAACGGCCAGTCGCTCGAAGAGCGGGGACGCCGCGCCTTTCTTGACGCTGACCTTCTCGAACATCGGAAAGTCGACCGAGTAGGTCAAGCGACAGAACTTCTCGATCGCCTCCTCGTTCCCCGGCTCCTGGTTCGCGAAGTCGTTGGAGGGGAAACCCAGCACGACGAGCCCTTGGTCCTTGTATTTCGCGTAGAGGGATTCGAGTCCCTCGTACTGCGAGGTGAAGCCGCACTTGCTGGCGGTGTTGACGATCAGAACCACCTTGCCCTGATAGGCTTCGCAGAGGTTGACGACCTCCTGTCCCGCGAGTCGACGCACCTCGACATCGAGCAAGGGCGAGCAGGGTGGGGTGGCGGCGCTTGCTGTGGTGCTCATGACGGCGATTCCTAATGCGAATAATGTGGTCTTCATGTTCGGGGGAATTCTCTTCGGCCTCGGTCAAGACTCGTCCTCCGCGAGGTAATGCACAAAATGCCGAATACAATCCCGTCCTCGGCGGGGAGTCGACACGTCGCCTCCCCGCCGAGGACGGGAGATGTCCGATGACGATGATTTGAAAACGGGTGGTGGGCACCAAACTGCGAGCATTATCGCGGGATGTCGTCGCGAGCGTCGTTCAGGCCTCGCCGACATCGTCCGTGAGACCACGACGTCGGGATTTTTAGGATCAACGAGGAGCAGGATCGGTTATGAGCGACTGGGTGAAAGCGAAGGTGACGGGCAAGCATGCCTGGACGGACGGACTCTACAGCATGCAGTTCGAAGGTCCGGTTGCCGACTTCAAGGCGGGGCAGTACATCAAGGTCGCCCTGGATATCGAGGGCGATCGCGTGGGACGACCCTATTCGCTGGTGAATCCGCCGCAGGAACGTCCCGTCGAGATCTATTTCAACGAGGTCCCGGAAGGCCCCTTGACGCCGCGTCTGTCCGACCTGAATCCCGGCGACGAGGTCTGGCTTTCGGAGAAACCGGGCGGGATCTTTACGCTCGACACGGTCGAGCCGGCGGAGACGCTCTGGTTGCTCGCAACCGGCACCGCGCTCGGCGTCTACCTCTCGATCCTCCGCTCCCCGGAGCCTTGGGACCTGTTTCAGCGCGTCGTTCTGGTTCACGGGGTACGACAGGCCACCGACCTGACCTACGGCGAGACCCTTGCCGCAATCGCCGAGCGCCGTGGCGAGCGGTTCAAGTTCGTGCCGGCGGTCAGTCGTGCGACAGTCCCGGGTGCATTGTCCGGCCGGATCACCGACCTGCTCACGAGCGGCAGCTTAGAGGCCCATGTCGGCGCGGCCATCGACCACCACAGCAGCCACGTGATGCTCTGCGGGAACTCGGCCATGATCAAGGACGTAAAGGTGATCCTCGAAGAGCGGGGTCTGGCACGTCACAAGCGGCATGCGCCCGGTCAGTACACGACGGAGCAGTACCATTAAACCGCGCCCGGTGCGGTATGTGATGTTTTTGGATGGGATCGGCCCCGGCAGACTTGTCGACCGTTTGAGTTGGCGCAGTTTAAGATATTAAAAAATATATCATTTTAAACTACGTCTCCGCTAAGGGTTGTGGATGTACTAAACGCCGAGCTCACTCGAAAATGAGCAGCTTGCTCTGGACGCGGTTTAGCCTTGGGCGATCCGGAATTGGGAGATCGTAACCGATGGCTTCGACGAGCCGAACGCCGATGGATACCTCTGCAACCACGCTCGACACGCTCGTCCGACTCTCGGCGGAGGTGACCGCCCGTTCGTCACGGCGCGACAAGATCGGCCTGATCGCGGACCTGATCGGTCGGCTGGATCGGGAGGAGACCGCGCTTGCCGCGAGCTATCTCGCCGGTGAGATCCCGCAAGGTCGTGTCGGAGTCGGACCGTCTCAGGTGGACGCACTCCGCGGTCTGGCGCCGGTCGATCGCGGGCGCTTGACCCTCGGTGACCTGGATCGGACATTCGACGCCCTGCTCGCCGTCAAGGGAGCCGGCGTACAGGCACAGCGTCGGGCGCTGCTGCAGGGGTTGTTCGAGCAGGCCACCCGCGGGGAACAGGGATTTCTTGCCCGACTGATGCTCGGCGAGCTACGGCAAGGGGCCGTCGAGGGCTTGGTGATGGAGGCGGTCGCGCAAGCGGCCGGCTTGGATCCCGGCCTCGTTCGGCGCGCCCTCATGCTGAGCGGCGATCCGGCGCGGGTGACGCGCACGGCCTTCGACACCGGGGCCGCGGGGCTGCGCGCGATCGGTCTCGAGTTGTTTCGCCCGATCCTGCCGATGCTCGCCCAACCGGCGGAGGATCTCGACGACGCGCTCGCCCGACTCGCGGCGCCCGCTCTCGAGTTCAAGCTCGACGGCGCGCGAGTTCAGGTCCATAAGCGCGGCGAGGAGGTGCGGGTCTACAGCCGTCAGGGCCATGAGGTGACCGCGGCGGTGCCCGAGATCCCCGAGCTGATCGCGCCCCTTCCCGTCGTGGATCTGGTTCTCGACGGCGAGGTGCTGGCGCTGCGGGCGGATGGGCGGCCGCATCCCTTCCAGACCAGCATGCGCCGTTTCGGTCGGCGGCTCGACGTCGCGCGTCTGCGTGCCGAGCTGCCGCTGAGCGCCTTCTTCTTCGATTGCGTTCAATGCGACGGGACACTTCTGATCGATGCGCCGGCGCGGGAGCGTTTCGGCGCTCTCGCCGAGGTGGTTCCGGATCGAGCACTCATCCCGCGGCGGCAACCGAGCGATGCGGCCGAAGCCCGCGCCTTCCTGGATCGGGCACTCGCAGCCGGTCACGAGGGGATCATGGCCAAGGACCCGGCGGCGCCCTATGCGGCCGGATCGCGCGGTCGGCAGTGGCTCAAGATCAAGCCGACGCAGACGCTTGATCTGGTGATCCTGGCGGCGGAATGGGGCAGC
>NZ_DATITZ010000024.1:0-10018 GCF_035467215.1 Thiocapsa sp. | reverse complement strand
CTCGCGCAATTGCTCGTGCAGCAACGGCTGAGTGACCTGGCAGTGATGGTGTTGGTAGAGCACGTAGCGGCGCAGCTCGGCACCGAAATGACCGCCGTACAGATCGCTCGGCAACGTCCCGACCAGCTGCTCGCCGTCCGGGGTTTGCCACACTTCCAGGCGATAGCGGGTGTTGTGCGGGGTGATGCGCAGGTCCTGAACGACGAAGTCGCGGTAGCCCTTGAAGCGCGATCCCGCCGGCAACTCCACGCCGGGCGGGACCCCGACGGTGTCGTGGATGGTGAGCTGCGCGGTTTTGCGCCGCTTCGCCGATCCCGGTCGCTTGCGCGATCCACCGGTTTCGTCACCGGCCTCGGTCCCGGTGTCACCGTCGGTGTCACCCTCGGGAGTCTCGGGCTCGGTCTGCTGCTCCATCCCGCTGGGCTTGAACTTCGGTCTCGCCTTCTCGCCCTTGAGCACCGCGATCTCGTCGCGCAACTGCCCGATGAGCTCGGCTTGCCGGCGCTGTTCTTCAAGCAGCTGCTCGATCCGCGCGAGCAGAAGCTCGACCAGCGGTGTGCGCTCCGCTTCGGGAATCACCGGCAGTGGATTCGGATCAGCCATGCTCGACAGATGAAGTGCTCAGGGGCGACAGTTTGTCCTGCAGTGAAGCTTATTTTCGTAGCTTACTGGTTTCCTTGCCACTACTTTTTAAGAAGTTACGAGCGAGGCGGCCAAATACGCCGCCGGGAACTGGAAACGCGCGCATGCGCCGCAAATCGCGCTGGCCTGGCTGGCGCGTTTTCAGACCTGGCGACGAGGATGAAAGAACCGAGCCTTCTCCCGGGTCTTTAGCTGTGATGGCCGAGCAGCGGGTTCGCGACTGCGAGACGGCTCCCGGGCGACCCGCCCCGGCCATCACAAGACACACCTCAGGGATGCGGCACTCCGAGGCCACGCCCCGAACACCGACCTTAAACCCTTTTTAGGATTGAAATCATGACCAAGAAGACGATCACCCCCGCTGCCGCCCTCGTCGGTGCCGCCCTTGTCGGCAGCCTCGGTGCCTTCGGCCTCGCGCAGGCCGCCGGCAACCCCTTCGCCGCCCAGTCCCTCGACGCCGGTTATATGCTGCTCGCCGAAGCGGACACCGAGGGCAAGTGCGGCGAAGGCAAGTGCGGCGCGGATAAGGAAAAGGAAGGCAAGTGCGGCGAAGGCAAATGCGGCGCCGACAAGGAGAAGGAAGGCAAGTGCGGGGAAGGTAAATGCGGCGCCGACAAGGCGAAATAAGGGCGATGCCGGGACGCCGCCGGAGTCCGTGAGCGGACGCCGCGGCGCCACGGCCACGTTTGAATCCGACCCGGCGGATCGCGCTTGTGCGATCCGCCGGGCGCGTTGACGCCGAGTCCTGCAACCGCTCAACCCGGACCTCGGTGACGATCTCAGATTGTCCGGATTTCCAGATACCTACGCGCCGCGCTCAGCTCGGCTAGTGCAGCACGGCAGATGTATCGAGACCGTTCGTTGTCGTTGTCGTTGTCGTAATCGACCATCGATGCGACGACGATTACGATTACGATAACGACAACGACAAGGACAAGGATCTCGGACGGTCTCGGAATCTCTGCACTGCTCCACTAGGGCATCCGCAGCCCATACTTCTCGATCTTGCGATCCAACGCCGGGCGGGAGATGCCGAGGATCTCGCAGGTCTTGCCCTTGTGTCCTCCGGTGTGGTCCAAGACCCGTTGGACGTGCTCGGCCTCCACCGCGTCGAGTGTTCGCAGCACCTGGCTCTCGGGCGGCTTGCCCTGCACACCGGTCTCGAACGGGCCTGGAGCGGTCGTGGGTTCAGCGTCGAGCGCGAGCAGATCGGCCGTGATCAGACCCGTGCGCGCCTGCACCATCGCTTGCGTCAAGCGGTTCTCCAACTCCCGCACGTTGCCGGGCCAGTCGTGGCGGCACAGTTGCGCCAAGGCCGTCTCGGCGATGCGCGGTCGCGCTTGACCAAGACGCTCGGCGATGCGCGTGAGCAGACCTTCGACCAGGAGCGGGATGTCGTCGCGTCGCTCGCGCAGCGGCGGCATCTGAATCTGAATGACCTTGAGCCGATAGGCCAGATCTTCGCGAAAGCGCCCGGCCGCGGCCTCGGCCATAAGATCCCGGTTGGTCGCGGCGACCACGCGGGCGTCGGTCGCGATCGTCTCGGTGCCGCCGACGCGTTGGAAGACACGCTCCTGCAGGGCGCGCAACAGCTTGGCCTGCAGCGTCGGGGCGAGCTCGCCGATCTCGTCGAGGAACAGGGTGCCCGCGCTCGCCTGCTCGAATTTGCCGAGCTTGCGTGACTGTGCACCTGTGAAGGACCCCTTCTCGTGACCGAACAGCTCGCTCTCGAGCAGGGTCTCGACGATGGCCGCACAGTTGACGGCGACGAAGGGTCCGGCTCGACCGCTGTGCTGATGAATCAGGCGCGCCACCACCTCCTTGCCGGTGCCGGATTCGCCGCTGATGAGCACGGTGGCGGAGCTGCGGGCGCTCAACGCAATGCTCTTGCTCACCGCCAGCATGGCATCGCTGCGCCCGATCAGGTCGCGCGCCGCACCCGGCCCGGCCTCCAGGCGCGCCGGCGCCTGCTCGGCGGCCTTGCGTTGGCGCAGCAGCCGCTCCACCGTCTGCTGCAGCTCGGCGACCTTGATCGGCTTGTGCACGAAGTCCGCGGCACCGCGCTGGATCGCCTCGATCGCCAGCTCCAGGTCGTGCCGGCCGGTCATCATGATCAGGGGCAGATGCGGGTCCGCCTTCAGCAACGGTGCGATCAGGTCGCTCCCCTGCCCGTCCGGGAGCTGTTGATCCAACAGCACCAGGTCGACAGGCGCCGCCTGCACGCGCTCGAGGCCCGAACGACAGGACTGCGCGACCTCGACCGCGAAGCCGGCATCCTCGAAATGCATCGCCAGCATCTGGCCCAAGGCCGGATCGTCTTCGATGATGAGCAGTTGTCGGGGCATCGCGGTCGAGCGCCGTCTCCGGGTTGAAGGTCAGGGTACGGTCGCGCGCACGGGCGTGCAAGAGATCGCCTGCGCGCCGGGTCTTGTGGAGATAAGACGGCCCGATGCGCCTGATTCGGTGTCGCTCGCCAGGCATCTTAAACCGCGTCCAGAGCGACATGCGTCATTTTCATGTTGAGTTTAGCTTCGGAGATGTCCTGGATCTCGGTGAGACGCGGTTTAAACTTTATTATTTTTTAAGGCCTTAAACCGCGCCGACTCATGCGGTCGCCACATCCGCCGCGGCCGATCCCATCCATAGACATCGCATACCGCGCCGGGCGCGGTTTAACGAGCACCATCGATGAACTGCCGTGATTTCCGTCGTCGACTCCTGGTCGACCCCGCGCGCGAGGATGCCGAGGATGCTCGACATGCGGCCCGCTGCCCGGCCTGCGCGGCCGAGCGTGCACGTGCGCGCGCGTTCGAAGACAGGCTGCGCACCCTGTTGTCCGAAGAGGTCGAGACGCACCCGGTGCCACCCGCCGGGCGATGCGAGCGGCCACGACGGCTCCGCATGATTCTCCCAGCGCTCGCCGCAACCGCGCTGCTCGAGTTCGGCCTGATCGCTTGGCTCGGCGACAACCTGCAGCCGGGTTGGCCGACAGCGCCGTCGCACACCCCGTTGGCCACCGCGGTTTTGGACCATATCGCCGCCGAGCCGGCCGCGCTGGAGACCGGTGGCGAGGTTCCGCAGCCGACCGTGACACTCTTGCTCGTCTCCCTCGGCCTACGCCTCGATCCGCAGGCACTCGGCACCGGACTGGAACCGGTCCGTTACGCGGCCCGGTGTCGCATCGCCAACCACGACGGCCTGCATCTGGTGCTCACCGGAGCGGCCGGGCTCGTCACACTCTTGCTCATGCCGAACACACCGCTCGGGCGCAGCGCGCCGATCCGATCGGAAGGCTTCGAGGGACTGCTGATTCCGGCCGGGCGCGGGAGTCTTGCGATCGTCGGCACGCCCGACGAGCCCGTCACGCCCATCGCCCGGAGGATCCAGCGCGAGGTCGTCTGGTGATCGCCGGCGCCTTGGGGCTGTTGCTCGAGCGCTACGCGGCCACCCTTCTCGCTTCCCTGAGCGGGTCGGCCGGCGGACACCAGGCACCCCGGTAGAAGGTGAGCACCACCGGCCCCTCGGCGAGGAGATCGCGCACGCGCAACGGCTCGCCGAACGCGTTCCGCAGGGTAAAGTTCGAAGCCACTTGGCCGAGCGCGAGCCCGGGCTCGCGCTCGGGCATTGTTGCGGCCAGGTCGCGCGCGGCCCGTTCCATGCCAGCGCGGTCTTGCGCGCTGAAACGGGCTCCGCCGGTCTTCGCCTGCTCGGCCTGGAATTCCTCCAAAGTAGCCCGATAGCTTGGAATCGGGTCGCTTGGAATCGAATCGCCGGCGGTGCCCCCCGACAACATCAGGCTCAAGACGTCCCAACTGCGCAGAGTATCGGCCGGAAGTGACGCCGACGGTCGTCGCGAAGCGGCGACACGCCCGGCCGATCGGATGTGCAAGGAAGGATCGACGTGTCGATGCGCATTCAGGCGCACCTCACCCCGACGGACCGCTCGGTCGCCGCCCCGGCGAAGCGACGCGACAACCAGAAGTCGACGCTCAGATAGCGCCCGGCGCCGATAAAGAAGAGCGCGAGCAGCATGATGAAATAGGTCGCGGCGAACTCGATGCCGTTGTTCAGGATCACCAGGCTGCCGTTCTCGGTCAGCCAGCTGTAATTGCCGTGCTCGCGCAGGATGTCCTTGGCGCGGTCGAGTCGCTCGATGGCGCCGATCGTGCGATCGCTTGCAAAGAGTGACCCGGTCCCCTCGGCGATGGCGAGCCAGCCGTTCTGCCAATGCACCGTCACTGCGGCGACGACCATGGTGACCATCAGCGGGAGCGAGATCCAACGCACGCCCAGACCGACGACCAGCAGGATTGCACCCAGGACCTCGGTGCCGGCGGCGAGGAAGGCCAAGAGCGCCGGGAACGGCAGACCCAGGCCCCAGTCAGGGTTGCCGAACCATTGCACGGTGCTGTCGAAGTCGGCGAACTTCTTGGTCCCGGCCATCCAGAGGACCGGTGCCAGATAGAGCCGCAGGGTCAGCGGGGCCAGAAAATCCAGTGCGCGGGTGGTGTCGAGCAGGCCTTGGAGTCGGCGGGCGAGCGTGATCATGGGTCGATCCTCATCGCGTTGGATTGGGTTGGGTTTGGTTTGTCGGGCTGTCGGGCAAGCAGCGGCGCACGCTCAAGGCCGGCGCGCCGCGGTAAAGATCTCGGCGGGTTTGACGGGGCTTCTCGACGGTTCTCGGGGGATAGGACCCGACTCGGGATCGGTCTCTTTCGCGACGCGGCGTGAGGAGCGCACCGGCGGGGTCCGGGCGTCGGGCAGATGCGACGAATCGTGACAGGACGCGCGACGGGGCCGGGCGTCGTCACGATTCGTTACAACGCTTCGTTCAAGCGAATCCGGGCGCCCCTGAGAAAGACGCTGTTTTTCAAAGCGATAGAGACTGGCACGACAAATGGCAGGGTTTCGGCGACTCCACTCCATCGCCGGACCATCGCCATGAACACCGCACTCTCCGAAACCGCCCTGCCCCGGACAACACCCGAGACGCCCGGCTTCGCCGCGCTGGTGCAGACTTACGGCCGGGATCTGCATCGCTATGCCTACAGACTCTCCGGCAACCTCCACATCGCCGAGGATCTGGTGCAGGACACCCTGCTGCGGGCTTGGCGCTCGCTGGACAGGCTGCAGAACCGCGACGCGGTGAAGGGCTGGCTCTTCACGATCGTGCGGCGCGAGAACGCCCGCCGCTTCCAGCGCGCCCAAGGCCAGGTCTCGGACATCCCGACCGAAGAGCTCCCCGACAGCCATGTCGCCTACGACACCTCCACCGAGGCCTTCGTCCTGCGTCGCGCCATCCGTAACCTGCCCGTCGAGTATCGCGAGCCGCTCGTGCTGCAGGTGCTCCACGGCTTGTCGCAGCAGGAGATCGCCGATCGACTCGGCCTGACCTCGGCCGGCGTGGGCACGCGCCTGTTTCGGGCGCGCCAAAAGCTGCGCGCCTGCTTGGGGGAACGGGGATGAGCGCCGCCGATGCCGTCGACCGATTCACCGCGTGTCAGCGTCGCCGGCCGCGTGTCCTGCTGGTCGAGGACGATCGCGCCCTGGGCCGGATTCTGACCTGGACCTTCGAGGAGCATGGCGCCCGTCCCCTGCTCGCACGCACCCGCGCGGCGGCGCGCACGATCGTCGCCGCGGCCGGCTTCGACTTGGCCTTGGTGGATGCGGATCTGCCCGACGGCGACGGGGTGGTGCTCGCCGAGGCGCTGCGTGCAGATCACCCCGCCGCCCTGGTGGCGATCTGCAGCGGCCGCCATGGCATCGGCGCGAGCGGCCATCGGCCGCCGGGCGTCGATGCGGTCTTGATCAAGCCGGTGCCGATACGATTATTGTTGGATCTACTGGACACCGTCTGCCGAACGGCACCGGACGTGGTGCCCGGGATCAGGCACACTCGGGATGCGGCGATACGCCCGCGCTGACCGGAGCACCGAACAGATGCAGAAACTCGGATTTCTTGGCCTCGTCTTGATCTTGATCTACTCCGCGTCGTGGGCACTTGCCGGCGATGGACCGAGCAATGGCCTGGTGGCGACAATCAGCCCGCACGGGGTCGCCGAAACCGCCGATCGTGCCGAGGCCGCCATCGCCGGGCGCGGTCTCGGGGTCTTCGCCCGCATCGACCATGCGGCCGGGGCCACCAAGGCGGGTCTGGAATTGCCGCCGACCGAGCTACTGATCTTCGGCAATCCGACGGCCGGCACGCGACTGATGCACTGCAACGCGACGGTCGCGATCGATCTGCCGCTGAAGCTGCTGATTTGGGAAGGGGCCGACGGCATCACCCAGGTGGCCTACAACGCGCCGGCCTGGCTCGATAGCCGGCACGGCCTCGGCGACTGTGCGGCCGTCTTGGACAACATCGACACCGTGCTCGCCGAGATCGTCGCGGCGACCGTCGAGTAGATCGCGACCGAAAGATCGCCTCCGATTGCGCGGTCTTTATTCGTATCACGATTCAAAACGGAGCCTCTCGACGGCATGACTCCAGAACCCTACCCCGTTCACGGCGCCGGTCTCGGTCTGCGGCGTTCTTTTTTGAGCACCCTGGCGGAGCGGCCTCCCGAGCAGGTCGACTTCTACGAGATCGCCCCGGAGAACTGGATCGGCATGGGCGGCGTGAACGCGCGCCGCCTGCGCGCGCTCACGGAGCGCCATCCCTTCGTCTGTCACGGGCTGTCGCTCTCGATCGGCGCCCCGACCCCGCTCGACCTGCACTTCGTGCGACAGATCAAGGCGTTCCTGGACGAGCACGGGATCCGCGCCTATACGGAGCATCTGAGCTACTGCTCCGACGACGGCCATCTCTACGACCTCCTGCCCATCCCCTTCACCGAAGAGGCCGTCCGGCATGTCGCCGGGCGCGTCCGTCGGGTGCAGGAGATCCTGGAGCGGCGCATCGCCCTGGAGAACGTCTCCTACTACGGCGCGCCGGGGCAGGAGATGTCCGAGATCGAGTTCATCAAGGCCGTGCTCGACGAGGCCGACTGCGAACTGCTGCTCGACGTGAACAATATCCATGTCAACGCCGTCAACCACGGCTACGACCCGCGCGCCTTCCTGGCCGCCCTGCCGGGGGAGCGCATCCGCTACGGCCATATCGCCGGCCACTATGTGGAGGCCGAGGATCTACGGGTCGACACCCACGGCGCGGACGTCATCGACCCGGTGTGGGAGCTGCTGGATCTGGCTTACGCGCGCTTCGGGGTCTTCCCTACGCTACTGGAGCGTGACTTCAACATCCCGCCTTTGGATGAGCTGGTGCGGGAGGTGGATCGGATCAAACAGATCCAGCAGATCCATGCGGCGCGATCGACTCGGTACGCGGCCGATGCCTGAGCAAGCCGATGTGATCCAACCCGATTTCATCCAACGCCAGCGCGCCTTCGCCGCACATCTGCGCGATCCCGCAAGGGTCCTCGGACCGGACGATGTCGAGGATCGCCGCATGGCGATCTATCGCGATCTGGTGTTCAACAACGTCTCGGCCTTGCTCGCGGGCAACTTTCCGGTGCTGCGCCGGATCTTGCCCGACGCGCACTGGGATGCGCTGATCCGGGACTTCTTCGTCCGTCATCGCGCCAAGACGCCGCTCTTCCTGGAGCTGGGACAGGAGTTTCTCGACTTTTTGCAGAGCGCCCGCGCGGGCGACCCTCGGGACCCACCATTTCTATTGGAGCTGGCGCACTACGAATGGGTCGAGCTGGCGTTGCAGATCAGCGACGCGGAGCCGGACCGCACCCGCATCGATCCGACCGGCGACCTGCTCGACGGCCGCCCGGTGGTCTCGCCGCTGGCCTGGAATCTCAGCTATCGCTTCCCGGTCCATCGTATCGGGCCGGGCTGCCGACCGGATGCGCCGCCACCGGACCCGACGCATCTGGTGGTCTATCGCACGCCCGAGGACGACATTGCCTTTCTCGAAATCAACGCCGTCACGCAGCGTCTGTTGATCCTGCTGGAAGAGGAGTCGAGCACGCAGACCGGGCGCGAGGTGCTCGGACGCATCGCAGCGGAGCTCGGCCATCCGGATCCCGAGCAGGTCATCGCCTTCGGGGCCGGATTGATGGAGGATTTACGCACCAAGGGGGTCTTGCTCGGGACAACCTGCTGAGTGCCCCCTGACATGAGTCTCGCTCAGCGCCTCTCCAGCCTCGGCTTTCAGCTCAGCGCCGCCTTCCTCGGCCTGGTCCTGCTCTTTGCCGGTGCTGGTCTTTACGCCGTCGGGGCCTTTCAGCGTCAGTTGGCCTACGACGCCCTGGTCGAGATCGCCGGACGGCTCGAGCTGACCGCGGAGCAGATCCATACCCAAGGGATGAACTACAAGCAGAATGCACCTCGCGACTATCCCACCTACTACCGCGATGTGCGGCTCTACTACCGGGATCTGACGACCCACGTCGCGACCTTCGATCAGGTCGTCGACGCCTTCATGAAAGGCGACTTCAGCCATGATGTGCCGACCCCGTTGCCCTGGATGATGCCGCGTCTGGGCAGCGGCGTGACGGTCGCTATCCGGGACCTGGAGCAGGACTGGGAGACGTGGCGCCAAGCGCTCTTCGAGGCGATGGGCGAGGACACCGAGGAGCCGCGTCTGGAATGGGCGGCCGAGCACGTCATCGCCGAGCATGCCGTCCTCGGCGATGCCACGGCGACGCTGACCCGGGCACTGCGCGATTGGACCGCAAGCGAGTATCGCAAGGTGGTCCAGGGCGCGCTCGGCCTGGCGGTCGTCGTGGCCCTGGTCGCGGTCGCTCTGCTGATCGTGCTGCACTTTCGGGTCCTGGCCCCCCTGCGGCGCACCATCGCCGGCTTCCAACGCGTCGCCGACGGTGATTTCGGGCATCGCCTCCCGGTGGAGGGCACCACCGAGATCCGGGACCTGACCGGCAGCTTCAATCGCCTTTCGGTCCGGCTCGATCTTCTGCATCAGCTCATTCGCCGCCTGCAGCAAGGCAGCGATCTCGACGAGCTGGTCGGGTTCTTGAGCGGCGAGTTTCGAGATCTGCTCGGGTTCGACTGGATCGGGGTGGTCTTCATCGACGATGCCCGCGCCAATGCGCGTGTCGAGACCGGCTGGCTGGACGGCAGACCACAGCCGAGCGATCGGCGGCTTTACCGCTTGCAGGGCACGCTCCTGGAATGCGCGCTGGCCGACGCCGCGCCCATCCATGTCGCCGATGCCGTCACCCGGGTGCGCGAGAATCCCGCCTACGAATTTCTAGCTCACCTCGTCGCCCTCGGCATGCGCGACGCCATCTTCTTACCGCTCACCGCGCAGACGCAGACGCCCGTCCCGGCGGTAGTGGTGTTCGCGACGCGTCGCCACGACGGCTTCGATGCCGCTCGGCGGCGTCTCTTGGGCAACATCGCA
>NZ_DATITZ010000023.1:0-4345 GCF_035467215.1 Thiocapsa sp. | reverse complement strand
CAACGGCACCCTGGCCTTTCGTCGGCTTTAGGGTTGCCGTCGGGGACGGGGTCGACGTCGCTTGGTCGGCTTGTCGCCTTCGTCTCCGATTGCCGGTCCGTCGGACGACGATAGCGTCGCGGGTGCAGGGATTCGGCGTGTCCTGGTGGATGGGATCGAGCAGGACCGGATTTCCGTCGGAGATCGTGGACTGCATTACGGCGACGGTCTATTCGAGACCATTCTGATCCGCGACGGCAGGCCCTGTCTGTGGGACCACCATATGGCGCGTCTCGCGCTCGGCGCCGATCGGCTGGGGCTTCCGAGACCGTCTCCATCGATCTTACGCGACGAGGCCGTCCGGATCGGCACCGAGCTCGATCACGGCCTCTTGAAGCTGATCGTCACCCGCGGTGTCGGCGGTCGCGGTTATCGACCACCCGTCTCTCCGCACCCCCGGCGTATCCTGCTGTCTTATGCCTCGTCCGCGAGTGCCGATTCCTGTGTGGACGGCGGTGTCGCGGTTCGATTTTGCGAAACCCCCGCATCCGTAAATCCGCATTTGGCCGGGATCAAACATCTCAACCGCTTGGACGCGGTGCTTGCGCGGCGTGAATGGGATGACCCGACGATCGCCGAGGGTCTGATGTGCGACGATGCCGGTTCCGTCGTGGGCGGGACGATGACGAATCTATTTGTATGGGACGGTGCCGCGATCGTCACCCCGTCGGTGACGCGGAGCGGCCTTGCCGGAACGGTGCGTGCGGTCGCAATCGAAGCAGCCTCGCGGGCCGGCATCGCCTGTGTCGAGAGACCGGTCACCCGAAGGATGATCGATGAGGCGGTCGGGCTCTTCCTCACGAACGCGCGTATCGGCGTCTGGCCGGTTTCCCGTCTTGCAGATCGGGTGCTCGACCCCGACCGTCTGCCGCTTGATCTCTTGAGCGCCGTCCGTCGAACGGCGCATACATCGGAATGGCCGGATCCATGATTGCACGCGTCTTATTTGTTTTGATGCTCGCCGCAGGTGCGATCGGCACCGGTCTCTGGCTCGACTACGGCACCTTCATCAAGACGCCGGTGCCCTTGCCCGAGGAGAGTGCCATCCTCGATATCCCGCGCGGGACCTCGCTGCGTGGATTGGCACGTCGGATGACCGACGAGGGCATTCTGAAACACCCCTATTACTTCATCGCCTTGGCCTACCGGCAAGGCGATCAGGCTCGGATCAAGGCGGGCGAGTTCGAGTTGACCGCCGGGATGACCCCGGTCGATGTCTTGGCGCGTATCACCTCGGGCCAGGTCGTGCAGCATGCCGTCACCCTGGTCGAGGGCTGGACCTTTCGGCAGGCGGTCGCGGCGATCGAGGCACAGGATCGCTTCAGCGGTGAGCTGTCGACTCTGTCCGACGAGGATCTGATGGCCAAGCTCGGCCGTCCCGGCGAGCACCCGGAAGGGCGCCTTTTCCCGGACACCTACCGCTTCCCGCGCGACACGCCGCGCCTGTCGGTCCTGCAGCGTGCCTTCGATCGCATGGAGGAGGTCCTCGGCGAGGAGTGGGCGGGACGTCGCGAGGGGCTGCCGATCGAGAGCCCATACGAGGCCCTGATCCTCGCCTCGATCGTCGAGAAGGAGACGGGCGCGGCGCACGAGCGCCCGGAGATCGCGGGTGTCTTCGTGCGCCGACTGCGTAAAGGGATGCGCCTGCAAACCGATCCGACCGTGATCTACGGCATGGGCGAGCGTTACGAGGGTCGGATCGGGCGCGCCGATCTGCGCGAGGCCACCGCCTACAACACCTATGTGATCGACGGCCTGCCGCCGACGCCCATAGCCTTGCCCGGCCGCGCAGCCATCCATGCGGTCCTCAACCCCGCGGACGGCGACAGCCTCTATTTCGTCTCGCGCGGCGACGGCACACATGTCTTCTCCGCCACGCTCGATGCGCACAACCAAGCCGTTCGGCGCTATATCCTGGGTGAGCCATGAGCCTTGCGACCGCGATCAATCCGAAACCGGCGCGAGGCTGCTTCATCACCCTGGAAGGCATCGAGGGTGCGGGGAAGTCCACACACATCGCCCGTCTCTCGGCGCTCCTGTCCTCGCTGGGGATCGCGGTCGTGACGACGCGCGAGCCCTGAGGCTCGCCGATCGCCGAGCGGATCCGTGTCCTGCTGCTCGATTCGGCCAACACCGGGATGGACGACACCGCCGAGCTGCTCCTCATGTTCGCGGCACGCGCCGAGCATCTCGCCAAGACGATCCGTCCCGCACTGGAGTCCGGCGCCTGGGTGCTTTGCGATCGCTTTACCGACGCGACCTATGCCTACCAAGGGGGCGGGCGCGGGTTGAATCCGGAGCGCATTGCGGTGCTCGAGACGCTGGTTCAGGGCGACTTGCGCCCGGATCTGACCCTCCTGTTCGATCTCGAGCCGGCGCTCGGGCTCGCGCGCGCACGCGGTCGCGGGGCCGCCGATCGATTCGAGTCGGAGACCCTGCACTTCTTCGTTGCGGTGCGAGCTGTCTATCTCGAGCGGGCCCGCGCGAGCCCCGAGCGCTACCGTCTGATCGATGCGGCTGCACCCTTGAGCGTCGTCGGCGAGCAGGCGGGGCAAGCGTTGCGTGCCCTCGTCGAGACCCGTCGGGGCGCGACCGCCGAAGCGTCCGGAGCCGCGGTGTGACCGGCCCGCAACCGCTCGCATTCGATGCACCTTTGCCCTGGCTGGCGGAGGATTGGGTGCGCTTGGATCAGGCGCGCCGCGACGGGCGACTCGCGCATGGCCTCTTGTTTAGCGGTCCACGCGGCATCGGCAAGCGCCATCTCGTCGAGCTGCTGGCCCGCTCGATGCTGTGCGATGCGCCGATGGCGGACGGACTCGCCTGCGGACGCTGTGCGGATTGCGCCCTGATCGCCGCCGAGAGTCATCCCGATCTGTTGCGTGTCGGCCCGGATCCCGAGGCGAAATCCGAGGAAATCCCGGTGGCGGCAATTCGCGCGCTCGTGGAGCGTGGTGCGCTGACCCCGAGCCGGGCCGCATGGAAGGTCACCCTCGTCGACCCGGCGGATCATCTCAACGCCGCCGCGGCCAACGCGCTGCTCAAGACACTCGAGGAGCCGCCCGGTGCTGCGCTCATCGTCCTGGTGACGGAGCAGCCCGGCCGTCTACCCGCGACCATCCGCAGCCGCTGCGGGCAGATCCGTATCCCGACGCCGTCCACGACGGATGCCCTGGCGTGGCTATCCGGACGGATCCCGGATGAGACCGCTGCATTGCGCCTCTGCCTGGCGCATGGCGGACCGCTGCGTGCGTTGGACGAGCTCGACGACGCGCGGCTCGAGCAGCGCCGCGAGCGGATCGCCGGGTTTCTCGCGATCGCCCGCGGCGAGCGCGACCCGCTCATGGAGGCATCGGCTTGGAACGGCCTCGGCCCACGGCTATGCTTGGATTGGTTGGCCGGATGGCTGGTCGATCTGGTGCGTCTGGCCGCAAGCGAGCAGCCGGTCCGGCTCGATAATCCGGATCAACGCGAAGCCCTGCGCGCGCTCGCTCGGCGGCTCGAGCCGGCCGCGCTGCATCGGCTTCTGCAACGCGTCCTGCGTGCCCGTGCCCTGGTGGAAACCAGGGCAAACCCACAACTGGTGTTGGAATCCTTGTCGATCGAATGGCTCCGCGTCGGCGCGGGGCAACCCCTCAGGAGATCTTGACCCATGGCGATACCTGGCGCGTCCACCGGGTCCCTCGCGGGACAGCAGCGTATCCTCAGCTTCGCGATCAAAGACAAGGCTGCGCTCTATGCTGCCTTCATGCCCTTCGTGAAGAACGGCGGGCTCTTCATCCCGACGACGAAACGCTACCAGCTCGGCGACGAGATCTTTCTCCTGCTGCAGTTGATGGAGGAGACCGACCGCATCCCGGTTGCGGGAAAGGTGGTCTGGGTCACCCCGCCGGGTGCCGAGGGCAGTCGTGCGATCGGGGTCGGCGTGCAATTCAGTGAACAGGACAAGGGTATGGCGCGTCGCAAGATCGAGGATTATCTCGTCGGTGCGCTCAACTCGGATCGCCCGACACACACGATGTAGGCCAAACCGGGTAGGCCAAACCCTGTAGGAGAGTGAATGCTCGTCGATTCCCATTGTCACCTCGATCGCGTGGATCTTCGCCGCTACGAGGGCGACTTCTCCGGGCTCATGCAGGCGACCGCCGATGCGGGCGTCACGCACATGCTCTGCGTCTCGATCGATCTGGAGCACTATCCGGACATGCGACGCTTGGTCGATCCCTTCGCGCAGGTCGCCGTCTCGGTCGGTGTGCATCCGAACCAGGTGGACGGCGAGGAGCCGACCGTGGAGACCCTGGTGTCTCTG
>NZ_DATITZ010000022.1:0-6117 GCF_035467215.1 Thiocapsa sp. | reverse complement strand
CCCGGCGCCCATACTGAGGCTATGTACGCCCATCCCGAGCAAGAGGAAGGCTGCAAGCGGATCTCCGGCCATCTCGCCGCAGACGCTCACCTCGCGACCATGCACCCGCGCGCCCGCAAGGATCTGCAACAGTGCCCGCAGCACCGCGGGGTGAAACTCGTCGTAGAGCTTTGCGACGTGGGCATTGTTGCGATCGACCGCGAGTAGATACTGGGTCAGGTCGTTGGTCCCGACGGAGAGGAAATCGACCCGTCGCGCCAACGCCTCGCACTGATAGACGGCAGCCGGGACCTCGATCATCACGCCGATCGGCGGCAAGCGGACCTGATAGCCCTCCTCGAGCAGCTCCTCGTGCGCGCGATGGATGAGCAGCAGCGCCTCGTCGACCTCGCCGACCGTGCTGATCATCGGCAACAGGATCTGTAGATTATCCAGCCCGATGGACGCGCGCAAAATGGCGCGCACCTGGGTCAAAAAGATCTCGGGCTGATCGAGCGTGATGCGGATGCCGCGCCAGCCCAAGAATGGATTGGCCTCGTGCATCGGAAAATAGGGCAACGGCTTGTCACCGCCGATGTCCAGGGTGCGGATGGTCACCGGCCGCGGCGCGAACAGCTCGAGCACCTGTCGATAGTTCGACATCTGCGCCGCCTCGCCGGGGAAGGTATCGCGCACGATGAAGGGTAGCTCGGTGCGGTAGAGCCCGACACCTGCGGACTCCTCGATGCCGAGCGGACGCGCCTCGGAGACCAGCCCCGTGTTCAGATAGAGCGGCACCAGATAGCCGTCGGTGGTTTCGGCCGGGAGATGGCGCAATGCCTGCAGCTCGCTGGTCAGGGCCGCGTCGTCCTCGGCAAGACGCTGATACTCGGCGCGGACGGTCGGGCCGGGCGCGACATAGACTCGCCCGCGGTAACCGTCCACCACCAGCTCGCGTCCCTCGACGCGCCCGACCGGCAGGTCGGCAACGGCCATCGCCGCAGGCACGCCCATCCCGCGCGCCAGGATGCCGACATGCGAGGAGCCCGAGCCGGTGGTCGAGACGATCCCCGCCAGCATCTCGCGCGGGACGTCGGCGATCTGCATGGCGCTGAGCTCGTCGCCGACCAGGATGGTGTTGGGCACGTATTGGATCGGCGCCGCGGTCAACTTCTGCAGATGGGTCAGGATGCAGCGGCCGAGATCGCGCACGTCGGAGGCGCGCTCGCGCAGATAGGCATCGTCCATGTCGTCGAACACCTTGGCGTGCTCGGCGATGGTCTCGCGCAGCGCCCCGGGCGCCCAATTGCCGGCGCGGATGCGCGAGAGGGTCCCGTCGATCAGGGTGTCGCTCTCGAGCATCAGACGCCAGGCGTCGAACAGGGCCATGTCTTCGGCGCTGAGGTGCGCCTGGGTCCGCACCGCGAAGCGGTCCAGATCCTCGGCCACATGCTCCACGGCACCGAGAAAATCCTTGGCCTCGTTGTCGAGGTTCTCGGCGCGCCGATCCGGAACGGCGTTGAGATCGGCCGGCGGGTAGACCACCACGGCGGTCCCGATGCCGATGCCGGGCGAGGCCGGCAAGCCGGGCAGGAAGCGCTGCGGGATCCCGTCGTCCTGCAGACGCGCCAGCTCGCCGTTGGTGCGTGCGAAGGTGATGGCGCCGGCGAGCTGCGACGCGAGTGTCACCACGAAGGTGACCTCGTCGTCGCCGAAATGGCGTTTCTCGCGTTGCCGCAGGACCAGCACGCCCAAGACCTTGCGATTCTGGATGATGGGCGCGCCGAGGAAACCGTGATAGTGCTCTTCGCCGGTGTCCGTGATGCGTTGGTAGCGCGGATGGCTGACCGCGTCGTCCAGATTGATCGGCTCGGCACGTTCGCTGACCAAGCCGATCAGCCCGCGCCCCAGCTCCAACCGCACCCGACCGACCGCCTTGGCGCGCAGCCCGTCGGTGGCATGCAGGACATGCCGACGGTTGTCGAAATCGTTGAGATAGACCGAGCAGACGTCTGCCCCGACGGCCTGTTTGACCCGCTGAACGATGATAGTAAGCGCGCGCTCGAGGTCGGGGGCGTTGTTGACCTCCTGCACGATGCGGCGCAGCGATTCGAGCATCGGCAAGCGTTGGCTTGCAGCCGCCGAGGACCCGGCAACCGACGCGCCGCTGTCGAGCCCGACCGACCCTCGCTCGAGGTCCTCTGCGGCGAGCCCTGTCATCGTCCGCGCTGATGCATCAAGCCGACCACCCGGGACTGGGCGTCCTCACGGGCGGGCGGACCCTCCGGGTACAGGCTCGGGGCGAGCTCCTCGAGCGCCTGCATGTAGACGCGGCGCTTGAAGTAGACCACCTCATGCAGCGGCTGCCAGTAGCGCACCCAGCGCCAGGCATCGAATTCGGGCTTGTCGGTCTTGTCCAGACAGAAGGCGTCCTCGCCGCAATCCACCCGCAACATGAACCACACCTGCTTCTGGCCGATGCAGGTCGGACCGCAATGCCGACGGATGTAGCGTTTGGGAAGGTGATATCTAAGCCAACCGCGGGTGCAGCCGAGGATGGTGACCTGCCGGGGCTGAAGCCCGACCTCCTCCTCGAGCTCGCGATACATGGCCTGCTCGGGTGTTTCGTCCGAATGGATCCCGCCCTGCGGAAACTGCCAAGCGTTCTGGCCGACGCGACGACCCCAAAATAGACGCCGGTCCTGATTGCTCAGGATAATGCCGACGTTGGGTCTGAAACCGTCGTGATCGATCAAGGAGACGCGTCCGTGAGGCCATGATGCTTCATTCTTCCACATCCGGCGCATGACCGGCAAGCAGACACCTGTATAAGCGATTGCCACTCAACGGCTTTCGCATGCCCTCGGAAACGGCCTCGAGGCACCGTCTTCGGGTACCGGGCCAACGCGCCCGCCACGGCTTGAAACCCCGGTATGATTCCGCGAACATCCGGCGAGGCGAGGCAACACGCCGGCATCCGCGCAGGACGCCGACGCGCATCGCACCGCGAGACATCAACCGAAGGACACGACATGGCGCTGGCGATCTTCGATCTGGACAACACCCTCCTGGCAGGCGACTCCGATTATCTGTGGGGCCGATTCCTCGCCGCCGAGGGGATCGTCGATGCAGACTATTACGAGAGCGAGAACGAGCGCTTCTATCGCGAATATAAGGACGGCACCCTGGATATCGCTGAATTCTTGAGGTTCTCGCTGCGGCCGCTGCGAGAGCACCCGCGCGCGCATCTCGAAGCGCTGCGCGAGCGGTTCGTCGCCGAGCTGATCGAGCCCATCATGCTCCCGGCCGCCAGAGACCTCGTCGAGTCGCACCGCGAGGCCGGAGACACACTCATGATCATCACCGCGACGAACGCCTTCGTCACGGCACCGATCGCGGAGCGCTTCGGAATCGCCCATCTGATCGCGACGCTGCCTGCCGAGGAGAACGGGTGCTTCACCGGCGAACCCGCCGGCCAACCGGCGTTCCGGGAGGGCAAGGTCGAGCGTCTGCAGACCTGGCTGCGCGAGCATCGCGAGAATCTCGACGGGAGCAGCTTCTACAGCGACTCGCACAACGATCTTCCGCTGCTGGAACGCGTCGATCGGCCGATTGCGGTCGACCCCGATCCGCAGCTGCGCGAGACAGCCCGGTCGCGCGGTTGGCCCGTCATCTCGCTGAGACCCTGAAGCCGGGGCGCAACGCCGCCCGCGACCCTCCCAGCGACCCCTCCAGCGCCCCTCACGTCGGCGTTCGCATCGACGTTCACGGCGGCGTCACGCAGCCCACACACGCCCGCAATACTCCGTATCTATGATTGCCCTCCACGCAAAGGTTCTTTTTCCGAGGGCATGCAATGGTTGCGACTGCGTCTGCGTTGACCGCCAAGCGCGGGGAACGCCTCTTCGTCGAGCTCGCCGCGTCCGAGTCGGAGATCCGCGAGGCGCAAGCCCTCAGGTATCGGGTCTTCGGCGAGGAGTTGGGCGCAAAGCTGAAGACGGGCTCGAGCGGACTGGACATAGACGATCTCGATGCCTACTGCCAACACCTCCTGGTGCGCGATACGCGCACCGGCGAGGTCGTCGGCTGCACGCGGATCCTGACCGACCGCAACGCCGCGCGTATCGGTCGCTTCTACTCCGAGAGCGAATTCGACTTGGGGGCGATCCCCCGGCTTAAGGGCCGTCTCCTGGAGGTCGGTCGGACCTGCATCTCGGCCGAGTTTCGACAAGGCCCGGCGATCGCCGTGCTCTGGTCCGGCCTGGCCGGTTTCATCCAGCTCCACGGGTTCGACTATCTGTTCGGCTGCGCCAGCATGCCGCTCGGCGAAGACGACATCCAGGCCGCGGCCATCATGAACCGCTTGCGGCGACACGCCATGGTCTCGCCCGATTTACGGGTCGTCCCGCGGGTGCCGCTGCGCACCGCGCAGGTGCCCGACGACGTCCTGGATGCACCGCTGCCGGCCTTGCTGCGCACCTACGTGAGGCTGGGCGCAAAGGTCTGCGGAGAGCCCTGTCGCGACCCCGATTTCGGCGTGGCGGATGTGCTCATGCTGCTCGATGTGGATGCGCTGAATCCGACCTACTCGCGACATTTTTTCGATCGTACGGCGAGTCTGTGACGCGATGAGGCACGCGCGATCGATCCGCAGGCTTGCACTGATCCTCGCTCACTTGAGCAAAGGCGCAACGCTCGCGCTCTACATCGGTCTCCTTTCGCGACTCGGCCGACGGCCGCCGCCGATCGCGGCCATGACCCGACGCTGGCAACGACGGCTCTGCGAGATTCTGGGCATCCGGATTCGCGTCCGCGGCTGCGCGCAGCCAGGATGTCTCCTGATCGGCAACCACATCTCCTGGCTCGACATCCCCGTGGTCGGCGCACAAGGCGAGATCGCGTTCCTCTCCAAGGCCGAGGTGCGCGATTGGCCCCTGATCGGCTGGCTGGCGGAGACCGCGGGCACCTTGTTCGTCGAGCGCGGCGCCATCCGCATCGACGAGATTGCCGGAATGCTCCGCAAGATCGGCGGCGAGCAGACCTTGATGCTCTTTCCCGAGGGCACGACAAGCGATGGCTCGGGCGTACTGCGATTCCACCCGCGTCTCTTCGCGCTTGCGCAGGAGACCGGGCTGAGGATTCAGCCGGTAGCGATCGCCTACCGCGGCCACGCACAGGAGATGCCCGACACCGTTGCGCCCTTCATCGGCGACGACACCCTACTCGCCCATCTGGTGCGGGTGATTCGCCACCCCGGGCTCACCGCAGAGGTCCATTTCCTCCCGCCGGTGGCGCTCGACGAAGACAACAACACCCGGCGTCTCCTCGCCGAACGCACCCGCACCGCGATCGTCGAAGCACTCGGCATGCAACCGGATGCCTTGCCGCAACGCTCGCTCGGAGCGCGTCCGGAACCGACCCCGGGCGCGATTGCAGACCCGACCCCGGGCCGCCCGGAATCCATACCGACGGGTGGAATGGCTCATGTCGCCTGACCTCATTTCCCCGGAAACCGATACGGTTTCCGGGCTGCGCATCGCGATCGTCACCGAGACCTATCCGCCCGAGATCAACGGCGTCGCCCACACCATGCGGCATCTCGCCGAGGGCTTGGCCGAGCGCGGGCACGCCGTTCAACTCATCCGCCCTCGACAGCACGGAGAGCAACGCGACCCGGCTGCACCGACGCTCGGCCGAATCGGCGTACACCTCGTCCCCGGCCTGCCGATCCCCGGTTACCGAGGTCTGCGATTCGGACTGCCGGTCTATTGGCGGCTGCGCCGCCTCTGGGGCCGCGCCGCGCCGGACCTCGTCTACATCGCGACCCAGGGCCCACTCGGCCACGCCGCGCTCTCCGCCGCGCACCGTCGCGGGATCCCGACGGTAACGGGATTTCACACCCAGTTTCAGCAGTACAGTCAACATTACGGTCTCGGCCTCTTCACCCATCAGATCGCCGAGACGCTGCGCCATTTCCACAACCGATCGGATGCGACCCTGGTCCCCACCGCCGAGCTTAAGGCGGAGCTTTCGCGCGAGGGATTCCACGATGTCCATGTCTTCGGCCGCGGCGTGGACGTCGATCTCTTCTCGCCCGCTTGGAGAGACGAGGCATTGAGACGCAGCTGGGGCTGCGAC
>NZ_DATITZ010000021.1:0-4498 GCF_035467215.1 Thiocapsa sp. | reverse complement strand
ATCTCCAAAGCCAAACGCACAACGAAAATGACGCTTGTCGCTCTGGACGCGGTTTAGGTTCAGTGCTCGCAGTTGTCGAAATAGTGCCGTGACCAAGGCGAGACTGCGAGCGCAAAGCCGAAGCCAAGCGCCACGGCGCCGCCGAGTACCGCGAGGAGGGCGATGTGGGCGGTCGGCACCGGGCGAGCGGCGCCCTCCGCGATCAGGAGCAGCAGGATACCGGACAGGAGCAAGCCGGCGGACAAGACAACGGTCGAACGAAGCGTGGTGCAAGAGATCATCGGATCTCTCCGTCTTTCATATCATAATTAAATTCTAATACAAACGACGGAAGACGCAATGCCGTAGACGCCGTCGAACCGTGATTCCGGTCGCATCCGGTCAATCCGACGTGTCGATGCCGTGAAACAATCGCGTGTGTGCCGACGTGCGAGCCGGCGGAGGGGCAACGGGGGCGGGTGTAGGGGCGACTTAAGTCGCCCTTGGAAGTCTTGCAGCCACGCGCGGTCGGGATGCTTGTGGCCGGAAATCGCCTGATGCCTTACTTGGACTCTTCCGCTGCGGCCTCGTCGGCCGGCTTGACCTTCACGACCTCCTCGTTGAGCTCCACCATGGCGCCGTTACGCATCTCGGCCAACTTCTCCGAAAGCTTTTGACGCTTGAGCAGGGCCTCGAGCTGCTGCTTGGCATCCTCGAAGCTCGGGGGCTCGGCCTTGCGGGAGTCCTGAAGCTCGATGACATGCCATCCGAACTGAGTCTGGACGGGCGTTTTCGTATAGGTGCCCTTCTCCATCGCGGCGACCGCCTCGGAGAAGGGTGCGACCATCTGGTTGGCGTCGAACCACTCGAGCTCGCCGCCGTTCTTGCCGGTCGGTCCGAGCGAGTGCTCTCGGGCCAGGTCGCCGAAATCGGCGCCGCCTTCGAGCTCCTCGATCATCTTTTTCGCCTCTTCCTCGTCCTTGACGAGGATGTGGCGTGCCTTGTACTCGGTCTGGCTGGCGTTTTCCTTGACGTCCTCGTAAGCCTTCTTCAGCTCGTCTTCGGTCGGCTCGATCTCCTCGGCCATCGAGGCCAGTGCGGCATTGGAGAGGATCTTCATGCGCTGCAGCTCGATGGCGACACCGACCTCGGGATCTTGCTCCAGATTGCGTCGCGCCGCCTCCTGCGAGGCAACCACCAGGCTCATGAAGTCGTTGAAGGCCTGCTCTTGAAGCTCGGGCGAATTCTGGCCCTGACTTTGCTGCAGGCGCTCCAGGAAGAAGAGACGGAAGAGGTCGAGACCGTAGGGTGTGCCGTTGACCGTCGCGATCAGGACGTCGTCGCCCTGCGGTTGGGCCTCCGCGTCCTTGGCGTCCTCCGCCACGGCGGCACCTGCGGCCAGCAGGGCACACAGGAGGAGGGGGATGCGAGTCGTTTTCATGATAATGGTTTCCGTATGTGGGATTCATTGGCATCCGAGGATGCCGTCATTGCAATGGGGAGAGACGGCAGGCGAGGGGGCTCGCCTGCCCGTTGCGAGCGGCGTCCGGATCGGGTCTCAGGTCGGAAAGACCCGCTTGAAGGGTTTGACCTGGACCTCTCGGTAGACGCCGGCCGCGTTGTACGGATCCGCAGCCGCCCATTGCTCGGCTGAGGCCAGATCGGGGAATTCCGCGACGATCAGGGATCCCGAGAAGCCGGCGTCGCCGGGATCCGGGCTGTCGATCGCCGGGTGTGGCCCTGCGAGCACCAAGCGCCCCTCGCCCTGCAGGGCTTCAAGGCGCGCGAGATGGTCCGGCCGCGCGCTCAGGCGTGCCGCGAGACTCTTGTCGTGATCGACGGCGATGATGGCGTACAGCACGTCAGTCGGCCTCCAGGGTCCGGGGTTCATCCTTCATGTGGCGGGACAGGTAGAAGGCCTGTGCAATCACGAACACGAGCGTCATTCCCATCATACCGAAGAGCTTGAAATTCACCCAGATGTCCTCGCGCGCTTGGGCATCGTTGCAGAGCGAGAGCAGGTCGCCGCCGAAGTTCTCGGAGCAGGTCGAGAGGTCGATCTCCTGCAGACCCGAGGCGAGGAGCAGCGCCTGCTGGGCACCGAAGAATCCGCTGCCGATATAGACCACGAAGAGATTGACGAGTCCGGTGACGAGGAAGAACCCGATCCACATCATGTTCAAGCGCATCCAAACGGCCGAGGGGATGTCGATCGCCTTGCCCATCATCCGCTCGATCAGGGTTTGCTTCCCGATGAACTGGCTGCCGAGAAAAACGGCGCCGAACAGCCAATTCACGATCGTCGGTTTCCACATGACGAAGATCGGGTCGCGCAGTGCGAGCGTGAGCCCGCCGAACAGCACCAGCAACCCGAGCGTGACCAGCGGCATGGTCTCGACATGTCGCCGCCGTATCCACGACCAGCCGACCAGGACGGCCGAGGCGAGGATGGCCACCCCGGTCGCGACATAGATACCTTCGAGCTTGTAGGCGGCGAAGAATAGGAGAATCGGAAAGAAGTCGACAAAGAGTTTCATGAGGCAGGGGTCGCCGATGCGGCATGCGTGGTGATTCGGGATGATGCGTCCGGGCGGAAGCCGCGCGGTTCGACCGCGTGAAGCGGCGGCGGTTTCAACGCTGTCGCCCGGGGCGACGCTCGCCGTGACGGAGGCAGGGCTCGATCCCGCGGTCGTGCGCGATAGGATACGGGGATCGGGCGGGCAGGGCAAAGGCGTTTGGTCGGGTTGACGTGTATAGTTGCGTCCGGTTTCTGATCTCATTTGAAAGGGGATGCGTCACGTGGAGACGATCGAGAGTTGGGTCGGCACGATCAACGGGCTCGTCTGGGGCCCTCCCATGCTGGTTCTCATCCTGGGAACCGGCCTTTTCCTGATGATCGGCTTGCGCTTGATGCCGTTGCTGAAGCTCGGGTTCGGCTTCCGCATGCTGTGGGCCGGTCGGCACGCGCAGGGACAGGGCAACATCACGCCTTTCAATGCCTTGATGACGTCGCTCGCGGCGACCATCGGAACGGGCAACATCGCCGGCGTCGCCACGGCCATCGCGATCGGCGGCCCGGGCGCGCTCTTCTGGATGTGGTGCACCGCACTCGTCGGCATGGCAACCAAGTATGCCGAGGGCGTCCTGGCGGTGAAATACCGCGAGGTGGACGAAAAGGGCAACTATGTCGGCGGCCCCATGTACTACATCAAGAACGGACTGGGGCGACGCTGGCTCTGGCTCGGCACCGCATTCGCGATCTTCGGTGCGCTCGCGGGGTTCGGCATCGGGAATATGGTCCAGGCCAACTCGGTGTCGCACGCCCTCAGCAGCAAGTTCGCGATCCCGGAGCTTTGGTCCGGTATCGCGATGGCCGTGATGGTCGGCTTGGTTCTGATCGGCGGTATTCGCTGGATCGCCCAAGTCGCCGGGAAGCTGGTTCCCTTCATGGCAATCGCCTATGTGGTCGGCGGCCTGGTGGTGTTGGCCTTCAACATCGATCAGATTCCGCAAGCCGTCTATCAGATCGTGCAGCACGCCTTCTCGCCGACGGCCGCCGCCGGCGGATTTGCGGGTGCGACCCTGATGCTGGGCATTCAAATGGGGGTGGCGCGGGGCATCTTCTCCAACGAGGCAGGTCTCGGCAGCGCCCCGATCGCGCATGCGGCGGCCCAGAGCAACGATCCGATCCAGCAAGGTACGGTCGCCATGCTCGGGACCTTCATCGATACCATCATTATCTGCACCATCACGGGCTTGGTGATCATGGTGACGGGCGAGTGGATGAGCGGGGAGACCGGCGCGAGCCTGTCGTCCGCGGCCTTCAGCGCCGGCCTGCCGTCGATCGGCGGCTATGTCGTCACCTTCGGGCTGGCCCTCTTCGCCTTCACGACCATCCTGGGCTGGAGCGTCTACGGCGAGCGCTGCATGGAATACCTCTTCGGCATCCATGCGATCGTTCCCTTTCGGTTGGTTTGGGTCGCGGTCATTCCGATCGGGGCGACGCTGGAGCTCGAATTCATCTGGCTGGTCGCCGATACACTCAATGCCCTGATGGCGATTCCCAATCTGGTCGCGCTGCTCTTGCTCAGCCCGGTGGTCTTTCGGATGACGCGCGAATATTTCGCGGATCCGATCAATCGGCGCCTTGTGACCTGATTACCCGCTCGGGGCGCCGTTCCGGGTCGGCGCCCCGTCGTGCGCGTTCAGGCTCCTCGGATACACCCCGGCGCACATCCGTACGTCGCCTCACGGACGAGACGGCGCCGGACTGCACGCAGGTTCAGCAGCCGTCATCCGAGGTTACGGCTACGCCTGTCTCCGGGTCACGCGCTGTTTTGCCCGTTTCGTCGGTCTTAATCGTACGAATGAACATCATGTTTTCGACGCGACCGAATTCTTCGTCCATCGCCCGCTGGATATCGATGTCGCGCAGCCCTTCGTAGATAGTGCCTGAACAGAAACCACGTTTTCTATTTCCGAACAGTGGGTTATAATATGTCCCCATGATCGAAGATCA
>NZ_DATITZ010000020.1:0-3136 GCF_035467215.1 Thiocapsa sp. | reverse complement strand
GGCTTCGTATTCGGCGCGTTTGCGCTGCAGGAAGCGGGCGGTGATGCGGGCCTTGGCCTCGATGCCCTGCGGGGTGAGCAGGTAGGCGTAGGCGCGCTTGTTGTCGCTTCGGCGGAAGTTCTGGACCTTCACCCACCCGTGATCGATGAGGGCGCGCACGCAGAAGTTGGTGCTGCCCAGGCTGATGCCGAGCGCCTTGGCCAGATCGCGTTGGGTGCCGTCGGGGTGCGCCTCAAGGTGCTTGAGGACGCGGTAGTGGAGGTCTTCGGTCATTCCGGGGTGTTACGCAAAGACGCAGGGCTTTAGGGGCGACAGGACGGACAAGGGGCGACTAAGGTGATTTCCCGTAAAGGATCTACCGGCGTGATCGGGTCGGGGCGAATGAATTCGGCCCTACAGCCCCAACCGGTATTCCGGGAATCGGCAGTCGGGATGCTTGATCCCGGAAATCGTCTTGGTGTGTGTTGGCGCTGCGGTGGACGGCGTTTCGGGCACGCTACCGCCCTACCTTGTCATGCCGGTATGGGCTGTCGGAGGGGCGGTTTGTTGGCTCGGACAGGCGCGGTTCAAGCGCTGAACTCAGGGGCGGGATAAGACCACGGGCGTCGACTTGGGTCAAGGATTGTCGGTCGGGATCCCGACGCGTTCCCGACGGTGGGCATCCCGATGCCGAGATCTCTCGTAGATCGGCATCGCCATGCCGACATCTTCCGTAGGTCGGCATCCCCATGCCGACACGGGTGCCCGGAAGCTCTCGTAGGTCGGCATCCCCATGCCGACATCTTCCGTAGGTCGGCATCCCCATGCCGACACGGGTGCCCGGAGGGGACCCGGAGTCGAGGCATCCGGGTCGCTCGGGCGTTTGGCGCTGCCTGAGAAGTCTCGGCGGCAAGGGGTTGCCGCCCTACGCTTCGCTCCTATCCTCCGGGATCCCCATGCCACGTCCCCGTAGGTCGGCATCCCCATGCCGACATCTCCCGTAGGTCGGCATCCCCATGCCGACACGGGCGCCCGGATTGAGGTCTCCGGATCGCTCGGGCGTCTGGTGCTGCCTGCGAGGTCTCGGCGGCAAGGGGTTGCCGCCCTACGCTTCTGCACCGGGCGATCCAGCTTCGCCAGCTGGCGCTTCGCGCGTGGCTTGAGGGATACCGTCCAGGGCATGTCAGAAACCGAGGTCGCGCTTCACTTGCTCCAGCGGTATCGGCGCCTCGCCGTCCTCAAGGCCCTCTAGGGCGTCGGCGAGGTCCTCCGCGTCTTCCAGGTAATGCCCCACTAGGGTGCGATGACTTGTTCCGGAGTCTGGCCGCGGGCCTTGGCCAGTCCGGCTAGCGCCGTGGCGGCCCGATCAGGGATGGGGACGGTGAGGTTCATCGTGTGGGTGCTCCGACAGTCGAAACCGCCATGCCCGTTCGTAGGTTGGGCCGTGAGGGTGCTATCGTCAACTCGCTCCCACGCTACGAGGGCCACCCCGGTCCGGTCGAACCGGCGCGTGGACTCGCTTCAGCGCAGGACGTCGTCGAGGCTCTCGGCGGTGAGCACGCGCTCGGACCAGCGCAGCAGGGTGTCCGGGTCGGCGGTCTCGATGCGTTGCCGGGCGGCCTCGGGCAGCTCGCCGAAGCGCAACTGCAACAGGGACGTCAGCATGCGGGCTTCGCCACGCCGCATGCCCTGCTCGATGCCTTGCGCGTGACCTTTCTCGATGCCTTGCTCGATGCCTTGCTCGATGCCTTGCTGGATAAAGCGTTCTGCGAATCCGGTCATTTCGGCAGCCTCCCGGGGATACCGTTGACTGTAGAGTTGCTGTTCATTCTCGTCCAAGGCGGAATAGATGTCGATGAAGTCGGCATATTTCAGACGTTTCTCGGGATGGGGCTCCAGCTCGATCAGACCGCGCACGGCATGCGCGTAGACCGCGAGTTTCTCCTCCGGCGCGAAGGCCATGCTCGGCAACGCGAGCCGTGCCACCAGGTTGCGACTGTTCAGGTGTTCGCGCGCGGGGATCGCGAAGAGTGCGCTGGAGAGGTAGTGGAAATCCAGGTAGGCGGTGCTCTCGCTGCCCAAGCGCAGACGCGGCGGATAGGCGCCGCGGTGCAGGAAGATCACCACCGGCACCACGCGCTCGGTCTTGAACAACTCGCCCAGGTCGAGGCAGTAATGCGCCAGCCGGTGAATGCAGAAGCGCCGCGGGTCGGTCTCTTCCTCGATGACGAACAGGAGTGCCGCGCGCCGTCCGTCCGGCCATTCGACCAGCAGCGGCACGTCCAGCTCCCGAAAGCGCTCGCCCAGACGTTCCTTGAGCTGCTCCTCTCGAATTGGCACGATGCGTGCCAAAGCATCGACCGCATGCGCCTCGACCGCCGCGAAGAAGGCGATCGACTCGCGCGGGTCGTCGAGGATCAGGTTTTTGAAGTTCTGGTCGTGGCTCATCGGGCTTCCTTTTCGCGACACAAACAGGGTCGGGTAACCGCGGGGGTATCCGGAACTGATGTCTGCGGTTCGCTCGGGCGTTTGGTGCTGCCTGCGAGGTCTCGGCGGCAAGGGGTTGCCGCCCTGCGCTTCTGCGGCCCCATCGGCAGACTCAAGACCTCGTCGGCGATCCGCGCGGCGAGCGGAAAGGCATCCGCCGCATGGCCGGCGTCGGCATAGGCGTCCTGCTTGTGCGGCGGGATCGGGTAATGGATGAGGGTGCCGATACCGGCCTCGCTCAGGCTGCGCTGGAGCGCATCGCGCTCGGGGTGGCGCACGACGAAAAGATGCCACACCGGGTCGGCCCGGGCGGGCACGTGCGGCAGGGTCAATCCGGTGTCGGCGAGTCCGTCCAGATAGGCGGCGGCGATCGCTCGGCGGCGGTCGTTCCAGGCATCGAGATGGCGGAGCTTCACCGCGAGGAAGGCGGCCTGAAGCGGGTCGAGACGGCTGTTGAAACCTTGGACCTCGTTGACGTATTTGACCCGCGAGCCATAGTTGCGCAGGACGCGGAGGCGGTCCGCGAGCGCGGGGTCGTCGGTGGTGACCGCCCCGCCGTCGCCGAGGGCGCCGAGATTCTTGCCCGGGTAGAAGCTCCAGGCCACGGCGTCGCCATGTCCGCCGATGCGCAATAACGGTTCAGAAACAACTTAGCCATTGCGGTTCATTC
>NZ_DATITZ010000019.1:0-16028 GCF_035467215.1 Thiocapsa sp. | reverse complement strand
GTCGTGGATATAGATCGGCAGGTTGTTGAAGGTCCCGACCACCAGACGGTTGATGTCCTCTACACCCGTCAAGAAGGCGCCGGTGGTCACCGAGAAGCGCGCCCCGCTCGCCTCGAGTCCGCCTGCGACCTGCTCGGCGTTGGCGCCGACCAGGGTTTGGGCGACCTGATCCAGACTGATCTGATATCCGGAAAGGCGCTCGGGGAGGACGTCGACGGTCACCACCTCGCGGCGTCCGCCGACGATGAAGGCGTTGCCCGTATCCTTGACCTGCTTCACCGCCTGCAGCACGTCCTGCGCAAGCAGACGCAACTGTCCGTCGTCCACATCGGGAATGCCGTCGCTGTCGAGATCCCTGGACCACAGCGTCAGCGTGACGATCGGAACGTCGTCGATCCCCTTCGTCTTGATCAGCGGCGGCATGACCCCGGGCGGGATCTTGTCCATGTTCGAGGCGACCTTGTCGTTCACCTTGAGCAAGGAGGGGCCCATCTTCTCCCCGACCACGAACTCGACGGTCACGATCCCCTGGCCGCGCTGCGATGCGGAGTAGACGTGTTTGACGCCGGGGATCTCGCTCATCATCCGTTCCAGCGGCTGCATTGCCATATTGGCGACCTGCTGGGCCGAGGCGCCCGGATACTGCACCATGATGTCGATCATGGGCACCGAGATCTGCGGATCCTCCTGGCGCGGCGTCATGACGAGACCGAGCAGGCCCATCAACAGCATGGCGACGTAGAAGAGGGGCGAGAGCGGGGAGCGGATGAAGAATCGGGCGGTGCGCCCGGCGATTCCGAGGCTGTCCTCGTCGTACGCGGGATCCTTGCGATCCTGCGGAGGAGATGTGACGTCTTGGCTCATGTCGAATCCAGATTAACCGGGCCTGCGCCGCATCGCTGCGACATGGATTGCGCAGGCGATCGCGGTAGCGATCGCCGGGGCTGAAGGGAGCGGTTGTCAGCGATCCGCGGGTGTTCCGCTCGCCCAACCGGCGGTGACGCGGGGACCGGGATTCGTGAGTACCCTCTCGCCGGCACGCAGCCCGCTCAGAATGGTTACCATCCCGCCGGGCAGTTCCTCGCCGACGCGGATCAAGCGCAGCTGGGGCTCGCCCCGCTCGCTCAGGACGTAGACGCCGGGCAAACTGCCGTTGTAGCGCACCGCACTGCTCGGGATGACCGGATTGGCACGCGCGGGCGCATTCAGATCCGGCACCAGCACCTTGGCGTACATACCGGGCTCGGACACACCCTGCGGGAGATCGAACTTGATCTTGACGGTGTGACGCTGCGGGTCGGCCATCGGGAAGATCTGCGCCACCCGGACCGGCACGCGCCGGTTGTCCGGATCAAGCTCGGCCTGCACCATCATCCCGTCGCGCAGGCCCGGGCGCAGGCGCGCCGGGACATCGACCTCGACCTGCAGGTATTCCACGTCGGCGTAGTTGAGCATGGGTTGCCCGGGCTGGATGGTGTCGCCGACCTCGACCAGCTTGCGCACGATCACACCGTCGAAGGGCGCGATGCTGCGGGCATCGCGAATCTTCGAGTCGAGTGCCTGAAGCTCCGCCTGGAGTCGCAGCATGGCGTTTTGCGCCTCCTGGATCTGAATCCCGGAGGCGAAGAGATCCGCCGAGCGCTCGGCGGTGCGGTCGCGCTCGCCGATGAAGTTCTCGGCCGGTCCGGTGAACATCTGATCGAACAGATTCGGCAGACCCATTCCGCCCATCGCGGAGCGCGACTGGGGCGAGTAGATCTCTCTGGAGTATTGAACGCCCGCATTGCGCAGTTGGGCATCGGCGCTCGCCATCTGCGCGAGCAGCGCGCGTCGATTCGCGAGCAGCTCCTCGTCGCCGATCGCCACGAGGAGATCTTTTTCCTTGAAGGTGTCGCCCTCGCGGCCGGCGATGAAGGTGATGCGCCCCGGCAGCTGCGCGGCAAGCGTCACCTCCTTATACGGGACCACACTACCGCCCAAGGAGACGGTGGGTGCGCCCTGCGCCTGCTGAACGACGAAGGTCTCGCCGATATCGGCCTGCATCTGGGCCTGGACCAGGCCCGAGGAAACAGCCGCGGCAACGGCGAGCGTGCACGCAAAACGGGCGGTTCGAAACTCTATTGACATCGGATCGCACACCAAACGCTGGGTTTTTTGTCGCACGTCCGATCGGCGCTATGGCGTTCGGACCTGCCGTGGACACCGGACAGCCTCGTGGGTCCGGCGCTCATCCGTTGCGGATCCGCAGCATCCGAGCCCGGGCGCCTTCGGCCTGCTCAGTGCCGCGTTGTCTTTTCATTCTCCGGACGGCGCAGTGACGCAGTATGCCTTCGACAACGCTCGACATTCAAGCCGACGAATACCGGCTCGGCCCAGCACGCGCGGCAGCGAAGGGTTCGACACCGACATTCAATGCCGCCGTCGCCGTGCTCGGGAGGCCGGTCCGATCCGATTAACCCTAGCCGGCGACCGGCTATCCATCTCGCCGAACTTCAGTGTAACATCGGGCGCCATTGGAGTCGGGGCCGAATCGGCTTGGTTGCCGCGACGATTGTAGCCTGCCGGCAATCACGCCGAGCGCCTCGGACGCCGCCGATCCCGAACACTTGCCGCCACGCCTTCCCCTTGAGCGAAGCGTTTTGATCCAGATCGAGGAGCTGACCCAATGCCGTCTACCGCCGAGGCCGTTCAACAGCGCATGCAGGAGCTGGAGTCTCATCTGGAGCAAGAGAACCCGGTCCTGCTCAGTGCCGTGCAGAACTTCCGGGCGATCGACCGCGTGGCCTATGGGACGGGCCTGCTCGATACCAATCAGTCATTCGCGACCCAGATCCCCTGGTGGCCGCTGATCTCGATCCTGGGCACCTTCTCCGCGGGCAAATCGACCTTCATCAATTATTTTCTCGGCCAGAAACTGCAACGCACCGGTAATCAGGCCGTCGACGACCGCTTCACCGTCATCGTCTACAGCCCCGAAACGGTCAGTCATTCGCTTCCGGGTGTCTCGCTCGACTCGGACCCGCGCTTCCCCTTCTATCAAATGTCGCACGACATCGAGCAGGTCGCCGGCGGTGAAGGCAAACGCATCGATGCCTATCTGCAGCTCAAGACCTGCTGCAGCGAACGTCTGCGCGGCAAGATCCTGATCGACTCGCCCGGCTTCGACGCCGATGCCCAGCGCACGGCGATCCTGCGCATCAGCGATCACATGATCGGTCTGTCCGACCTGGTCCTGGTGTTTTTCGACGCGCGTCATCCCGAGCCGGGTGCCATGCGCGACACCCTCAAGCACCTGGTGAAGGACACCATCCACCGCGCCGATTCGGGTAAGTTTCTTTACATCCTCAATCAGCTCGACACCGCAGCCAACGAGGACAACCCGGAAGACGTGGTCGCAGCCTGGCTGCGCGCGATCGGCGAGGCCGGCCTGACCGCGGGCCGCTTTTACACCATCTACAATCCGGACGCCGCGAACACCATCCCGGACGAGCACAAGCGCCGGCGCTTCGAGAAGAAGCGCGACGAAGACCTCGGCGAGATCTTCCTGCGCATGGAGCGCGTGGAGATCGAGCGCGCCTATCGCATCATCGCGGCCTTGCGCGAGACCGCCAACGCCTTCGGGCACGAGGCGGTGCCCCTGCTGCAAAGCGCCGTGCGGCGCTGGCGCGCCCGCACCCTGACCGTCAATGCGGCACTCATCGCGCTTGTCGGTATGTTGTTTCTATATTGGAGTATCGGCGCCGGTCATTGGGTCGGGCTTTCCTACGAACCCGCCTGGCTGGAGGTGCTGACGAGCCAGGTCCCGTGGGGCCGCGATGCCTTGATCGGGGTGTTGATTGCGCTTGCCGTCGGCACCCATTTCGCCGTCCGCAAACTGGCTGCAATGAGTGTCGAACCCTGGCTGAGAAAGCAGGTTGCACGCAAGAACCCGCCGGGAAATCTGATGTCTGCCTTTAGGAAGAACACCCGTTTCTACCGCCCGGTCATCATCGGACGGCCGATCGGCTGGAGCGGCAAGCCCCGCGCACAGATCAACGAGGTCCTTCAGAACTGCGAGAACTTCGTGCAGACGCTCAACGAGCGCTATACCAACCCCAAAGGACTGAAGGAATCGCCGCACAAACCTCACAGCGTGCACTTCCCGGAAGATCCGGCGGGCACCTCCGGCACGAAGGCGCGCTCCGCGGCTTGATCGAACGGCGACTGCAGGTGACACGATGAGCATCCGAACACCCGAGCACGCGTCCCGACCCGCCATCGAGGTCCCGCCGCACCCGCAATGGCCTGCTCTGAGCACGCCCGAGAAGAATGCGCTCACGGACCGGATCAAGGCCCTGCTCAAGGCGCAGGATGCGGTCCTGGTCGCGCATTACTACACGGATGCCGATCTTCAGGCGCTCGCCGAGGAGACCGGCGGATGTGTCTCGGACTCATTGGAAATGGCGCGCTTCGGCGCCGCCAGCAGCGCGCAAACGCTGGTGGTCTGCGGCGTTCGCTTCATGGGCGAGACGGCGAAGATCCTCAATCCCGAGAAGCGGATCCTGATGCCGGATCTTCGCGCCACCTGCTCGCTCGATGAAGGCTGTCCGGCCGACGCCTTCGGGGACTTCTGCGATGCCCACCCGGACCACACCGTCGTGGTCTATGCCAACACGAGCGCAGCGGTGAAGGCCCGGTCAGACTGGGTCGTCACATCCAGCATCGCACTTCCCGTCGTCGCCTATCTCGCCGAGCAGGGCGATAAGATCCTCTGGGCGCCCGACAAGCATCTCGGCCACTATGTCCAGCGCATGACCGGAGCGGACATGTTGCTCTGGGACGGCGCCTGCGTGGTTCACGAAGAGTTTAAATCGTTCGCGCTCGAGCGCGTGCGTAAGCTCCATCCCGAGGCGGCGGTGCTGGTGCACCCCGAGTCCCCGAGCGAAGTCGTGGATCAGGCCGACGTGGTCGGCTCGACCACCCAGCTCATCAAGGCCGTGGTCGAGATGCCGAACCGGGAGTTCATCGTCGCGACGGACGCCGGGATCTTCTGGAAGATGCACCAGCTCGCACCCGGGAAGACCTTGATCCCGGCCCCGACGGCCGGCGAAGGCGCGACCTGCGAAAGTTGCGCGCATTGCCCATGGATGGCCATGAATGCATTGCAGAATCTGGAGCAGGTCCTGCTCAATGGTGACCAGGAGATCCTGATTGATCCGGCACTCGGCAAACAAGCGCTGGTGCCGATTCGCCGCATGCTCGACTTCGCGCGCGAGCGCGGGATCGGAGCACGACGCGACGCCGACTAAACCGCACCGCCTCCAACGGCCGTCGAGTCCGCCGAGGCCGATCCGATCCAAAGACATCGCATACCGCGCCGGGCGCGATTCAAGACCCGATCGATCCGCTTATTCCGGCCCCCGCACCGGCCGGCCTCCTCGAAACCATGACCGATCAGCGAACGCTTGCCCACCTTGGCAAGCACGGTGCGGATGCCGTAACATCGATTACGAATCGTCAAAGAATAAACGCCTGTCCGGCGTTCAAAAGAATAAGAGCCGTGACGGCCGACGACGTCCACCAGTCGTCGCCGTAAAGAGGATGTCTATGTCTGAAGCCCGCAAATCCACGCGCAGGACGTCGCTTGTCGTCTTGGCACTGGTGTTTCTGGCGGGGATCGGATTTGCCGGTGCAATGTCCGGCGGTCTGGCCTATTCGAACCGCATGGAGCTCTGCGTCTCCTGCCACAGCCTGCAGGTACCCTACGCCGAGTATCAGGAGACGGTTCACTACAAGAATGCCTCCGGTGTCCAGGCCACCTGCTCGGACTGTCATGTGCCGCGGGAATTTCTCCCGAAGCTCCACGCCAAGATCATGGCCGCCAAGGATGTTTACCACGAATTGATCGGCACGATCGATACCCCGGAGAAGTTCGAGGCACAGCGCTGGGCGATGGCGAATCGCGTCTGGGACAGGATGAAGGCGAACGACTCGCGCACCTGCAGGAGCTGTCATGAGTTCTCCGATATGGACCTGTCGGCCCAGGGCCGATCCGCCCGCAGCCGACACGGCGCGGCCGAGGATCGCGGCCAGACCTGCATCGATTGTCACAAGGGGATCGCCCATCATCTGCCCGACGAGCCGGAAGAGCCGACGCCCGCCGAGCCTGCGAAAGCGCCCTTAGAGGACACCCAAGCGGCATCCGAATCAACCCGGAGTCCAGGCGGAACGACCAAGCCCGCGAATCCGGACGCCGCCTGAGCGAGCCATGCAGCGAACACGCCGAGGACGGTCATGAGTGTCATCCAGCTTCCGAAGCCACATCCACGGGCTATCGGCTTACTCCTGCTGCTCCTCGGCGTGTTGCTGCTCGCCGACGTGCAGGCGGCCGATCCCGCGAGCCCCGATCCAGGCAAGGAGCTGCGCCTCGCCGCCATGATCGGCGACACCGAGGCCGTCGCCGCCTTGCTCGATCAAGGGGTCCCGGTCGATTCGGCCAACGAGTTCGGCAAGACGGCCCTGATGATCGCCGTGGAATCCGACGACCTCGAGACAGTTGCCCTACTCCTGACGCGAGGAGCCAACGTCAATGCCCGTACCGTTGCCAGCTGCACGCCGCTCACCTTCGCCGCGGAGCACGGCAATATCGCCATCACCGCCGTCTTGATCGAGCGCGGAGCCAACGTACACGACCGAACCCGCAGCGGCTGGGATCCCTTGATGATCGCCTCGCGCTACGGGATCTCGGACATGGCCGAGCAGCTGCTCTTTCGCGGCGCCGACCCCAAGGCATCCGACGGGGACGGGCGAACGGCCCTCATGTTGGCCGCCGCGCATGGGCAGGTCGAGGTCGTCGACCTACTGATCGAAGCCGGTGCGGAGCTCGAGTCGAGAGACAAGGAGGGAGAGACGGCGCTCCTCATCGCCGCGGACGCGGGACAGTGGCACGTGGCGAAGGCCCTGCTCGACGCAGGTGCCGACGTCGATGCCCGCGACGGACTCGGCGCAACGCCGCTGATCCTGGCCGTCAGCCAAGACCATCCGGACGCCGCCCGGCTCCTGCTCGAGCACGGTGCGGATCCGAACCTTCAGGACGAGGACGGCACCACCGCCCTGATGGAAGCGGTCGTCACGGACCACGCGGAGCTGATTCGACTCCTGTTGAGCTATCGCGCCGATCCCGCTTTGACCAACCGCGACGGGCTCACCGCCGTGGACCTGGCGGAGCAACGAGGCAATCAAGAAGCCGCCGCGCTCTTGGCGCAGCGACCGAGCAGCCCCTGAGGCCGTCATCCGACCGACGCGGCCCGGGGCGACATCGAATGCACCGAGGGACGCAACAAGGACGCCCCTTCTGCATCGCGGCATCGAGCGCCGCGCGTTACCGACACCACCCAACGACCATTTTGGAGGAAGCATGGCCACGATATCACCAAGATTGGCCCTACTTGCCGGCGCACTCGCGCTCGGCATGTCCTCGGGAGCCAATGCCGACGCCACCGCATCGATGCTCGCCAACACCTGCGCCGGCTGTCACGGCACGCTCGGCCAAAGTGCCGGCCCGGCATCGCCCATCATCGCCGGAATCAACCGGGTTGTTTTCGTCGACATGATGCAGGGCTACAAGAGCGGCGACATCTACTCGACGATCATGGGCCGCATCGCCAAGGGGTATACGGACGAGGAATTCGAGAAGATGGCCGAATTCTTCAACACCCAGGAGTTCAAGCCCGCTCGGCAGGACTACGACAAGGCGCTTGTGGATCAGGGTGCGAAGCTGCACGACAAATACTGCGAGAACTGCCATGCCGAGGGCGGCATCCCGTTGCGCGATCCGGAGACCGGTGAAGATGCCGAGGATTTCTATCTCCTCGCCGGTCAGTGGACGCCCTACCTCGAATTCACCATGTCTGACTTCCGGGAGGACCGTCGCGAAATCCCCAAGAAGATGAAAAGCAAGCTGGATGATCTGCTCGAGAAGGACGGAGACGCAGGTCTCGCCGCCGTGTTTGCTTTCTACGCGAGCCAGCAGTAACGCCACCGGAGGAGAAAACGGAATGAAGATCAACAGACGTGATTTCGTAAAGGTAGCCGGTGCCGCAACGGCGGTCGGCTTGGTCGGCGCTCCCCACCTCGCGCTCGGCGCGACCCAAAAGGTCGTGATCGTCGGCGGCGGGACCGGTGGTGCGACGGCAGCCAAGTACATCAAGATGGCCGATTCGAGCATCGACGTGACGGTCATCGAGCCCAACAAGGAATACATCACCTGCTATCTGAGCAACGAGGTGCTCGGCGGCGATCGCACCCTCGACAGCCTCAAGGTGGGCTACGACGGACTCAAGGCACACGGTATCAACGTCGTGCATGAGAAGGCAACCGGGATCGACGCCGAAAAGAAGGTGGTGAAGACCGAGGGCGGCACCGAATTCGGCTTCGACCGCTGCATCGTGGCACCCGGGATTGAGCTCCTGTACGACAAGGTCGAAGGCTACAGCGAAGAAGCCGCGCAGAAGCTGCCCCATGCCTGGAAGGCGGGCGAGCAGACCATGATCCTGCGCAAGCAGCTCGAGGATATGGAAGACGGCGGCGTGGTCGTCATCTCCGCCCCGGCCAACCCCTTCCGCTGCCCGCCCGGCCCCTACGAGCGCGCCAGCCAGATCGCGCATTACTTCAAGGCCAATAAGCCGAAGTCGAAGGTCATCATCCTCGACGCCAAGCAGGCTTTCTCCAAGCAAGGTCTCTTCACCAAGGCGTGGGAACGGCTTTACGGCTACGGGACGGACAATGCGCTGATTGAATGGCGACCCGGTCCGGATGCCGCCGTGGCCTCGGTGAATGTCGACGGTATGACCGTCGAGACCGGCTTCGGCGACGAGATCAAGGCCGCCGTCATCAATATCATACCGCCGCAGCGCGCCGGCGAGATCGCGCAGATCTCCGGACTCGCGGACGACGGTGGCTGGTGCCCTGTCGACCCCAAGACCTTCGAGTCGAAGCTGCAGAGCGGCGTGCATGTGATCGGCGATGCCTGTATCGCCGGCGCCATGCCCAAGTCGGCCTATGCCGCCAACAGCCAGGCGAAGGTCGCCGCAGCTGCGGTGGTCGCGATGCTCAAGGGTGAAGAGCCTGGGACGCCCTCCTACGTCAACACCTGCTACTCGATCGTCGGTACCGACTACGGCATCTCGGTCGCGGGCGTCTATCGTCTGTCGGCCGACGGGAGCGCCATCGAGGACGTCAAGTTCGCGGGACCGGACGGCACGGAAGTAACCGCCGGCGGCGTCACCCCTGCCGATGCCCCGGATTGGGCACTCGCTCGCGAGGTTCAATATGCCTACAGTTGGTACAAGAACATCGTCGGGGATTCTTTCGGCTGACGCTTGAACCCGCTTGCGCTGCGGATGGCATCCAAGCGGGAATTCAATCCGGTCATTGCAGCAGCGTAAAACGTAAAGGGGCCGAAAGGCCCCTTTTTTTGGGTTTGTCGTTTCCTGAACCGCATCGACTCGAGCGCTGCTCGATTCACGCAACGCCGCGAGCCGATGCGACAACATCGTCTGCTTGGACGGGTCGCGGTTCAGCCCTGCTGCATCAGGATCCGCAGATCCAGCACCGCCGCATTGGCGCGCGAGATATAGGACGCCATCACCAGCGAGTGATTGGCCAGGAAGCCGTAGCCGTGCCCGTTGAGCACGATCGGGCTGGCCATCGGCTTGCTCGCCCCTTCGAGGTCGCGAATGATCTGCTGTATCGAGACGTCCGCGTTCTTGGACGCCAGAATCTCCGCAAAGTCGATGGAGATCGCCCGCATCATGTGCAACAAAGCCCAAGTGTAGCCGCGGGCCTCGTAGTAGGTGTCGTCGACCAGGTGCCAGGGCGTGGCCGATCCACCCGAGTCGATCCGCACCTCGTCCACCGCATCATTTTCATCGACGTTCTGCACCAAGGCGGCGGTCAGCTCGTGATCCCCCACGCTCGCACTCAAGCGCAGCGCAAGGCTGCCGAGTCGTTTTTCGACGATTGCGAGATAGGACGCGAGATTGTCCGCGCGGGCGTAGAAACGCGCACTTCGGTCTTCACCGGTGGAGAGATCGCGCATGAAGAGGCGCAAAGCATCGATGGCTTGACGATATTCATCCTCGGCCGACGGAAGGAGCCAAGAGGAAGCATCGATCGCGAACTTTACGTCGGCACGCTTCGCATTGTCATTTTCGATGGACTGGGTCTGGGATCGACTGAAATCGTTGCGAAGCGCATGCACCGAATCGCGAAGCTCCTTGAGCGCGCCGTACTCCCAGTTCGGCATGTTGTCCAGATACAGGCCCGGCGGGGTCAGGTCGTTGTAGAGAAAGCCGCCGCTCTTATCCACGAGGGTCTCCGCAACGCCGATCGCCGCGGCCACGACCGCCGTACCCGGCACGGGCTTGCCGCCGGAGTCCGCCAGCGCTTCTGCCTTGAGGGCTGCCACATCGAAGGCAGGTGGCTGGCGCGACCAGACAATGCCGAGTGCGAGCACCACGACGGCGTACAGGACAAGCCCGATCCCCACGATGCGCAGTGCTGAGGGGCGCGAGCCCGTCCGCACGCGCGAACCGGTATCCGACGGGTTCGGCTGATCGGCCTTGTTTGGGCTCGGCCCGTGTTCACTGCGGGTATCCGGACCCAGCGGCGCCATGGCCGGTTTTTCGTTCATGAAAGACTCCTGTAGGTTATGGTGAATTCAGTGGACCGGCGGAGACAAGAGGCCCTCGGCCGCAAAGGAAACAGTTGTCGCCGCCCCCGGAGCAACGCCTCGGCTCGCACTTGGGCGCGTGAAGCGGATGGTGTCGGGCGCGGTCGTGCCGCCCGAAATGACGAAGGTCATGGCCTCGTCGACCGACCAGTCCTGAGGGACGATTCGATCCAAAGGCACGATCTCGAGATAGCCGCTCGTCGGATTCGGCGCCGTCGGGACATAGACCGCCGCCAACTCGATGCCGCTCTCCCGGTCGATCATGGTGTGCGTGTGAAATCCGACGGTCTTCATCTCGCTATGAGGGAATTCGATCAATACGACCTTTTGCGGTTTCTCGACCCCGTCGCTCCGAAACGCCTCGACGAGCCTCTTCGTCGCTCCATAAACCGTGGTGACGAGCGGGATACGCTTGAGCCCGTCCTCGACACTGGAGAAGATCTTGCGCCCGATCAGATGAGTCACCGCCCATCCCAGGAGATACAACATCAAAAGCGTTAGCGTGATTGCGAGCGCCGAGGACAGCCAGGGAACTTCCAAGATCCAGCGAGCCATGTCCGGCGACAGCGGCCGCACGGCATTGGCGAGGATAATCACCTTGGGTCGTCCGAGCCCCGAGAGTAGGTCGAGAAAAAACAAGAAGACAAGGGAGGTCACCATGAGGGGGATCACGGTCACCACCCCGGTGAGTAGATTTCTCCGAAAATGGGTCATCGATGTCCTGTGTTTTCGCGGCAAAACGCGCGCTGTGGTTTCGACCGACCACATCGCTCGAAAATCCGACGGCCCGAGAATTTCCCCAGAGTCTAAGGTCTTTCTCTCGATGCGGCTACAAACCCTTCTTAAATGCGATGTGTTTTGCAATTAACAATTCGTCTTTTACGGGATTTTCCTTCGCTTTATCTGTCTGCGTGTGGAATTTTATTCGATCCCCATTGGAGTGTTGCCGACGACGCCCCATCTTGGTGCTTCGGCGACATAAAAGCGCCTTTCAGCCGTTACTCCGGCCCGGTCGAGGAGTTTCGACATCCGCCGGCAGCTCGTGTGCCGAGCATCGACAACCGAATACAGAGATCCGAAGCCCAGACCCATGAATCGACACCGCGTCTTCGTACATCCTCGAGCCGCAATCGCACGAGCGATCGGCTTCGCGTTCGTCTGGCTGATCTTGGTCGGGCCGGATGCAGCGTCGTGGATCATCGGCGGACCTTTCGTCGTCGCGGCGACACTGGCAAGCCTGAGACTGTCCGAGCCCCGGGACCGAAAACTGTCGCTGTCGAGCTTGGCCCGATTCATCCCGTATTTCCTCGTCGAGTCGCTGCGCGGGGGACTCGATGTCGCTGCGCGCGTGCTCATCCCGCGCATGCGCGTGCAACCCGGGAATCAAGAGTATCGTGTGAGACTGACACATCCGGAGGCGCGGCTGGTCTTCATCGACAGCATCAGTCTCTTGCCCGGCACGCTTAGCGCGGATCTGCGCGGGGATCTGGTGACGGTGCACGCGCTCGACGTCCGTACGGACGTGGTGGAGGGTCTGGCGACGCTCGAGCGGCGCGTCGCCGCCCTGTTCGGAGAATCACTTGCCCCTCTTTCGGACCGGACGACGGCGGAGCAATCCCTTGCGGACGGGGCATCGTCGCTTGAGGCGCCCACGAAGCAAGACGATCGCCCATGAGTCTCTTTCTGATGATCGTCGCGCTGGTGCTGATGGCCGGAATCGCTGCCGGGCTGATCCGCGTCGCCATCGGCCCGACCCCGTCGGACCGCATGATGGCCGCGCAGTTGATGGGGACCTCGGGAATCGGCATGATTCTGCTCCTTGCCCCGGTGCTCGAAGTCCCGGCGCTGATCGACGTTGCGCTGATCTTCGCGCTGCTCGCCGCCGTCGCCGTCACAGCCTTCACTCGGCGGCGTCTTACGAACCACGGAGACTGATTCGATGGATCCGGTAGCGCTCCTGTCCGGCGCCTTCCTGCTGGTCGGCGCGTTCTTCTTCATCGCGGGTACGGTCGGTCTGATCCGCCTACCCGACCGCTTCAGTCGGCTCCACGCACTGACCAAGGCCGACAATGTCGGTCTGGGCTTTGTCGTGATCGGGCTGATGCCGCTGGCGCCCGACCTCTTTTACGGCCTGAAGCTCGTCTTGGTCTGGCTGCTCGTGGTGATCGCGGGAGCGACAGGCGCGCATCTCATCGCCAAGCGCGCGCTGCGCGGCGACGGCGAGGACGTGCTGTGAACGCCCTTCTCACCGTCTTCGATCTGTTGCTGACCTTGACCCTGCTCGGCCTTGCCGTCGTCACCGTCACGAGCCGCGAGCCGCGGCGGGCGGTGATCCTCTTCATCGCGTTCGGACTGCTGCTCGCGCTGGTTTGGGCGCGGCTTCGGGCGCCCGATTTGGCCCTTGCGGAGGCCGCGATCGGGGCCGGCCTCAGCGGCGCCTTGATGCTCGCCGCAGCCCGACGGGCCTCGGGCCGCAAGATTGCCCGGGCCGACGACGTCAAGGCCGAGGACGCGCCGTGATTCGGCCGCTGGAGCACATCATCATCCCGCTCGGGCTGCTCGCCATCGGCGGGCTGCTCGGCTGGTCCTTCTTTCTGGCGGTCACGGGCGATGCGGGTGAACGGCTCGCGACCGTCGCACTGTCGCGCGTTCCCGACAGCGGCGTGTCCAACCCGGTCACCTCGGTCCTGCTGAACTTCCGCGCCTACGACACCCTGTTGGAGTTGGCCGTGCTCTTGGCCGCCCTCCTCGGCATCTGGTCTCTCGGAACGGCCGCCCCCGGCTTTCAACCGGCCGCGAGCGTCCTCGACGGCATGGTCGCCGGGTTTGTGCCCCTGTTGATCCTCTCGGCCGGGTACATGCTGTGGGTCGGCGCCTACGCACCGGGAGGTGCCTTTCAGGCCGGCGCCCTCCTGGGCTCGGCCGGCGTCATGCTCGCGCTCGCCGGACATCCCAACGCAGGGCTTCCTTCCGAAAGCAGACTGCGCCTCCTCGTGGCGCTCGGCGTCTTCGTCTTCGCCATGACGGGTCTGCTGCTCATGGTCGCGGGCGACGGCTTTCTGACCTACCCCCCGGGCCTCGCAAAATGGCTCATCCTGACGATCGAGACGGCAGCCACCCTGGCCATCGGCGCGACCCTGGCTGCGGCCTACTTGGGCGGCCGTCCCGCCGCGCACCCCAAAACCGGAAAGTCGGCATGACCGGTGACGTCCTCTACGCCCAGCTCCTCTACGGCGGATCCGGGATCCTGCTGGTGCTCCTCGGGCTCTGGTCGTTTCTCGTGCATGCGCCGCTGCTGCGCAAGCTGATCGCGATCAACCTGATGGGGGCCGGTGTCTTCCACATCCTGGTCGGCATCGCCTATCGCGGGATCGACACCCCGCCGGATCCGGTCCCGCACGCCTTGGTCCTGACCGGGATCGTGGTTGCCGTCAGCGCTACCGCACTCGCCTTAGCGTTCGGCAAACGATTGGATCAGGACGATGATTGACGCACTGCCCCTGGCGGTCACGCTGCCTCTGATCGGTGCCTTCGCGGTCACTGTCTCGCCCGGGCATGCGCGCGGCTTGGGCCTCTTGGCCGCGGTGCTCACGGCCGCAAGCGCCCTGTCGGTGACGGCGGCGGTCTGGAGCGACGGCGTCCTGAGGGCCGATCTCGGCGGCTGGGGCGTCCCGCTCGGCATCGCCTTGGAGGCCGATGGACTCTCGGCGGCCTTCCTGGCGATGGCCAATGTGGTCGCCCTCGCCGTCAGCGTCTATGCCGGGGGGTACTTCAAGCAGGAGAGCGCGCGCCATTTCTGGCCCCTCTGGATGTTGCTGTGGAGCGCCTTGAACGGCCTGTTCCTCGCGGCCGATCTGTTCAATCTCTACGTGACGCTGGAGCTACTCGGCCTCTCCGCCGCCGCCTTGGGCGCACTCACCGGGACGCGCGAGGCGGTCGCCGCGAATCTGCGTTATCTCTTGGTGGGCCTGCTCGGCTCCATGAGCTATCTGCTCGGCGTCACGCTCATCTACGCCGCCTACGGGGTACTGGATATCGGCCTGGTCGCCGAGGCGATCGAGCCGGGACCGGTCGCCTGGACCGCCATGACCCTGATGATCGGCGGACTGATCCTCAAAGCAGCGCTCTTCCCGATGCACTTCTGGCTCCCGCCCGCACACGCCAACGCCCCGGCACCGGTCAGTGCCGCCTTGTCCGCCCTGGTGGTGAAGGCCGCCTTCTATCTGGCCTTGCGTCTCTGGCTCGACGTCTTCGCGCCGGTGCTCAACGAAGCCGCCGCGAACCTACTCGGCATTCTCGGCGCCGCAGCGGTCGTCTGGGGATCTTGGCGTGCGCTGCGCGCCGAACGGCTCAAGCTACTCGCGGCCTATTCCACCGTCGCTCAGATGGGCTATCTCTTCATCGCCTTCCCCCTGCTGGCCGCGACCCCGCCCGGCCTGGCCCGCGAGAATCTCCTGGCCGCCGTCGTCTTGCTCGCCTTGACCCACGGCTTCGCCAAGGCCGGGTTCTTCCTCGCCGCCGGGATGGTGCAGAAGACCGCCGGCCACGACCGGATCGACGACCTCGGCGGTGCAGCGCAGGCACTGCCCGCGGCCACCTTTGCGATCGGATTGGCCGGTGTCGCCCTCATCGGTCTGCCGCCGAGCGGGACCTTTCTCGCCAAGTGGGCGATGCTCGAGCAGGCGATGATCCTGGGGCTCTGGTGGTGGCTGGTGGTGATGATGATCGGTACCCTGCTCGCGGCCGCCTACATCTTTAGGGTGCTGAGCCGGGCCTTCAATCGCGAGCCCACGCCCTATCGTTTCGTCAACGACGCCCGCACCGAGCTCCCGGCGCTCCTGCTCGGGCTGATCGCGACCTTCGGGCTCGGGATCGCAGCCCAGCCGCTGTGGGTCTTGCTCGAGCAGGGGGCCTTCGGATGAGCTTCGACACCTGGCTGCCGGCCGCGATCCTCCTGAGCTCGATGATCCCGGGCATGCTGATCTTCCTGTTGCGCGAAGAAAGTCACCGGCTGCGTACCCTATTGAACATGACCGGGGCGCTGGTCAAGGTAGGCCTGGTGATCTGGATGATCGGCGGCGTCTACGACGGACACAACTACGAGACCCGCTGGACGCTCGTTCCCGGCCTGGACCTGGTGCTCAGGGCCGACGCCCTGTCGGTCCTCTTCGTCGCCTTGTCCACGCTCCTGTGGTTGGTGACGACCATCTATGCGATCGGTTATCTCGAGCACTCGCCGAACCGCAGCCGATTCTTCGGTTTCTTCAGCGTCTGCGTCTCGGCGACGGTCGGTATCGCCCTGTCCGGAAATCTCCTC
>NZ_DATITZ010000018.1:0-18047 GCF_035467215.1 Thiocapsa sp. | reverse complement strand
TCTTCGACACCACCATCCGCGAGAACCTGCAGATTGCCGCGCCCGAGGCCACGCAGGAGGCGATCGAGGCCGCCTGCCGCGTCGCCCAGATCCACGACTTCATCAGCGAGCTGCCCGACGGCTACGGCACCTGGGTGGGCGAGACCGGCGTGCGTCTCTCCGGCGGACAGGCCCGGCGCATCGCCGTCGCCCGCGCCCTGCTCAAGGATGCCCCCATCCTGTTGCTGGACGAGCCTACCGAGGGCCTCGATGCCGAGACCGAGCGCAGTCTCATGCAGGCGCTGGACCGGCTCATGGTCGGGCGCACCGTGCTGCTCATCACGCACCGTCCCGCCGGGCTGGACTGGGTCGACCGCGTCCTCGTCCTCGACAACGGCCGCGAGGTGGCCCGCGGCGATTCCAAGGTCATCCCGGAAGCCACGCACGGGGCCTTGCTGCGAGACGCCGCTGGCGCGGTGGCGTAAGCTGACGGTGAGCGAGCAAATCCTCGGCACAGGAGCATCCTCATGACTCAGCCCGCGGCGATTCTTCACATCGGTCTCGACGACTATCTCCAAGGCGAGCTGGCCAGCGACATGAAGGTGCGGGTTGCGGCACACGAGGCCTTCTATTACCCGGACGTTCTCTTGACCTGCGATCCGCATGACCGAGAGTCGCTTTACAAGGCATCTCCCTGCCTGATCGCCGAGGTGCTCTCGCCCTCGACCGAGATCATCGACCGTCGCGAAAAGCTCATCGCCTACCGGACCCTGCCGTCTCTGCGCGACTACCTGCTGGTGGCGCAGGACAGCCGCCGCGTGGAACGCTTCCGGCGCACGGAGCCAGGGGATTGGCGCCATGAGATCATCGAGGACGGTGACCTGACCTTCACCTGCGGCGACCTCGAGGTGCGCCTGTCCGTGGCCGACCTGTACGAAGACGTCGTGCTCGAGGATTGAAGTCGCCGCTCGGAAGGGACGGGGGCTCTGATCCGCAGAGAGCAATCCGGCTTAGGCCGGTGGCACGTCGGCGCCCCTGACGCGACCTTGTCTGTTCGACCGGCAGATCGGGTCGGAACCCGTCGCGGGCCGACCGATGCCTGGGGAACCGGAGCCGGAGCCACACTAGCTAGGCGACGGACCGAGCAATGGATCGGATCATGCCTGCCGCCAATCGGCCGTAAACTGAAACAGAGCCACGAGGGCGTGGAGAAATCAAGCGGCGATTATGGCCGTGTTTCGCGCTGTCAACCCCAAAGAGAACCCGTGGCACAGGAACCCGACGGAATTCCCGTCCGTGGCAGGGTGCCTTCAGATCTCCCGATTCTCGGATAGACCGAGCGGGCGTGAATTGAGTTTGCCCCCTTTGCTGGTCCCTGCCGATTCCGAAGCACGCATTGCCGCCCTGACGGAATGCACAGTAACATGGCCATCAACCTAGCCACGAGTTTAACCCTATGGCCGAGACATCGATTGCCGAGGCGAGGAACCGGCTCACGCACCTCATCTACCAAGCCGAGCGCGGTGAGACGGTGCACATTACGCGCCGCGGTCGGCCCGTTGCCGTGCTGCTCTCGGAAGCCGAGTACGGCCGCCTGAGCCGAGGTGCCGTCCGGCCAACCTTCTGGGATGCAATTCGGGAGATGCGCGCGGATCCTGAATTCGAACCCATCGATCTGCAGTCCGAAGAGATTGAATCTTGGCGCGATCGCGCAGCACAGGACCGCGGCTTCGAGTGGTCCGAATGAAATACCTGTTGGACACCAACGTGGTCTCCGAGCCGATCAGAGCAAGGCCCTCCGGGCCTGTCCTCGCCGGCATCGAGGCGCACGCAACGGAATTGGCCGTCTCGGCCATCTCCTGGCAAGAGATGTATTACGGGTTCGAGCGTCTGCCGCCAGGCGTACGTCGGGACCTCATCCACGCCTACCTGGAAGAGCGCGTCCGCCCGACCCTGCCGATCCTGCCCTTCGACGCGGCGGCCGGCGAATGGCAAGCGCGCGAACGTGCACGCCTGGAAAAGATCGGGCGTACGCCCTCTTACGCCGACAGCCAGATCGCGGCCATCGCCGCCGTCAATGGGTTGGTTCTCGTCACACGCAACACCGAGGACTTCGCGGACTTCTCCAGCCTCATCGTCGAGAACTGGTCCGATCCGAAAATCGGAACGGGGGCCTAGCGACGGCCCTCTGTAACCAATAGAAGCTCAATGACTTACCCGTGCCGCCGCGATCGCCCAAGTATTGGCGGAAAAGTCCGGATGAGACCTGTGGCTCTTCGAGAGGCTGGGGGTCGTCGTCGATACAGCCGATGAGTCCTCGTCACGGTCGATCGGAAAGGTCGAAGACGGCCGGGAACAAAGGCTCTGAACTGCAAAACGGCTGCCTGCCGCCAATCGGCCGTAAACTAATGGGCGGTCTACCTGAGCGGCGCCGTCGTGTGCGGAATACTCTTCCTCCGGTCAGGTGTGCTCGCCCTTCTCGTCCCGATCGCAGCCATTTGCGCGGTCATCGCCATCCAGGTCTCGACATCGGCCGAGAAGATAGGCGGCGTGCCTGGGAGCCATCGATAGCTAATCGGCTTCCGACGTCCAGGCGCCCGGACATTGCCCGCAAGTCGAGCACCGGGATCCGCGGCGAAAAACCCACGCCCGTTCGCTATACATCCGGGACAACCGCGCTTCCTGCCGGGATACCGCCGTCGAGGCTGATCTCGACATCGACCCTCGACAATGCGCGATTGCAGGACCATCAGGCCGCAGGCGCATCGATCGACGCGCTGTACCTTGCCTTGTTATCCCCCCGGTACCAGAGGGATACCGTATATTTCCGCTCGTCCACTGCATCTTCCGCGGGGACCTCGACCTCGACCCAAGTCATCGGCTTGTTATCGATCCATGTTCCTGTATTGGCGTAAATCGTGTCCGCGACGCCGTGGAATTGAAGGACAGGCTTGTGCGTATGTCCGAACAGAACGATACGGGGTGTGAAGTCGTAATAGGGTTTGATTCGCTCGGGCATCGCGAATAATAGATCCGCGGCGCTCCCCATGTAGTCTACGTCGTTCCAGAACGCCATGTCTGCGCTCACGATGTTCTGACGGTCCGGCCACTGCGAAAAGATCTCGTCGTACCATTGCGCGACATCCCTTACCCGCGGATCCCTTGCGAAACCGTCCTCATCGGCCATCGCGAACCGGCTCCAGGGACCTTCACCCGCCCACAACGCGATGCTTCGAAAGATCAGGACGATCAGATCGTCGTCGATGAATCCGTCGTCCCATCGATCGCTCGGGTAGACTCTGCGCTTGGCGGGCCGCCTTGCCGGCGCCCGGTTCTCCGGCCCTTCCAGTTCGCGCAGAATCTCGCGAATGCGCTCGTCGCTCGCCGAATCGAGTGCTGAAAGCCCTTCTGCGGACCTGGCGAGATCAGGCGCGTTCAGCACGGCGCTCATCCAGCTGCGCTGGGTATCGGGCAAGGTGTAGATTCGCCCGTCCCGGGCGGACTGGGTTGCGACCGATCGGGCGATGAAATACCCGAGCGGTAGGTGGCTGCCCGGGTGGCTCCAGGTATCCGGACTGTTGAACAGATCGTAGCGATGCCCGTGCTCGGCATAGAGTACCCGGTCGCGAGCGTAAGCGCCGAGGCCCGGCTCGTTCGATACGACCGTCATCTCGGGAAAGAACGCGTTCAGGGTGGCCGTGTTGTCCTGCTGAAACGAAAGCAGGTCGTGGTTCCCAGTGACGTAGGTTACGTGGATGGAGGTGTCGCAGACCGCCTGCAGTGCCTGGACAACTTCGGCGTTTTGATCTGCGTCCAGAATCGCTTCGAAGGCGCTCGGTGTGCGATCCGTCGGAATCACCCAGTCGTCCACCAAGTCGCCGAGAATCACCAGCTCGGAAACGTCCGTCCTGTTTCTGATTGAGGAGAAGAAGTCGGCAAGGTCGGGCAAATGACTATTGATCCAGGATACGTCGGCATCCGCATTCAGATGCAGGTCGCTCACAAACACCAGCTTGGTCCCACCCGCGGCGCTGGATTCGTACGCGGGATAGACCAGCCCACCTGGATTCACGCGTCCCGCCAGGGAGCCCAGCGCCCCTCCAATGGCGGCATGCTTCAGAAAATCGCGGCGCTTCATTGTTCGCCTCCCGAGCCGGATTGCGGGTGGCAAGGGAAGGCGCCTCCCGCTTGTGTCAGGCCTACCACTTCGAATTCTAGACCAGGTTTCGACTTCGCGAGTCGGTGCGCGGTCGCAGCCGCCGAGGATCCGGTTCGGAGCGGGGCCCGCAGTCCGGCTCCGCGGTCTACCGCCTCCCTGCGCCGGGGTCCCGCCGACAGCGAACCCTTGCCCGCAAAACCCGTGCCTCGGTCCCGGTCTCCCGATCCCCGAGGCCGAGCGTTTCAGAACCAACGGCAAACCCGCCGCCCGGTGACCCTTGCCGGCCCGCGCGGCCTAAAGGCGCTTCGGCTCGCCGAGCCCGCTGCAACACACATCTGCATTCCCGGTGCGGTCTATACTGCGATTGGTGCAGCCGCGAAAACCGCAAGATGACGATTGATGTTTAACGCAACCTATAAAAAGACCTTGTTGGCGGCCGCCGCGCTTGCCGTATTCGGTTGTCAGAACAGGTCACAAGCCGGTCCCGTTGAAACAGCGGCGCCGAACATCACGCCCTTGGTGATCGCTCATCGCGGTGCATCCGGCTATCGTCCCGAACATACCCTGGAAAGCTACGCCCTGGCCATCGACATGGGAGCCGATTTTATCGAACCGGATCTGGTGCTGACCCTGGATGGCCAGATGGTCGCCCGGCATGAGCCGATGATCGGCGCAACCACGGATGTCGCCGGCCACCCGGAATTTGCCGATCGCAAGACCCGGCGCATGGTCGACGGCGTCGAGTATGACGACTGGTTCGCGACCGATTTTACGCTGGCGGAAATCAAGACCCTGCGCGCGGTGCAGTCGCGCGCGAACCGCGATCAACAATACAACGGATTGTATGAAATCCCCACGCTGGAGCAAGTGATCGCGCTGGCCAAGCAAAAGAGCATGAGAACCGGACGCACGATCGGCATCTATCCCGAGATCAAGCATTCGACCTACCATGCGACCCTGACCGGCAAGAAAAACCATAAACGCTTCGGCAAGTATTTCTTCGAAAAGAGCCTGCTTCAAAAGCTGCATCGCGCATACGGAAACGACGCTTGTGCACCGGTATGGATCCAGTCGTTTGAGGTCGGGAATTTGCAATATCTGAGTCGCAGAACGCGGATCAATCTGGTGCAGTTGATCGATGCCACGGATGTGAACGACGATGGCTCGGTGTCTTTGATCGCGCCTTATCGACAGCCGTACGACTTTGTCGTTTCTGGGGATACACGTACCTTTGCCGACCTGTTGACCGATGCCGGGCTGGACTTTGTCAAGACCTATGCCGATGCCGTTTCTCCCTGGAAACCGTATCTGGTCAAAACCGTCAATGATCATGTCGATCGGAACGGCGACGGATACATCACGATCAACGATCGCCGTGTCGACGGGAGCACCGGTGTTCTGGAAAGGGCGCACGCGAAGGGGCTGCAGGTGCATAGCTGGACCTTCCGCAATGACGACGGCGGCTTCGGCTTTTCGGATCCTCGGGCGGAGATGACCTATTACTATGATCTGGGCTTCGATGGCCTGTTTACCGAGTTCCCCGAGACCGGCGTCAAGGCGAGGGATGCATCCCTTCATTCCTGGGTTCCGTCAGTCATTGGCGCCTGCAACCGTCGGTGATATCCCGAGCATGACGGGATAGATATCCCCTGCAACTATTCAGGTTACCGGGTGAAGCTACGCGAGGCGAGTGAATGGGGGCTCATGGTAGGTCATCGCCAGTGGTGGGGCGCGGCTCAATTGAGCCTGAACCATTCTCCCTCAAGCCAGCCCTGCAGGCTTGCACATTCCCCGACTTAGGAGAAGGTCTCATGCAGTCGGCATTCGATCTGCGCTTTGATCGGCTTTCGCCCGCTTCGGATACCATCTTGGCAACCCCTCCGTCACTGCAACTCTGTGCACCCGAGGCGGGCTGGATTCCCTGGCTTATCGGCGACGAAGAGCCACTGGTCATCCGCATGAGCAGTGTCTCTTCCCCCTTGGTCTCGGTGTGGGTCTGGGCGATGGCGACCGGCGAACAGCTAGTGCCGGTGACCTTGCGCATTGACGAGGAAGGTGTCTACTCGGAACTTTGCACCGAGGATGGCGGTGGTGGGATGCTGCGTCTGACTGTGCGACAGACAGATTCCGAGGGGCGGGAGTATCGGCGTCTCGCCTGGTACCAGGAACCGTTGGACTGGCTGGATAAACTCGCGGAGACGTTTCGCGACTTCTTCGAGACCGTATTCGATGCTTCGGAATGGCACATCGGCGCCGATGCATTCTGGCCGGAAATCGCAGGCGAGTTGCCTTGGCGCTGGCCGGTATATGTTGCTACGCAAGCCTTGGCCCACGCCACGGACTGGTCGGCGAAGGAACATCGGAGCTGGTTCTTTCTCAAACTGACGGCGCTGCTCCATCCCTTGGCTTTGAGGTCGGCCTGGTGCCCGGACCCCGACGACCAGGTCGACTTTGCTCGACTGCAACTACAGTTCGCGCTCGCGCGTCGCGAAGCACTGAATGGGGCTATGGGCGCGCTGCTCGGCGAGCAACCAGGACAGGCGTTGCTGGAGTCGTCCGCGGCGGAACACCTGTTCCGCTCCCGCCTGCAAGACGCTTGGGATTGGTTCGCGGTGGTTGACGACGCGTCCCGGGGAGGCGAACCACCTCTGACCATCCGCTCCGCCGCGCGTTGCCGGGCGATGGATGCTTTTAATCTCGTCGGCGCCGTGGAGGTACGCGGCCGACCTGTTGGTAGCGGTACTTGTCGGAATCCCGGTCCTTCTGACGGTGCTGATACTTGTTGGGTTAATGCGTTTCGTCACTTCACCGACAACGCATCGGGTCAGACGTTTCGGCGAGGCGCCGACGGTCGATGGTTTTAGGATCGAGCACTACGTCGCCAAATTTGGAGAGGCGCCCTACCTCGATCCTGACCCCGATCGTGCCTGGTGGCAGTTGGAGCAGGCGCTCAAGAGCGGACGGCGGATCTACCGACCCATGCTGCAAGCATCCGATGCCCTGGAGCAAGCCGGCGCTGCGAGCCGGAGTCTGAGGAGCGTCGAGCGCGATCATTGATGCAGACCGATGTCCACGGTGCTGGAAACGTGTCTCATGTTGCCGGACGGAAACAGAATCTTGAATCGCCGCTAAAGCGGCGTCTCGACGCCCGCGCGCGCGGCGTTGGCTTGACGGATCGGTCGGGTGGCAGCGCGCGGGCGGTCACCCTCAGCGGATCGTGCTGCTGATGGCAGTATCGGCATTCAGACGGATCGATGCCTGCTGAGCTACCGAGATCGGCGACCGGCTGCCTAGTTCATCCGTGCGGCGACCTCAAACGGACATTCAACATAGCGAACAGTGACACCGGGAGCGGTCTCGCCTTCCAGATAATGACGCTGCACCACGTCCGCCAGATTGCGGCCCGCAGCATGACAACCCGCCCGGTCAGATTCATGAAGGAGGAAGAAGCGATTTCGCTCGCTCCTTGCTGGCGAGATGCAACCGTGGTGGCCGAGCACAAACCCTCGATGGAATAGTCTGACCCAGACATTGAAAGCGTTCATGGCTTCCCAGCGCGTGAAGTAACGAGGAGGCCAGGCAAGCCGCCGTGATTCGCCATTCACCCGCATCAATTCATGTCCGTCGCCGACCTCGAAAAACCCGAATTCGATCAGGGTTCCAGGGGGCCATAGTGGCGTACGCGCCGGAAGTGAATCGGGGTCGAGATCCAGCAATTGTTCCAGCGCCATACCGCCGATACTGGGTTCAAGCTCCTCGACTTGAAATGGTGCCAGTTGCCAATAGTCATCACGCAGAGACTCGAAACCGACGGTTTCCGACAATTCTGCGACCGTTACGGGATGGGTCGCACGTTCGCGCAGCTCACGGACCAGCGCTCGAAGATCGGACTCGTACTGATCTCGCTCGAAGGTCAACCGGATAAAACCTTTCTCTGCGTGTAGATGATCCTCCAGGGCAGGCCCCAGCCCCATTAGATCGAGCTCCCAGACGATCCGCCGTGTGTCCGGATGGCTGACCAGTATCCGCGCTTTCAACCCGGCGTCATCCGCGATACCGCAACTGCTGGTCAAGATCTGGTGCCCTCCTGGGCGTTCGTGCGAATCGAGCAAGCTGAATGTGTCCCAGACGATGCCGCGCTCGATCAGTCCGGGATGGCAGCACGGAAAGATGGGTGTGGCTTGCAGGATCACATAAGGCGGATCGGCAAGAATGATCTCGGCGTAGCGTGCTCGCCATCCCAGCCGGGCGGGCAGGTCCAGAAATGGCCCGGCATCCGGCCGGTCATCCATCGGATGAGATGTCGGCATGGCAAACTCGTCCGTTTAGCGGTGATTGGGCGGTTCGACGGGGCCGCCCGGCGTGCATTGGCCACTCGTGTCCGCTTCAACCGATGCCTCGGCAATCGGGAACTTTCGTCGCTCGGCGACCACGTCGGCGCCGAGGTGAAACGCCGCCGTGTTGAGGATGCGCTTGGCGTGGGGATCTTTCATCTCGCGTACATCGTGGAAAATGGTACCTTTTCCGTGCTCTCGAACAGCAGATCATTGTTGTGTTTCGATTGACAGAAACAACATAAGTGTTTAATCCTCAGTTCATGAACTCGAAGCAGATGAAGAAGTGGCTGGAGCGACAGGGGGCGACCTTCCAGCCCGGAAAAGGCTCTCATCTGAAGGTGTTCCTGAACGGCCGCCAAGCGGTTCCCCCGATGCACGCTAAAGACGAGCTCGGCAAAGAACTCGAGACGGCCATCAAACGGCAACTGGGTCTGAAGTGAGGTGCGTGCATGTTCGACTATCCCGTGGAGCTGACTCCTGATGGCGGCACGGTGCTGGTGACTTTTCCGGACGTCCCGGAGGCCATCACCTTCGGCGCCGACGCCGACGAGGCCCTGTTGCAGGCCGTCGATGCGTTGGAAACGGCGCTCTCCTTCTACATCGAAAAGCGCCTTCCGCTGCCCGTTCCGTCCGCTGCAGGGGGCCGTCCGACCGTGCGTCCATCCGGGCTCGAGTCTGCCAAGCTCGGGCTTTACCGGGCGATGACCGAGCAGGGCATTCGTAAGGCCGACTTGGCCCGTCGCCTGGGCTGGCATGTTCCGCAAGTCGACCGGTTGTTCGACCTCACGCACGCCTCGCGCTTCGACCAGATCGAAGCCGCTGCACGCGCGCTCGATCTCAGCGTCGACGTGCGCGTCAGCCCGCGAGACGCCGCGTAGGGCGCTGTGACGTTCGATCGGGCCTCGCAGCCTCATCCGCTCACGCGACTGCGCCGCTTTCCAGCCGTTTTCCCTGACCCGGTTTTCCCCGTCGGAAACGCGACCGGGGATCCCGGCGATCTGCGCAGGGCGACAGGATCACGCCGGCGCTCGGCGAACGTTGCGGCAGCGGCGTCCCGGCCGGCCATGTCGAACGGCGAGCCCATCTCGCCGAGTCGCGATCACCCCGGGAGATAGCGGCCGTCGACGAGGCGTCGGGCGTGGCCGAGGGTGACGAGGATTTCCAGAAGCTCGGCGACCTTGGCGCGCGGGGCGCGGGTGAAGCCTTGGGCCAGCTCCGGGGCGGCGACGGGGCCGGGCCGGGCGGCGAGTACGGCGCGCAGGGCGAGGAATTGATCGGGTAGGGCGCGCGGCCAGTCGCGTTTGGGGCCGGCGGCGATGGTTTGGATGTCGGCAGTGTCCGCCCCGGTGCCGACGCTGCCCGTGTCGTCGGTGGTTTGTCCCGGATGTTGAAAATCCGGGCGCAGCCAGCGGATCAGGCCGCGGCGCTCTTCGGCTGCGCGCTCGGTGTTGAGGGTCACCAGGCGTTGCAGGATGGTCTCTTCGATCGCTGCCGACTGCTCGCTCCCCGGCGCGGAGGCGAGCAGCGGTTCGGTCAGGTCGGACCAGCCGTAGGCCGCGAGCACGGCGGTATCCAGCGCGTCGTGGATCTGGCGCAGGATGGAGACCAGGCCCTGCTCATGGATGATCCGATCCTTGGGGTCGAGCGGCTCGCCCCGGCGCAGGCGTTCCAGGACGTTATACATCCCGGTCATGGTCAGGGTCGGGTGCAGGGCTTGGCGCTGCTTGCGGTGGGCGTCGAGGTCTTCGGCGAGTCGCCGGATCTCGGATTTCTGCGGATCGGACGGCTCGGGGAAGGGGAAGGTTTCGAAGCAGCGTGTCTTGACGTAGACAGGATCGTTGCCGACACCGAGACGGCTGCCTGTTGCGAGCGCCCAGTAGGCATGGACGCGGCTCGATAGCGTCCCCAGAATCCAGGCGTCATCCAGTGCGATGTTGACGAGCTTGTTGTCGGGAAGAACCGATTCCCCCAAGAAGACGAAAACCCGGTGCTTCGCGGTCTCGACGGTCGCGATGTAGCGCGGTAGATTTTTCAAATACCGACGCAGCTCTTGTCGTGGCTTGCCGTGAAGCCACCACAGCATTGCGTAACCCTTGCCATCTTTCGTGTGGCCCTTAGCATCCCGCTCCGGCTTCACCCGTTCCAAGACCCACTGATACACCTCCGGATAGCGCGTCCGGACCTCGTCCGCGGTCAGTCCGAACAAATCAATGACCATGACGCCGCGCGGACTCTGGGTAAGATCGCGTCCGTTGAGATAGGTGCGGATGTGCCGCTCCAGTCCGGGGATTCGCCCGAGACCCAGGGCAGCGGCCTGATCCGGGGTAACGATGAATCCGGAGCCGTGGAGCTTCACGCCCGGAGAACTGACGCCCTGATCGGCCCGCAAAGGCACTGCGGCGGAGACGTTGGCGCCGATCCTCAAATCTGCATGGATGCGCCCTTCGATCCGCTCCACGTCAACCGCCAGCCCCTCGCCTTGTCCCGATCGCTCGCTGACCACACGGTCGAGCTGGCCCGTCAGGGTGCCGGCCTGACCTACCGTCATCCCGATCCGCACCTGTGCGCCGTCCGTCGCGTCGACCCAGGGATGGTCGGGGACCGCGAAGACCAGCGACAGCGGATCGGCCGCGCCGAGATGACGCTCTAAAACCCGCCGGTTGAAGGTCTGACGCAGGCTGTTGGTAGTGATGAGTCCGAAGCGGCGGAGCTTGCCGGTCCGAGCCAGCTCGGCCGCTTGCTCCCACCAGTACATGACCAGATCGGCGGACTCCGGGACCTGGTGCCAGGCGCCGCGCAGCGCGTCGACATAGCCGTCGCCCAAGGCGCGGCGCATGTTTCCAGTGCCGATAAACGGCGGATTCCCCACCACGAAATCCGCTTCCGGCCACGTGGCCCGACGCGGATCGACATACCTCTCCAGCGGCGCCTGCGCGGTCTCGTCCGGGACCTGCTCGCCGGTGACGGGATGGCGTTTCATGGTCCGCCCGTCCCAGCGGGTGACGGGGCGGCCGATCTCGTCGGTCACGTACTCGACCCGATCGTAGTCGAGCACGGCGTCGCGGCATTGGATGTTGCGGAAGTCGCGGATGATGGGCTCGGGCGGATGCACGGCGCCGTGGGTTCGGAAGTGCCATTGCAGATAGCCGATCCAGAGGACCGTCTCGGCGATGGCGGCGGCGCGGGGGTTGAGCTCGAGGCCGAGGAGCTGGTGCGGGTCGACGCTGACCCCTTCGAGCTCGAGCAGGGTCTGGCGCTGGCCGAGCGACTGGAGGGTGTCGAGCACCTCGCCCTCCAGGCGCTTGAGGTGCTCGAGGGTGACATAGAGGAAATTGCCGGATCCGCATGCTGGATCCAGGACGCGGATGTTTGCGAGTCCGACCTGAAAGGCGGAGACCAGGCGGATCGCCTCGGCGTCCTTGCCCTGCTCATGCAGCGCGAAGGCGGCGCTCTGCACGCCGGTCCAGTCCTCGCGCAGGGGCTCGATGACGGTCGGGATCACGAGGCGCTCGACATAGGCGCGCGGGGTGTAATGGGCGCCGAGCCGGTGCCGCTCCAGGGGGTCGAGAGCGCGTTCCAGCAGTGTCCCGAAGATGGCGGGCTCGACGTGGCGCCAGTCGGCGCCGGCGGCATCGATGAGCAGATCGAGCTGGTCGCGGTCGAGCGGCAGCGCGGTGTGGTCGGCGAACAGTCCGCCGTTGAAGCGCAGGACGCGATCGCGCAGCACCGTGGAGAAGGGGCTGCCGCGGTCCATGTCTTGCCACAGTGCTTGGACCATGGGGACGAATTGGGCCGGGCTGTCGCGCATCGAGCGCAGCAGCTCGCTGAAGCAGTCTTGCTTGAGGAGGCCCACGTCCTCGGCGAAGAGGGTGAAGAGACAGCGAATCAGGAAGGCGGCGGTGGTCTGGGGCGGATGTCCGGCGGACTCCAGCGAGACGGCGAGCCGGGCCAGCTGCACGGCGATCTCGCGGGTGACGCGGGCGGCGTAGCGGGTGGGGTCGAGACTCAGCGGGTCGAGCCAGACGGCACGCAGCCGGGCGCGGATCTCGGGGCGGCGCAGGTCGTCCAGGCGGATGCGGTGCGAGCGCGGGTCCGGGTAGGGGATGTAGGCACCGCCGCTGCGGCTGAACTCGCTGTAGAGCTCGATGCTGCGTCCGACGTCCACGACCACCACGAAGGGCGGACGGCCCTCGGCGGCGGGGAGGGCGCGCACGTACTGCACCGCCTGACCGTGTGCGCGCAGCATCGCCTTGTCCCAGCCGCCGGTATCGAGACTCAAGCCCGTCTGCTTGCATTCGAGCACATAGCAGGTGCGCCGATAGAGGTCGATGAAGCCGTGGCTCTCGGTCCCGTCACCATGCTGGAAGACGACCCGGCGCTCGAAGCAATAGGCGTTGTCGTGGGTGTCCTGCCGGGCGGGGTCCGGTTGGGGCAGCCCGAGGAGCGTGCACAGCTCGGTCAGGAAGAGTTGGTAGTTGGCGCGCTCGGTGCCGGTCGCGCCCGCCCAGCGGGCGATGAAGGTGTCGATGAGGTCGGGCGAGAGACCGTCGTCCTCGGGCGGGTCATTCAAACTCGGGATGCTTGCGGTGTCGTCCATGGCCATGCCGGGTGGGCTCCTAAAGCGGGTCGGGGTGTTCGTGTGGATGATGCCCGGTGCGGTCCTTCGAGGGCGACGGCGGAAACCGGGCTTCGCGTTACCTTACCCCGGCCCGGTAGGTCTTCCGGAACCGACGGCGATCTTGCAATCAGACGTCTGCGTTGTTCCCGCATCGCAGGGGTCAAACCGCTACAATCCCCTTCGCTTGAAGTCTCTGTGCGAGCTTAATCAGCTTCTCATCGAATTGGGATCGTCATTGGTGAGAATCCGCACGATGACGTTAGTATCGACCGCGAGCATGTCTTTCGCTGACTCCCCGGGCGATTGCGTCTTCCATGTCATCCAATGATTTGGCAGGGCCTCGGTAGCCCGCGCAGCCCACCACATCACTGAGCAAGGTTGTCGGGACGGGCTTCTTTGGCCTTAAAACAATGCTGTCCGGACGTTCTTCGATCTCGAACTCGGTCCCCTCGGGCCAGTGATACTGTTCCCGAATAGCCTTTGGCAGTATGACCTGTACCTTGCTGGAAAGACGTGTTGTTTCCATGATGTTGTCGACAATCGGTACCGACGAAAGGTAAGACATGATCTTATTCAGAGCGAAGGACTCAAGCAAGACAGGCCGTCCGCCGAGCGGGAAACCGGGGGAGAACCGGGCGGCGGTCGTCGGGAAAAGCGGGTGTCAGTCCGCGCGGCGCCCCAAGCGGTATTGAATGCGGGTCGGTCCGCCTTTGGCCTCGCGTGTCACCCAGGCGGCGTGGAGATTGCCGGCGTCGTCGAGGGTGATGGACGGGTGCCCCTGCTCCTCGGGGCCGGATGCTCCGGGAAGGGCAAGGTCCTCGCTCCAGGTGCCGTCGGCATACCAGCTCAGGAGGATGTCGCCCTGGCCTTCGCGCTCGTCGGTCCAGGCGACGACGAGCGTGCCGTCGGGGTGGCCGGCGGCGCTGACGTGCCATTGCGCGGACAGCTCGCCGAAATCGTCCTGCACCCGCTCGTTCGGGCCGAATCCGTCCGGGCCGAAGTGCGCGGCATAGATGTCGTAGCCGTGACGGAAGTTTCGCTTGTCCTCCCAGGCGGCGAGCAGGCGATCGGCGCCGTAGGGAGCGATCGCGACCCGCGCGACGCCGTGACCTGCGCCGAAGGGCAGCTCGGGACCCGGCGGATCCTCGCTGATCCGCACCGGCGGATCGAAACTGCAGGGCTGACCGGCCGCGCTCGCCGTGGCCATGATGATGGTGTGGCCGGGGCGGCGGTCCTCCCAGGCGACGACGAGCCGTTTGCCGACCTGCGTGGCGGTCGGGAAGAGTTGGTCGGCAACCGGGGTGACGGCGTCCGCCGGGCAGCGCGTCTTCACCGCCAGACCGAGCTCGCCGTCGTCGCCGAGCGTCGCCGTCATGATCCGTCCGACGCCGGTCTCCCGATCCGCCCAGACTGCGACCAGCTCCGCCTTGGAGCCGTCAAGGCTGACCTGCGCGCCTTTGGGGGGGAGCTCCAAGGGCGGTCCGAGTCCCTCCGGCGTTGCGAGCCGCACGAGGATCCGTCCGTCCTCTTCCCAGGCCACGGCGAAGCGGCGATCGGGCAGGGCGACGACGGCGGGCTCGAAGGCCTCGCCTTCGCCGCTGATCTGGACCGCGGTGGCAAAGACGGCCGTATTCGGGGCCTTCAGCGCCAGGTAGGCGCGCGGGGCGCCTGCGTGCTCGTCGTCCCAGACCACCGCGACGGTCCCGTCGGAGACCGCGAGGCTGCGGCGTCCGGCGGACGACATCTGGTGAAAGACGCCCGCGGAGGTCCCGGCCACCTCGATCGGCGGCGCATCGAATGTCCAGGGCTGCGCCGCGACCGATCCCGAGGCCGTCGCGCAGGCTAGACCGGCAACGAGCGCCCCGACGAGCGCGGTGTGGCCCGGATGTTCTGTGCACAGGATCACGAAACGGCTCATGAGGCACCCGCGACGGCCAATGCCTCTTGGATTTTGGCGTCGGCCTCGAGCAGATCCTCGATCCGCTGCACGCCCACCAGACGCAGGACCGTCTCCCCGTCCGGTGTCATGAACGAAAAGACGGGTGTCACGAAGGCGTCGTAACGGGTCCCGAGCTCGCGCTCGGTGATGCGCTCCCCGCTCGGCAGACGCAGACGCTCGCCGCTCTCGGCGTCGACATAGGCGAGCGCGTAATGCGCGGAATAACGCTCACGCACCTGCGCGTCGGAGAAGGCCTCTTTGTTGGTCTTCTCGCAGTAGCCGCAGCCGTAGCGGCCGAAGTAGACGAAGAGCGGTTTGCCCTCGTCCCTTGCCTGTTGCATGGCCTGGTCGAAGGGTTTGAAGGCGTAGCCGTCCGGTGCCTCGGCGTGGGCTGCGGCAGCGGAGATCAGGAGAAGGACGAGGAGGGCCGGTCGAGCGAATCGGGTCATGAATTCAAGCTCCCGCGAGGCGATGAAAAAGCTGCATACCGGCACCTTATCAAAAGCCGATGCGGACGGGCACCCCGGGCTTGTTCGCACCTTCGGTTGTCTTGGCACGTGGCGCAGAACGACGCGGGGTATGCGCGACAACGGCGAGCGGGTGTCATGAACAACGGAACGCCATTCGGATCGGGCGTCTGAGCGGTGAGGATGGGTTTCGCTGCGCTCTACCCATCCTACGGATCTCGGTTGTTCAACCTTTCCCGGCGCGTCGAGATGATCCGGCGCTCAACGCTGCCAAAAGGCCGGCGAGAGGATCACCAGGATGGTCAGGATCTCCAGTCGCCCGAGAAGCATGGCGACGACGCCGAGCAGCTTGCCGAGATCGCTGACCGATTGGAAGGTGAGGGCGACCTCGCCGAGCCCCGGGCCGAGATTGTTCAGACAGGTGGCGACGGCACTGAAGGCGTCCAGCGGGGCGAGCCCGGCGTGGATCATCAACAGGGTCAAGGTCGCGACCGCAAAGGTATAGAGCGCGAAGAAGCCCCAGACCGAGCGTGCGAGCCGCGGGTCGACGATGCGTTGGCCCAAGCGCAGCGGGAGGATGGCATGCGGATGGATCAGCTGGCGCACCTCCTGGGCGCCTTGTTTGACCATCAGCAGGACACGCAGCACCTTCATGCCGCCGGCGGTCGAGCCGCCGCATCCGCCGACGAAGCTGATGTAGATGAGCAGGAGCGGGAGGAAATCCGGCCAATGAGCGAAGTCGACGGTCCCGAATCCGGTGCTGGTGACGATGGAGACGACCTCGAAGGCGGCATCGCGCAGGCTGGCGTGTATCTGATCGTAGGGGCCTTCCAGGTAGAGGATCAGACCGACCAGCGCGACCATGGCGAGCACGAAGCCGAGAAAGGTCCTGGCCTCGGTATCGCGCAGATACTGCAACGGATTGCGATTGAGCCAAACCAGGAAATGCACGCCGAAGTTGATCGCGGCCAGAAGCATGAAGACGACGGCGACCGCCTCGACGGCGGGGCTTGCGAAATGGGCCATGCTGGCGTCGTGAGTCGAGAAGCCGCCGGTCGAGACCGTGGACAGGCTGTGGGAGACGGCATCGAACGGGGTCATCCCGGCAAGCCAATAACCGGCGGCACAGGCGAGTGTGAGCGAGAAGTAGATCAGCCAAAGCGCACGGGCGGTTTGGGTCAGGCGCGGGGTCAGCTTCTCCTCTTTGAGCGGCCCCGGCGCCTCGGCCCGGTAGAGCTGCATCCCGCCGATGCCCAGCATGGGCATGACCGCCACCCCGAGGACGATGAGCCCCATCCCGCCGAACCACTGCAGCTGCTGGCGGTAGAAGAGCAGCGAGCGCGGCATGCTGTCCAGGCCGGCGATCACGGTCGCACCCGTTGTCGTGATCCCGGAGGTGGATTCGAACAGGGCGTCGACCGGCGAGAGACCGAAGCCGTTCATCAGCGGCCAGGCACCCAGGATACTCAGCAGGACCCAGAAGAGGGTCACGACCAGATAACCGTCGCCCACGCTCAACTCGCGCGCCCGGCGCCGACCGATCAGCCAGAGGAAGGCACCGAACCCGAGCGAGCCGGCCATCGGCCAGAGAAAGTGCAGGACCTCGGGCTCGCGATACCAGAGGCCGACCAGGATCGGGCTCACCAGTGTGATGCCGAAGATCAGCGCATAGATGCCGACGATCCGACCGACCAGGAAGAGGTTCATCGGGGTGCCGAGCCGGCCGCGCGGCGTCGCAGCCCTCGCAGCCGGGTGCCTCGATCGGGTTCAGCGGGCAAGACCCAGCACCTCGAGATAGCGCTCGGCGCTGCGTCCTTGCTCGTACTCGGCCACGGCCGAACGCAGAATTGCCGGCGCGAGTGGCTGCTCCAGTGTCCGTTGCATCGCATCGGCAAGCGCCTCGACGTCACCGACCGGCACCAATGGGCCGAAGCGCCCGCCGTCCAACAGCTCGAAAGGACCGCTCGGACAGTCGGTCGAGACGACCGGGATACCCAGCGCCATGGCCTCCGTCAGCACGTTGGGCGAGCCCTCCCAGGCGGAGGACAGCACGAAGAGACGGGCACGCGCGAGATAGGCGTAAGGATTGTCTTGAAAGCCGAGCAGCGCGACGCGGTCGCTCAACCCGAGCTGCCGGATCAGCGCCTCCAGCTTGAGTCGGCCGCCGCCCTCTCCGAGAATCGCGAGTCTGCAATCGAGGTCTCGCGGCAGCCGCGCGAAGGCATGGATCAGCGTCGGGAAGTCCTTTTGACGCTGCAGGCGACCCGCGCCCAGGATGACCGGCGGCTGGCCCGGTGCGAGCCAAGGGTGCGAACAGGGCTCGGCGGCCAAGCGGTTCAGGTCCGGCGTGATGACCGGGTTGCGGATGACGCTGATCCGCTCGCGCGGCAGACGCGCAATCCGGGCGGTATCCTCCGCCACGCCGGCGGAGACGGCGACGATATGGTCGATCCGCCGGTAGGCGCGGCGGATGGGTGCATAGCGCAGCCAGCGTTCGAGCGCCGATTTTTCGGCCATCGCCGCCGAGAGCTGGGTGCCCAAACGCATC
>NZ_DATITZ010000017.1:0-1817 GCF_035467215.1 Thiocapsa sp. | reverse complement strand
AAGGAGAGCTAACACGCGAACGCAGGGGCGTCGGGCCGACGGGCCCGATCCGGCAGGTCTCGACGCGGTGCAGCTGCATCCGCGCCGGCGCTGCCGGATCGGTCCGGTACACGGCCGCCGACGCGCTCCCATTCGGCACCCAATTCGTCGTACACCTTTTCCGGAGCAATCGCTATGGATCTCACGACCAACTATCTCGGGCTGACGATCAAGAATCCGCTGGTCCCCTCCGCCTCGCCCCTGTCCAAAAGCGTCGCCATCGCGCGCGAGCTCGAAGACCACGGCGCGGCGGCCATCATCATGTGGTCGCTCTTCGAAGAGGCCGTGACCGCGGAGTCCGAAAGCATGGTGCGCTTCCTGCACCACCAGGACATCGGATTCGGCGAGGCCGAAAGCGGCTTTCTGCCCGTTCATCATGACTTCGAGGGCGCGCTCGAGCGTTATCTCGAGAACATCCGCAAGCTCAAGGACGCACTGGATATTCCGGTCATCGCGAGCCTCAACGGCGTCACCCCCGGCGGTTGGATCAAGCACGCCACCGAGCTTCAACAGGCCGGTGCGGACGCCCTGGAGCTCAACGTCTACTATGTCGCCGGCGATGTCACCCAAACCGGACTCCAGGTCGAGGAGCGTTACCTCGAGCTCCTGCGCGAGCTGCGCGGGCATATCCAGATCCCGATCAACATGAAGCTCTCCCCGAGCTTCAGCTCCATCGGCAACTTCGTCGGCCAGGTCGCCGCCGCCGGCGCCAACGGCGTGGCCCTGTTCAATCGCTTCTACCAGCCCGACATCAACATCGACAGCCTGCGTCTGCAATCGAGCCTGCACCCCTCGACCTCCGCCGAGGCCCTGCTCGCCATGCGCTGGATCGCGATCCTCTACGGACGTTTCGACGGACTCTCGCTCGGTGCGACCGGCGGTATTCACACCTCCGCCGACGCCATCAAGCTCCTGCTCGCAGGCGCCGACGTGGTGCACCTGTGCAGCGCGCTTCTCGGCAAGGGGCCGGCCTACACCGCGCAGATCCTGGCGGGCATCCAAGACTGGATGGAGGAGCAGGGATTCGAGTCCGTGGACGACTTCCGCGGGCGCGTCAGCGCCATCTCGGTCCCCAACCCGGCAGAGCTCGAACGTGCCAACTATGTCAATATCCTGGACAGCTACAGCTTTTCGCCGGGTGTGATGGTGTAGCACCTTAAACCGCGCCCGGTGCGGTATGCGTCGTTTGTTGGATTGGCTTGGCCGCGCCAGCACCGATAACTGTCGGAGCCGGCGCGGTTTAAATCACATTTCGAAACTCCGGCGCAGTTGCGACGTTGGCTCATCGCCGCAGCGCATGTTCAGGAGACGCAGAGGCTGTTCGATTAGGCGACCTCCGGGAACAGGTGCAAGCGGGGCCGCCCTCGCGGTTGAACCGCTCCTTTCCGCTTCCGGTCGTGATACCCAGGGATTCCCCCCGGGATAGTCGACTTGCAGTCGACCTCTTCAAGGGATCGATGACTTTCCGCCTTCCGCCATCTTCTTTCGCCGGCCTGGCGGCCAGCGGGGTCGACTGCAAGTCGACTATTCCGGGAGGGCATCGATAAACCGATTGACCGGCAAGCACTTGGGCACGAGCCGACCGCTTGGGCCGGGCAGCATCAACACCACCTGACGGCTCTGCTCGGGCCCATAGCTCACATGAATCGGCATGTCGCTGCCGTAGAAGTACAGCCGATCGAACGGTGTCTCGGCGACGATCCAGCGCGCCACCTCCAGCATGTCTTCGTCCTCGACCAAAAAATCCACGGCGGCGCCTGGACGCGGACAGATGGGAT
>NZ_DATITZ010000016.1:0-24805 GCF_035467215.1 Thiocapsa sp. | reverse complement strand
ATTCAGCACGAAGGTCTCGGTATTGAGGCGGTTGAGCAACGACGCCACGCTGGTCCGCTCGGCAATCTCGCCGTAGTTGATGATGGCGATGTTGCGGCAGAGACTCTCCGCCTCTTCGAGATAATGGGTCGTGAGGATGATGGTCGTCCCGCCGGCATTGAGCTCGCGCAGGAAGGTCCACATCGAGCGACGGATCTCGATATCCACGCCCGCGGTCGGCTCGTCCAGGATCAGCAGCCGCGGCTCGTGGACCAACGCCCGCGCGATCATCAAGCGCCGCTTCAGACCGCCGGAGAGCTTGCGCATCTCGGTGTCGCGACGGTCCCACAGATCGAGCTGCTTGAGATAACGCTCGGCGCGCACCTTCGCCTCGCGTCGCGGGATGCCGTAGTAGCCCGCCTGATTGACCACCACCTCCACCGCCGGCAGGAAGAGATTGAAGTTGAACTCCTGCGGCACGAGACCGATGAATGACTTCACCAGCTCGGGCGTGCGATCCTGATCCTCGCCGAAAACACTCACGCTGCCCCCGGTCTTGTTTACCAGCGAGGCGAGGATGCCGATAAAGGTCGATTTGCCAGCCCCGTTCGGTCCCAGCAGCGCGAAGAAATCCCCCTCATCGACGGTCAGGTCGATCCCCTTCAGGGCCTGGAAACCGCCTTTGTAGGTCTTGGTCAGCTGCTGGACGTCGAGTGCGGGCATCGTGGTGTCGGCTAGGGTCTTCAATGTCGGAACGTGAGGGGCGCAGATTGTAACCAGGTTCTTGGATTTCAACCTGAACGGCGAGGACCTAAACCGCGCCCAGCGCGGTATGCATCGTTTGTTGAATTGGCTTGGCCGGGCCGGCTCCGACAACTGTCGGAGCCGGCCCGGTTTAAAGTGTTCAAGGATTTTAAATTTAAACCGCGTCTCGCTGAGGGCTCGTTGATGCACCAAAGGCCGAACTCACTCGACAGTGCGCATCTCGCTCTGGACGCGGTTTAGACCCGAGTGGATTCCCCCGAGATCGCCTTGATCCTGTTCGGCCTCGCCCTCGTGGCGGGCTTTGTCGATGCCATCGCCGGCGGCGGCGGACTCATCACCATCCCGGCCCTGCTCTGGGCCGGCCTGAGCCCGGTCGAGAGCCTGGCGACCAACAAGGCGCAGGCGGTCTTCGGCAGCGGCAGCGCGACGATCCACTTCATGCGCAAGGGCATGATCGAGCCGCGCAGCGCGGCCTTCACGGTCGCCTGTACCTTCGTCGGTGCCGCACTCGGCGCGATCCTGGTCCAGCAGATCGACAGCGCCGCGCTGCAGCGCCTGATCCCGATCCTGTTGGTCGGATTCGCGCTCTATTTTCTCTTCTCGCCGCGGGTCTCGGATCTGGACTCCCACCAGCGGCTGTCGACGCCGACCTTCGCCGTGACGGTCGGCGTCGGCGTCGGCTTCTACGACGGATTCTTCGGCCCGGGCACCGGGACCTTTTTCGCGATGGGCTATGTGGCGCTGCTCGGCTACAACATGCGCCGCGCCACCGCCCACACCAAGCTACTCAACTTCACGAGCAATCTGGCGGCGCTGCTCTTCTTCATGATCGGCGGACACGTCGTCTGGATCGTCGCCGCTTCGATGGCCCTCGGCCAGCTCATCGGTGCTTGGTTGGGCTCGCATCTGGTGCTCAAGCACGGGGCCGTGCTCGTGCGACCCATCCTGGTCGTGTCCTCGGTCCTGATCTCGATCAAACTCTTACTGGATCAGTTCAACGGGGCCTGATCCGGTGCGCGAGCGGCGGCCTGTCGAGCGAGCGCGGCGCCCGAGAGCCAGAACAAGGCCGGATCGTCCTCGCGCGCCAGCTCGCCGTCGCGCATGATCAGCAAACCGTCGGGCACCGTCCAGGTCGCGACACCGTCGCCGGTCTCGTCGCTCTCCGCCGATGCCCGCGCATCATCGGCCCCGCCGACACGCCCCTCCACCCAATCGCGCACCAGCGGATGGTAGATCCGGCGATACGACACCTTGACCGCACGCAACCCGTCGCCGAGCAGAAACAGGGTCACCGAGGAGGCCGGCAGCCCGTTGAAGGCACCGATCTCCGCGGCGCAGAGACGGTCGCCAAAGGGATTCGCCCCGTCGGCACACTGAAACGCGAGCTTCGGGAAGGTCTCGCGGATCTGCCCCTCGGTCAAAGCACTGGTGAAGGAATCCAAGGCCGCATTCAGCTCGGGCTTGCCGAGGAGGAACATCAGGGCTAGATCGGTGCGCCGCTGCCCGTCCTCGGTGAAGGCCAGCCAGTAAAAGGGACCGAAGACGAGCGCCAGCATGAGGAGCGTCTTGTAGAGCCGGGGAAGCTTGAGATCGTTTCGCATGGCGGCATTCTAACGGGAAGCGTAGATCGAGACCCAACAACCTTCGTTCGACTGCCGGGCGCGGGTTCGGCGTTCGGCGCAAGCACCGGCAGCGATCGACCGGCGCCTCACCGTCGCCATGCAGCGACCGACAAGGTGACATGCTTACCGTCCTCGCCGCGGCATTTGTACTTTTCGAGCAGCAGATCGCCGATGTCGGCACCGGCGGCCAAAAGCGCGGCCGCCTCTGCAACCGCCGGAACGCCGAGATGGCGAAGCACCTGCGCCGACGGGTTGGGCACCTCGATGCACGCGAGCGCCGTGGCCGGATAGATCACCAGCGGCCATCGCCGAGCCGCAGCCAAGGCCAGGATCGCAGGCTCGTCGCCTTTGCGGTCGATGGTCGCCAGCCAGCGCACCTCCACGGGGCCGACGCGAGCCAATGCTGCCGCCAACGCGGCTTCCAGTGTCCCGAACGCCGCCCCGCGGTCACAACCGATACCTATCGCGACTAGCATGCACACCCCGATCGATCACACCCACGCGTCCGGGGTATTACCATACGCCCCTCGCACAGGCCATTCTCAACGGAGGACACGATGCTGTTCAAACAACTGTTCGAACCGGTCTCCAGCACCTACACCTATCTGCTCGGCTGCGAAGAGACGGGCGAGGCGATCCTGGTCGACCCGGTGCTGCCCACCTGGCAGCGCGATCTGGCGGAGGTCTCGAAGCTCGGACTGAAGCTGATCTTCACGCTTGATACGCACGTCCACGCCGATCACATCACCTCCGCACTCACGCTCAAGCGCGAAGCAGGGAGCAGGATCGCCCATCCCGCAATCGATGCTCTGGCCTGCGTCGATGTGCCGATCGAAGAAGGGACACCGCTGGCGGTGGGCAGTCTGCGTATCGACCCGCTCTTCACGCCCGGTCACACCGACGGCCATCATGCCTACCGGATCGGCGAGCGGGTTCTCACCGGCGATGCCCTCCTGATCGACGCCTGCGGTCGCACCGATTTCCAGAGCGGTGACCCGACGGCCTTGTATCACAGTGTCGCCGGCAAGCTCTTCGCACTGCCCGACGAGACGCTGGTCTACCCCGGTCACGACTACGAGGGACGCTGGGTCTCGAGCATCGCGCAGGAGAAGACACGCAACCCGCGGCTCGGCGGCAACCGCCCGCTCGAGTCCTTCGTCGAGCTGATGAACGGGCTTGATCTCGCCTATCCGAAGTTCATCGACTATGCGGTCCCCGGCAACCGGGAATGCGGCGTCTGTCCGCCCGGCGTGCCGGACAACCTCAGCCAGTATTGCGACCAGATCGGGGAGAGCCGGCAGGGCTGAGAGCGCCGCGAACCCGGAACCGTCGTGGCGGCGCGCGTTGATGTCGCCACGGCAAGCCTGGTTTGAAAAATGCCCCCTCGCCACCCGCCCCATCTTCCCAAGGAGTCCGAAGCGGTCCGCGCAAAACCCCTATAATCCTCCCGGACCACAGGCTGATCATCGCCTCGCGACGCTTCGGAAGATCGTCAAGGACCCTCAAGGAATCGCATTGAGCACCGAGAACCACACCCAGCTTGCCGGCTTCATCTGGAGCATCTGCAACCTTCTTCGCGGCCCCTACAAGCGCAACGAGTACCGCAAGGTCATCCTCCCCCTGACGGTGCTGCGGCGTTTCGACTGCCTCCTCGCGCCAACCAAGGCGCAGGTCCTTGCGGCGCACCCAAGCATCAAGATCAAGCCCGAGACGGTCGTCCGCAGTCTGCTTGAGCAGATTACCGACCGCCCCTTCTACAACCTGTCGCGGCTGGATCTGCCCAAGCTCCTCGACGACCCCAACCAGCTCGCGCCAAACCTCAACGCCTACATCAACGGCTTTTCGCGCAACGTCCGCGAGATCATGGAGCGGTTCGCGTTCGATCAACAGATCGCCCGCATGGCCGAGAAGAACCTGCTGTACGAGATCATCAAGAAGTTCGCAGCGGTCGACCTTTCCCCCGAGCGCGTCGACAACACCCAGATGGGCTACATCTTCGAAGAATTGATCCGGATCGGAGCGGAACAGGCAAACGAAGAGGCCGGGGAGCACTTCACCCCGCGCGAGGTCATCAAGCTGATGGTCAATCTCCTGCTCTCCCCAGAGCAGGACCTGCGTAAGAGCCACGTTGTCAAGACCATCTACGATCCGGCCTGCGGCACCGGTGGCATGCTTTCGGTCGCGGAGCGCTACATCCGCGATCTCAACGCCGACGCCGATCCCCACCTGTTCGGACAGGACTGGAACGACGAATCCTGGGCCATCTGCAAGGCCGACATGCTGATCAAGGGCGAGGACGCCGACAACATCGTCCTCGGAGACTCCTTCACCCGGGACGGCTTCGACCGCGACGCCGAGGGCAAGAAGCGCACGTTCGACTACATGCTGGCGAATCCCCCATTCGGCGTGGAGTGGAAGCAGCAGCAGAAGTACATCGAGCATGAGGCCACGACATTCGGCTACAGCGGTCGCTTCGGTGCCGGCCTGCCGCGCATCAACGACGGCTCGCTCCTGTTCCTGCAGCACATGCTCGCCAAGATGCGCGCCCCGGCAGACGGCGGCAGCCGTATCGGCATCGTCTTCAACGGCTCGCCGCTCTTCACCGGCGACGCCGGCAGCGGCGAGAGCAACATCCGCCAGTGGATCATCGAGAACGACTGGCTCGAAGCCGTGGTCGCCCTGCCCGATCAGCTCTTCTACAACACCGGCATCTCCACCTACGTCTGGATCCTCACCAACCGCAAGGAGCCGCGGCGCAAGGGCAAGGTTCAACTCATCGACGCTCGGCGCTTCTTCGTGAAGATGCCGAAAAGCCTCGGCAACAAACGCAATAAGATCGGCGATCCCGCCGATCGCGCCAGCGAGCCGGACCAAATCGGCGATATCACCCGCCTGTTCGGGAACTTCACCCATGCCGAAACCCGCACCTTCACCGAAGAAGACCCGATCACAAAGCAACCCGTCGACCGGGTGCGCGTGGTCAGCAAGGTCCTCGACAACCAAGACTTCGGCTTCCACAAGATCACCGTCGAACGGCCGTTGCGCCTAGGCTTCCAGGCGACTGCAGAGCGGATCGCGCGTCTGGAGTCCCAGAGCGGCTTCGTCAAGCTCGTCACCAGCACCAAAAAGGACGAGAAGGCGAGGCTCGACGACATCGAGACCGGAAAGCTTCGGCAGAACCAAATCCGTAAGCTCCTCGCCCGGTTCGCCGAGGCGCACGGCGAGACGCTCTATAAAGACCGCAGGGACTTCCTGACCGCCCTGCGCGAGGTCGATCGCGCCGCCGGTGTTCGGCTGACTGCCCCCGAGCTCAAGGCCGTCCTTGCCGCCCTCGGTGAGCGCGACGAGACGGCGGAGACTTGCCGCGACCGCAACGGCCACCCCGAGCCCGACCCGGAGCTACGAGACACCGAAAGCGTGCCCCTGAAGGAAGGCATCGCCGAGTACTTCGCGCGCGAGGTTCGCCCGCACGTCCCCGACGCCTGGATCGACGAGGACAAGACCAAAGTCGGATACGATATCCCACTCAACCGGCACTTCTACCGGTACGAGCCGCCCCGTCCGTTGGAGGTCATCGAGGCCGACATCAAGACTCTGGAGCAGGAGATTGTGGGGCTCCTGGCGGACGTGACTGGCAGCAGCGAGGCGGCTCAATGACCACGCCGAGCTGTCCGCCCAACGTTATGGTGAAGCGCCGAGTCGTAGACCGCGTCGCCAACCAGGACCGGTTGGCGCGAGGGCTGGCGTCATGAAGTGGCCGCCCTATCCGCAGTACAAGCCGAGCGCGGTCGAGTGGCTTGGGGATGTGCCTGAACACTGGGAGGCGCTTCCTCTCAAGCGACGGCATCGTGTCGTGAACGGAGGAACACCATCGAGCAGCGAGGACAGATACTGGGAGGGGAGGATCAATTGGATAACGCCGGAGGACTTGGGGCGAAACGGATCTAAGCGGATCGGCGGTAGCCAGCGAACGCTCTCAGAAGAAGGACTCTCGAATTGCGGCGCCCAGCTTGTTCCGGCCGATTCGATCGTGCTCTCCACTCGCGCGCCTATCGGGCACGTTGCCATCACCGAGCGTGAGTCATGTACTAACCAAGGCTGTCGAGCGTTGGTGTCCGTTGATCGGCGTGTGTCCTCAGACTATTTCTACTACTCGCTTACCGCCTCCCGGCCAGTCCTTCAGGCAGCCGGGAAGGGCACAACGTTCATGGAGTTGTCGGCCGGACTACTCGGTTTGCACGAAGTTCTATTCCCACCTTTGAATGAGCAACGCGCTATCGCCGACTTCCTCGACCGCGAGACGGCGAAGATCGACACGCTGGTGGCGAAGAAGCGGACCCTGATCGAGCGGCTGAAGGAGAAGCGTTCCGCGCTCATCTCGCGCACTGTCACCCGCGGCCTCCCGCCCGACGCCGCCCGCGCCGCCGGCCTCGACCCGCACCCCGAGCTCAAGCCCTCCGGCATCGACTGGCTCGGCGACGTGCCGGAGCATTGGGACGTGGCACAGTTGCGCCGCAGGTGCGTGATCCTCGACTGCATGCACCGCACGGTCTCGTTCGTTGACGATGGGATTCCTCTCGCAAGCATCCGTGAGGTCCATGGATTCGAAGTCGACCTGTCCAATGCGAAGCAGACAACGGAGGAAGAGTATCTTGGGTTAATTGAAGGTGGTAGACGCCCCCGTATTGGAGACATCATCTACAGCAGAAACGCGACGGTCGGCGACGCGTCCATTGTCGCGACAGCGGAGCGGTTTGCGATGGGCCAGGATGTTTGCCTTCTCCGCTCGGAGGCACAGGATCCAAAGTACCTGCTGCTCCTACTTCGGTCAGAGCCACTTAAGCAGCAGGTAGAGTCCTTCGTAGTCGGTGCCACATTCCGGCGTATCAATGTCGGCCAGATCCGCACATTCTGGGCTTGCTGGCCGCCGGTCGAAGAGCAGCGCGCCATCGCAGCGTTCCTTGACCGCGAGACTATGAGAATTGATGGCATGGTCGCCAAGGTCGAAACCGCCATCGAGCGCCTAAAGGAATACCGCACCGCACTGATCACCGCCGCGGTAACCGGCAAGGTCGACGTGCGGGGGGCCTTGGCATGAGCACGCCGTTCGAGATCGCGAGCTTCGAGGAGTACCTCCAGACCGTGCGCAACGAGCTGCCGGAGGGGCGCAAGTACTTCCGTGGTCAGACCAAGCCGGTCGCGGCAGGCTACGAGCTCAAGCCATCCATCGGGCGCTACGAACACCTGCGCTCCAAGTCCTTCCGCGAGCGCGATGAGCTCGAACGCGAGGTGCTTGATGTCTTCAGCAATCACTTGGTCACCCACGTCCAGCACTTGCCCCGCACCGACTGGGAGGCGCTCGCCATCGCGCAACACCACGGGCTTCCGACCCGGTTCATGGATTGGACGACCAACCCACTGGTCGCGCTCTACTTCGCAGTTCGCGAAACCAAGAAGGACGATAACGGTGCGCCAATAGACAGCGCCGTCTACGTCTTGATCAGTGATCCATACCGGTTCAGCGACTTCCATTGCAAGCGCCAACCGGCAGTCAGGCCGGTGAAGGACTTGGCGACGGAAACGGCCTCGACGGTCTCCGGCTACGAGGAGTTCGGCGTCCCTGGACTCGATCATGAGGACGGTGACGCCGCGACGACGCTATCCCCTGCCACGGCGGATGAGGAGGAGACCAGCGAAGACGAGGGCAGCCCTCGCGTCCCGGTCCCTTTCGAGATCACCGAGAACGTGATCTATCACCCGCCCCACATCTCTCCACGGATGCGTGCCCAGGACAGCGTATTGCTTGCCTGTCTGAAGCCTTTTGAGTCGCTGGAGGACCGGGACTGGCTCGAAATCGTCATCCGACAAGACGCACACGACGACATCCGGCGCCGGCTCGACCAGTACGGCGTGTTCGATCGGCAGCTCTTCCCCGACCTGGATGGCGTCGCGAAGTGGCTCCGCTACCGGGTGTTCGAGAGCGAAGGAACCCTATGACGAAGCGAGTCGCAAGAAAGGCTGGCCGACGGGGTACGCGTTTTGCGATCAAGGGCCTTCGCGGGTAGATCATGCAATGAGCCGCGTCCCCGTCCAACCCGAACTGATCCGCTGGGCGCGTGAGCGTTCGGGCTATGGCGTCGATACGCTCGCGGGACGCTTCCGGAAGTTGGAAGAGTGGGAGCGCGGTGAAGTCCAGCCGACACTCAAGCAGCTCGAAGCCTTCGCGAAGGCCACCCACACGCCGGTCGGTTTTCTGTTTCTCCCGGAACCGCCAGAGGAGCGGGTTCCGATTCCGGACTTTCGCACCGTCGCCAACGCACACATCGGCCACGCGAGTCCCGACCTTTTAGATACGATCTACTTGTGCCAGCAGCGTCAGGACTGGTATCGGAATTTCGCGGGGAGTATGCGCGAGCCGCTGCTCGACTTTGTCGGTTCCGCTGATCTGGACGACGATGTCGCCAATACCGCGGCGAACATGCGCCATGCACTCGGGCTCGACCTCGATGAACGCCGACGGCTCGGGACCTGGACCGATGCGCTGCGGCGTTTCATTGAGCAGGCAGATGCGCTGGGTGTGCTGGTCATGGTCAGCGGTGTTGTGGGCAGCAATAATCGGCGTTCACTGGATCCACAGGAGTTCCGCGGTTTTGCATTGGCCGACCCCTTAGCGCCGCTGATCTTCGTCAACGGTGCCGACACCAAAGCGGCGCAGATGTTCACGCTTGCCCATGAGCTGGCGCATATCTGGCTCGGCGAGTCCGGGGTCTCCGACGCGGATATTCGCGCCATACCGGGCCGGGCTGTCGAGCGTTGGTGCAACCAGGTCGCTGCGGAGCTATTGGTGCCGCTCGCCGCGATACGCGAGGAGCTCAACAGGGGTGTCAGCGTACGGGACGAGATGAATCGTCTGGCGCGGCGCTTCAAGGTCAGCACCTTGGTCATTCTGCGTCGTCTCCACGACGCCGGCCGTTTGAGCCGCGATGAGTTTTGGAGCGCCTACGATGGAGAGCTCCGGCGGCTTCGGGCCATGCCGAAGGGCAGCGGCGGCGACTTCTACCTGACGCTCGGCGCCCGAGTCAGCAAGCGTTTCGCTCGGGCGCTGGTGGTCAGCACCATGGAGGGTCGAACGGCTTACACCGAGACGTTCCGGATGCTCGGTCTAAAAAAGATGGCGACGTTCAATGAGCTAGGGCGCAGCCTAGGGGTAGCTTTCTGATGGCCTATTTGCTGGACGCAAACGTCTTCATCGCGGCGAAAAATCTCCACTATGGGCTCGACTTCTGTCCCGCCTTCTGGGACTGGCTGATCGCGCGCAACGCGGCTGGGTCGCTCTTCAGCATCGAGAAGGTGGGCGACGAGGTTCAGGCGGTCGCGGACGAGCTGTGCGACTGGGCAGTCGAGCGAGGCAACGGTTTCTTCCTCCGCCCGGATGCCTCGGTCTTTCCTGCGCTGGCGGCCGTCAGCAACTGGGCGAACGGTCAGGCGTATACGCCGGCAGCCGTCAGCACGTTTCTTCAGATCGCCGACTATTATCTCGTGGCGCAGGCGCAGGCCGGCGGACATACGGTTGTAACCCATGAGGTTCCGTCGGCGTCCACTCGCAAGATCAAGATTCCCGACGCATGCCTGGGCCTCGGCATCAAGTTCATGACGCCCTACGAAATGCTTCGCAGGGAGCGGGCACGATTCGTCTTGGGGGCACACCCATGAGCGGACAGACCAACGAGCGCGCCTTCGAGTCCTACGTCGAAGCGATGTTGCTCAAGCAAGGCTGGCAGCCCGGCACAAACGCCGAGTGGGATGTCGAGCGTGCACTGTTTCCTGCCCGCGTCTTCTCCTTCCTGGAGGCGACCCAAGGCAAGCTCTGGAAGGACATGCGCGACTTACATGCCACCGGCTTGGAGGCTTTGCTGATCGGCGTTCTCGTCAAGGAGCTTGATCTCAAGGGCACCCTGCACGTGCTGCGGCACGGCTTCAAGTTTTACGGAAAGACCTTTCGGCTCGCCTACTTCAAGCCGGCGCACGGACTGAACGACGAGGTGCAAGCGCTCTACGCCCAGAATCGGCTCACGATCACGCGCCAGGTGCTCTGCCATCCGGGTAAGCACGACACGGTGGATATCTTACTCGCACTGAACGGGCTGCCGGTTGCGAGCTGCGAGCTTAAGAATCCCGGCACTGGCCAACATTGGCACCACGCGATACGCCAGTACCGGAACGACCGCGACCCGCGCGCGCCCTTGTTCGGATTTAAGACACGCGCTTTGGTGCACTTCGCCGCCGACCCGGACGAGGTACAGATGACAACGCGGCTGCGCGGCGCAGACACACACTTCCTGCCCTTCAACCGCGGCAGCCATCCGGGCGAGGTGCAGTGCGGTGCCGGCAATCCGCAGCATCCATCGGGCTACCCCACGGGTTACTTCTGGGAAGATGTGCTGAGCCGCGATAGCTTCCTCGACATCCTCGGGCACTTCATGTTCGTCGAAAAAAAGGAGGAGAAGGTCGATGACGGCCCTCTATCGGGACGCGGCGGTGGGCAGCGGCGCATCCTGAAGGAGGCGGTAATCTTCCCGCGTTATCACCAGCTCGACGCGGTGCGGAAGATCGTCGGCGCGGCGCGCGGCGAAGGACCGGGACGCAACTACCTAATCCAGCATTCGGCGGGGAGCGGGAAGACCAACAGCATCTCCTGGCTCTCGCATCGCCTCGCCAGTCTGCACGACAGTCAGGATCAGAAGGTCTTCGACTGCGTGGTCGTCATCACCGACCGGCGCGTGCTCGACCAGCAGCTTCAGGATGCGATCTACCAGATCGAGCATGCCCAGGGCGTGGTCAGAGCCATCGATCAGGACAGCAAGCAGCTGGCGGCGGCGTTGATCGACGGCACCAAGATCGTGATCACCACGCTGCAGAAGTTCCCGTTCGTCCTCCGCGGGCTGCTGCACGTTGCGGGCGCACAGACCCAAGAGCAGGCGACCGCAGAGGAGAAGGCGCAGGCGGCGGCCTGGGAAGCCGAGATCGCGAAGCGCCGCTATGCGGTGATCGTGGACGAGGCTCATTCCAGCCAAACCGGCGAGACGGCGCGGGAGCTCAAGGCCATCCTCGGCGCGGGCGCTGCCGAGGACGCGGAAGGCGAGACCGATTGGGAGGATCGTCTCAACCAGATCATGGCCTCGCGCGGGAGGCAGCCGAACCTAAGCGTCTTTGCCTTCACCGCAACGCCCAAAGGCAAGACGCTGGAGCTGTTCGGACGTCCCGGTTCCGGTGGCATCCCGGAGGCGTTCCATCTCTACAGCATGCGGCAGGCGATCGAGGAGGGTTTCATCCTCGACGTTCTGACCAACTACACGACCTACGCCATCTATTACCGATTGCTGAAGGCGGCCGAAGACGATCCGAACCTGCCGAAAAAGAAGGCGGCGCGGGCGCTGGCGAAGTTCATGAGCCTGCACCCCCACAATATCGAGCAGAAGACGGAGGTCATCGTCGAGCATTTCCGCCGCAGCGTCATGCACCGGCTCGACGGGCGAGGCAAGGCAATGGTGGTGACGTCCTCGCGCCTGCACGCGGTGCGGTACAAGCTCGCCTTCGAGCGCTATCTCGCCGAGAACGACTACCGGGACGTGCGCCCGCTCGTCGCGTTCAGCGGCAAGGTGACCGATCCGGACACGGGCCTCGAGTATACCGAGCCCGGCATGAACATCGATGTCGTAACCGGCAAGCCCATCGGCGAAGCGGCCTTACCCGCTCGCTTCGAGACGCCCGATTACCAGGTGCTGTTGGTCGCCAACAAGTATCAGACCGGTTTCGACCAGCCCCTGCTCTGCGCGATGTACGTCGACAAGCGGCTCGACGGCGTGCAGGCGGTGCAGACCCTGTCGCGCCTGAATCGCATGATTCCCGGCAAAGATGCACCCTTCGCGCTCGACTTCGTCAACGACGCCGAGAACATCTACCGCGCGTTCAAGCCGTATTACGACAAAACCGAGCTTGCGGCAGCCTCGGATCCGTCGCTGATGGACAGGTTGAAGCATTCGCTCGACCAGCAGCAGGTCTATTACTGGAGCGAAGTCGAGGCATTCGCCCACGTCTTCTACAAACCGGTGCAACGTCAGGGTGCCGCCGACCATGCACACATGCAGCGACATCTGCAACCGGCAGTGGACCGCTTCAAGCGCATCTCCGACCAGGAGAAGCGGGATGCTTTTAGAGAGACGCTTTCCGGCTACGTACAGGTCTACTCCTTTCTGAGCCAGATTGTTCCGTACGCCGATCCCGATCTGGAGATGCTCTACAGCTACGGACGTTTCCTGCTGCCGCACTTGCCTCTCGATCGCAACGCGACGATCGTCAAGGTCGGGGACGAGGTGGCGATGCAGTACTACCGGCTGGAGCGGGTGTTCTCGGGTGCGATCGACATCCAGGATGGCGACCCGCAGTATGTCAAGACTCCGAGTGAGGTGGGTACCGGCCGGGCGGATGACGAGAAAGCGCCGCTCTCCGAGATCATCGACCTGCTCAACGAGCGCTTCGGCACTCAGTTCAGTGAAGAAGACAGGCTCTTCTTCGCGCAGATCAAGGAAAAGGCATGCAAGAGCGAGAAGGTGGTTCAGACCGCGATGGCCAACCCACTCGACAAGTTCGAGCTTGGCGTTCGGCGTTTGATCGAGGGCCTGATGATCGAGCGGATAGCCGAGAATGACCGGATCGTGACGCGCTACGTGGCGGATCAAGCCTTTCAGGGCTCGGTGTTTCCGATTCTGGCGCGAGAGATCTTCGATGCCGTGCGTGGCATGACGGCGGTCGAGGCAACGAACCCCGCATGCGGAGCGGGGAACGGTGACGCGGGGTCTCAAGTCTCAGCCTTCGGAGCCGCAAAGGGGAGCGACTGAGTGCGACTCCGACCCGTAACAGCTAGGCCGAGGCAGCACTCGATACGCAGGCGCCGCAGAACGCCCGGATGCAAATGGCCTCGCGCGATCATTGCGCTTTCCGCTCTGATAGACTCGAACAAAGACCCAGAATCGTTTTTCGGTATCGGACATGACCACGGAATCGCTGAAAGACACCATCAAGCGCGAGCTGCCGACTTGGCTGCGGGAGGATCCTGCGTTCCGAACCTATGTGCTTGAGCTGACACGGGACGAATACGCCGACCGCAAGGAGACCGGAGATCGGTTCTACGAGCTACTCGGCGAGCTTCGTCGCGACCGCGAGAAGCAGGAGCGCAAATGGGAGGCAAACCAGGCCGAGCTCAAGCGCATGCGCGAGGAAGAGGCGCAAAAGTGGGAGGCGAATCAGGCCGAGCTCAAACTCATGCGCGAAGAGCAGGCGCGGAAGTGGGAGGAGAATCAGGCCGAGCTCAAACTCATGCGCGAGGAGCAGGCGCGGAAGTGGGAGGCGAATCAGGCCGAGCTGCAGCGCATGCGCGAGGAACAAGCGCAAAAATGGGAACAGCAGAACCGTCGTTGGGACGAGAATCAAGCCGAGCGCCGCCGCCTTTGGGACGAGAACCGAGCGGAGCAGCGTCGCCTTTGGGAGGAAAGCCGAGCGGACAGCAATCGCCGCTGGGACGAGAACCAGGAAGAGCTAAAGCGCCTGCACAACGAGATCATGGCCCAAGCGCAGAAATTCGATCGCGGCATCGGTGCGCTCGGCTCGCGTTGGGGTCTTCAATCGGAGAAGGCGTTCCGCGATGCCCTTGCCGCCATCCTGGAGCAGAGCTTCGACGTGCAGGTCGTCAATGTCACCGACTACGACGACTCGGGCGAGGTCTTCGGCCGTCCGGACCAGATCGAGCTGGATGTCATCATCAAGAACGGCCTGCTGCTGATCTGCGAGCTGAAGTCCTCGATCGACAAGGCCGGGATGTACATCTTCGAGCGCAAGGCGCGCTTCTATGAGCGGCGCCACGAGCGCAAGGCCAATCGGCTGATCGTCATCTCGCCGATGATCGACGCCCGAGCACGCAAGGTCGGCGAGCGGCTCGGGATCGAGATGTATGGCGATTCGACCGAGGTCGAGGCGGTCTGAACCGCGCCTCCAGTCAATCTGGATCTTCTTGCGACGGCGTGCGTCGCCGGATATCAAGCGCGTGGTGCCGGACGCGGTTCAGGAATTGAGAGCCATCGCTTCTTCGAAGTTGCGTCGATCTGGACGGTTTCCGGCATCGGCACCATCAAGCTCGCGAGCAAGTCCTTCTCGTTCTTAACGGCCTTCCCGGCACGCCCGTCATCGACTCACCCTTCAGCGTCTTGCAGGCAATGGATAAACCAGATCAGAGTGCGCACACCCCGGTGATGCAGCAGTACCTCCGTCTAAAGGCGGAATACCCGGACATGCTGCTCTTCTATCGGATGGGCGATTTTTACGAGCTGTTCTTCGAGGACGCCGAGCGGGCCGCACGCCTGCTGGACATCACCCTGACCAAGCGGGGGCAGTCGGCCGGCCGGCCGATTCCGATGGCGGGTGTGCCCTATCATGCCGCCGAGGCCTATTTGGCGCGCTTGGTCCGCAAGGGGGTGTCGGTAGCCATCTGCGAGCAGATCGGCGACCCGGCCAAAAGCAAAGGGCCGGTCGAGCGCAAGGTGGTGCGTCTGGTCACGCCCGGGACCCTGACCGACGAGGCATTGCTCGACGATCGGCGCGAGAACCTGCTGACGGCGATCGCCGAGGGGCGCGACGGCTACGGCCTGGCCTTTTCGGAGCTCTCGAGCGGGCGGTTCTCGGTCTTGGAGGTCGCAACCCGCGAGGCCCTGGCCAGCGAGCTGGAGCGCCTGAAGCCAGCCGAGATCCTGGTCGGCGAGGACAGTCGACTCCCGGACGCGCTGCGCATCGACCGCGGCATCACCCGCCGCCCGAGCTGGCACTTCGACCGAGACACCGGCGAGCGTCTGCTCTGCGATCAGTTCGGCACCCGCGATCTGAACGGCTTCGGCTGCGCCGGGCTGGATCTCGCCGTCGGCGCAGCGGGCTGTTTACTTCAGTATGTCCGCGACACCCAGTTCGCCGCTCTGCCCCATCTGCGCGGGCTCACGACCGAGCAGCGCGACGAGGCGCTGATCCTGGATGCGGCGACCCGGCGCAACCTGGAGATCACCGAGAGTCTCGGCGGGCGGCCCGAGCACACGCTGGCCGGCGTGCTCGATCGGACCGCAACCGCCATGGGCAGCCGTCTGCTGCGACGCTGGCTCGGCCGGCCTTTGCGCTCGCGATCGGACGTGCAGTCGCGTCATGCCGCAATCGGGACCCTGATCGACACCGGCATGCACGCCGACCTTCAGGCGATCCTCGGCGGGATCGGGGATCTGGAACGTATCCTCTCGCGTATCGGATTACGCTCGGCGCGCCCGCGGGATCTCGCCGCGCTGCGCGATGCGCTGGCCGTGCTCCCGGATCTGCGCGCACCGATCGAGGGTTGCGACGACCCGCTGCTCCTGACCCTCTCCGAGGCGGTCGGCACGCACCCCGACGTCCTCGACCTGCTTCGGCGCGCAATCATCGCCCAACCGCCGATGCTGATCCGCGACGGCGGCGTCATTGCATCCGGGCTCGACCCGGAGCTGGATCGGCTGCGCGCACTCTCGAGCAATGCCGATCGCTTCCTGCTCGACCTGGAGACCCGCGAGCGCGAGCGCACCGGCATCCCCGGACTCAAGGTCGGTTACAACCGGGTCCACGGCTATTTTATCGAGCTCGGTCGCAGCCAGGCCGATCAGGTCCCGGAGGACTATATCCGCCGCCAGACGCTCAAAGGCGCCGAGCGCTATGTCACGCCGGAGCTCAAACGCTTCGAGGACGAGGTGCTGAGCAGCCGCGAGCGCGCGCTGGCACGCGAAAAGGCGCTTTACGAGGATCTGCTCGGCACCCTCGCCGAGTCGCTCGCGCCCCTGCAGACGAGCGCGGAGGCCATCGCCACACTGGACGTACTGGCCAATCTGGCCGAGCGCGCCCGCGCACTGGACTGGTCCCGGCCGAATCTCACCGACGAGGCGATCATCGAGATCGAAGACGGACGCCATCCCGTGGTGGAGACGGTGCTGGACGACCCCTTCATCGCCAACGGCCTGCGGCTTGATCGCCGCCGTCGGATGCTGGTCATCACCGGCCCCAACATGGGTGGGAAATCGACCTACATGCGCCAGAATGCCTTGATCGTGCTGCTCGCCTACAGCGGGAGTTATGTGCCGGCCCACACCGCGACCATCGGCCCGATCGACCGCATCTTTTCGCGGATCGGCGCCTCCGACGACCTCGCCGGCGGTCGCTCGACCTTCATGGTGGAGATGGAAGAAACGGCGAACATCCTGAACAATGCGACCGCCCAGAGTCTGGTCCTGATGGACGAGGTCGGACGCGGCACAAGCACCTTCGACGGACTCTCGCTCGCCTGGTCTTGCGCCGTGGAGCTGGCCACGCGCATCGGCGCCTACGGGCTCTTCGCGACCCACTATTTCGAGCTGACGACCTTGCCGGAGGAATATCCGGGGATCGCCAACGTCCACCTAGACGCGGTCGAGCACGGCGCCCGCATCGTCTTCATGCACGCCTTGCGCGAGGGCCCGGCCAATCAGAGCTACGGCCTGGCGGTCGCCGCGTTGGCGGGTGTGCCGGCCTTGGTCATTTCGCGGGCACGGGAGCGGTTGCGCGAGCTGGAGGCGGGTGCGCGGCGACATGCCGAGCGCGATGCCGTGCAGCTCTCGCTCTTCCCGCCGGATCCCGAGCCCGTTCCGCCGCATCCGCTCCTGGAGGCCATGGAGGCCATCGAGCCGGACGCCTTGACGCCCCGGGCGGCCTTGGAGCTGATGTATCGGCTGAAGGATCTTTCGGCCGATCTGGCCTCTACCCCTTAAACGTCCGGGTATCCCTCCGCTCACCGCAAACTAGTTCGCTTAGTTTTCCTGATCGCGAACAAGGAAGTTCATCAGCCGGAATCGCGCGACGGCCCGCCGACCCGCAACAGCGCCAACGTGATGTTGTCGTTACCGCCGCTTTCGTTGGCGAGCCGCACCAGCGCCTCGGCGGCGGGCTCGAGATCGTTCCCGAAGCTCGCCGTGAGCACCTGACACAGCCGGTCTTCCGGGACCATGCCGGTGAGTCCGTCGGTGCAGAAAAGGAAGATGTCGCCGCGTGCTAAATCGACAACCCCGCCGGAGACCTTGACCTTGGGCGACGACCCGAGTGAGCGGGTCAGAATGTTGGCTCCGATTCCATAGCGGCGTGCGTCCTCGCGCGTGCTGAAGAACCCTTGATCGACGACCTCTTGAAGAAAGGAATGGTCGCGCGAGAGCTGCTCCAGTCGTCCCTCGCGCAACCGATACAGGCGCGAATCACCGACGTAGCCGAACGCCAGCCAAAAGCGTCGCCGACGGTGCCCGCCACCACCGTTGTCCCCATCCCGGAGAGATCCGGCTCGGCCTTGCTCAGTGTCCAGATGGCGAGATTGGCGTCCTGGATCGCCGTCTCGACAAAGGCCTGCGCCGCATCCGAAGGCATTTGATAGGCCATGTGCTCTCGAAAGCGCTTGGCAATGAACTCTGCCGCCAATGCGCTTGCGACCTCGCCCGCCCGGGCGCCGCCGATGCCGTCCGCCACGATCAGGAAACCCAGGGCGGAGTCGACGGCCACTGCGTCCTCGTTGCCCGTACGCACGCGGCCACGGTCGGTGCACCAGGCATATTCGAGTGTATGAGTCATCACGACGCCATTGCGCAGCGCTTCGACGTCATCGCCTGCGCCCGAGGATCGTATCTCAGGATCCGGGCGCCCCGTTGAGCTGGGCCGCTAGGCGCTTGGGCTCCACGTAGCCCGGAATCATCTCGCCGGTCTCGGTTAGGATAGCCGGGGTCCCGCGCAAACCGAGCTCCTGGCCCAAGGCCATGTGTGCATCGACCGGGTTCGTACAGGTCTTCTCCGGGATCGGCTTACCGGCCTTGGCTTCGGTCATGGCCGAACGCTGGGCGTCTGCATCGCCGGCGCACCACACCGACACGGCCTCGGTGTAGGCAGGGCTGCCCTGCCCGGCGCGGGGATAGAAGAGATAGCGGACACGGATGCCTTCTTTCAGATACTCATCGATCTGGCCGTGCAGTTTGCGGCAGTAGCCGCACTCGATGTCGGTGAAGACGGTCACCGTGTGCTTGGCGTCGGCCGGCCCGAAGACGACCATCTGAGACTCGCCGACCGCATCGACCAAGCCCTTGCGCGCCCCGGCCAGACGCGGCTCGCTCAGATCCTCTCGCGTCTCCAGATCGACGATCCGCCCGTCGACGAAATAACGCCCGTCGGCAGTCACGTACATGAGTTGAGTGCCGATCATGACCTCGTAGAGCCCGTCCACGGGGGAGGCTGTCACGCTGTCGATCTCGACGCCCGGAACGATCTTGCCCAGGGCCTCCCGGATGGTCTTCTCGGGCGACGCCCACGCGGACTGCGCGGCGAGCATCAGGGCGGCAAGGGCGAGCGCGGAAACTCTGGCTTTGATCATTGGATTCTTAATCTCTGAAGTTGGTGAACTGGATCGGCAGACCCCAGTCTTCGCCGCGCAGCAGGGCGATTGCTTCCTGGAGGTCATCGCGTTTTTTTCCGGAGACACGGACTTGGTCGCCCTGGATCTGTGCCTGCACCTTGGTTTTACTCGCCTTGATCGCCTTGACCATGCGCTTGGCGGTCTCGCTGTCGACGCCTTGCTTGAGCGCGATCTCCTGTCGGGCGGCACTGAGATTCGAGACCGGGTCACCGGGATCGAGCGACGAGAGATCGATCTTTCGTTTGACCAGCTTCTGGCGAAGGATATCCATCATCTGCTGCAGGTGAAATTCCTGCTCGCCGATCATCAGGATCTTCCCGTCGCTCAGCTCGAAGCTCGCCTTCACGCCCTTGAAGTCGAAGCGGGTGTCGATCTCGCGGTTGGCCTGGTCGACCGCGTTGCGGACCTCCTGCAGGTCGATTTCCGAGACGATGTCGAACGATGGCATAGGTTTTCTGACTCCACACGCAAATAACCCAAGACGGCCATTGTGCGAGAAATGCCGCCAAAAGCGAACCGCCCGCACATCACCCGCCCATTATCCACGTGGATGATGGCGTGCATGGAGCTGCTTCAAACGCTCACGGGCAACATGGGTGTAGATCTGCGTGGTTGAAAGGTCGCTGTGGCCCAGGAGCATCTGAACGACCCGCAGATCCGCGCCGTGGTTGAGCAGGTGGGTGGCGAAAGCGTGGCGCAGGGTGTGGGGCGACAGGGGTTTGAAGACACCCGCCTCGAGCGCGTAGCGCTTGATCAAGAGCCAGAACGCCTGACGCGTCATGCACTCGCTGCGGCAGGTCGGGAAAAGATAGTCGGTCACGCGACCGCCGAGCAGCTCGGCACGTGGTCCGCGCAGATAGTCCAGCAGCCAGGATGTCGCCTCCTCTCCGAGCGGCACCAGGCGTTCCTTGTCGCCCTTGCCGACGATCCGCACGACGCCTTGAGTCAAGCCGACCTGGCCCGTCGTCAGGGTCACCAGCTCGGTCACCCGCAGACCGCTCGCATAGAGCACCTCGAGCATGGTGCGATCCCGGTGCCCCCGCGCATCGGCGGTGTCCGGTGCTCCCAACAGCGCCTCCACCTCGAGCTCGCTCAGACTCTTGGGTAGCGGGCGACCCAGCTTCGGCGCCTCGACACGAGCACTCGGATCGTCACGGATTACACCGCGCCGCAGCAGATATTGATAGAACTGGCGTAGACAGGACAATAGACGCGCACTCGAGCGCGGCTTGCGGCCCTCGTGCGAGAGGACAACCAGATAATCCAGCAGATCGAGGCGTTGCGCCTCGATCAGCGAGCGACCACGCTCGCGCGCGACCCAGGCGGCAAAGGCGCGGAGGTCCGATTGATAGGCCGCCAGCGTATTCGGGCTCAGACCCCGCTCGAGCCAGAGTGCGTCGGCGAAACCCTCGATGACCCCCGAATCCGGGGGCATTAAACCGCATCTCCCGCGCTGTGCGAGTGCGTCATCCCCGGTTGGGCGATGTTCACAAACCGGGCCGGTTGTCTTTGCAGCAACCCGCGAACGTCCAAGCGGACGCGATTTGAATGATTGACTGCTTTTTTCTTTTTCATCTAAACCGCGTCAGGGGAAAGTCCACGGGGATACTCCGGCAGCGGGCCCGGCTCAAATGCCTATTCGGACCGCGGACGCGGTTTATGGGCTTCGTGGTTAAGCAGCCAGCGCTTGGCCTCCAGCTTGCGCCCGCTCGTGTCTCCGGAGAAACCGCCGAGGCCGTTGACCGCGACCACTCGATGGCAGGGCACCACGATCGGACAGGGGTTGGCGCGACAGGCCTGTCCGACCGCACGCGGGGCGCTCCCGAGTCCTCGCGCGATCTCGCCGTAGGTGCGTGTCTCGCCCGAGGGGATCCGCCGCAGCTCGGCCCAGACACGTTGTTGGAACTCTGTGCCGACCAGCGCGACCGGGAGATCGAAACCCGCCGAGCCATGCTGGAAGTAGGCCGCGAGCTGTTGCCGGATGGCCGACGGCATCGTTTCAAAGCCCGCGTCGGCACCCCCGGCCGGCGGGTCCAGATCGACGCCGGTCAGAGTTTCGCCGTCCCAATGGATGGCGATCGGGCCGATGGGGGTCTTGAGCAGAGTCTGCGGCATGGTGTGTCTCCCTCCGACGGTGTCTCGGCATTTGGTCTTCGACCGACGCGAGGTCGACTTCATCTTAAACCGCACCGCTGCGCCGGAAAAGGCAACGCCAGCCTGTGGATAAGCCTGTGGGCGACTTGTGCGATAGGACATGAGGACAGCGGCCATGTCACTGTTTTTTCGAAAGCCAAAGACCAAAGACGAAGATATAATAACATTAAAATCAATAGACTAAAGATTTTCTCGGAAAATGAACGCGCAGGCACGGGGTTTTTGAGTGTCCCTTTTGGCGACGTGCGTCGGTGTGCATAACGTCTCTGCGGCTTGATTCGGATTCGCAGAAAAGTCAAGTCCCCGAAGATGAACGCCGGTCCGATCAGGACCCGTTGCGAAGAGCCGAGACCGGACTCACCGGATCGTAATCCAACCGCGGGCTCGCCCGATGCGGGTGCATCGACCGTGCGGATCGGTCAATATAGGCGAAATCAGTGACCTGTGGATATGCCGGACATGAGTGAGCTCGATGAAAGCCCTGCTGTTGACGTGGAAAGATTCTGGGAAACGACCCCGCTCCCCGCCATGAGCCCCGAGCAGTGGGAGTCGCTCTGCGACGGCTGCGCGAAATGCTGTCTGGAGAAGTTCGAGGAAGAGGAGACCGGGGACATCATCTATTCGCGCGTCGCCTGCGCGCTTTTGGATCTCGACACCTGCCGGTGCAGCGATTACGCCGATCGAGCGCGGCGCATGCCCGATTGCGTCACCCTGACACCCGCGGCCCTAGCGTACTCGCGGTGGCTTCCGGAGACCTGCGCCTACCGGCTGTTGGCCGAGGGCCAGCCGTTGCCGAGCTGGCATCCGCTGAACACCGGCGATCCGGATTCCGTCTTGGAAGCCGGGCAAAGCCTTTACGGACGGGCCATCAAGCCGGGGCCGAAGACCGACCCGCTGATGCATCTCATCGATTGGATCCGCTAAACCGCGCCCAGCGCGGTATGCGATGTTTTTGGATTGGATCGGTCCCGGCAGATTTGACGGCCGCTGGAGATGGCGCGGTTTAAGCCCGGTCTCCGGCGGATCCTTGTGCTTCCTAACATCGGCACGACCTACAGGGTCGATGAAACGAGGGGCTCGGACAGCATTCGGGTGAGCAGCGCGTGCCGGTCGAGGGCCGAGGCGGCTGGTGGCGGGACGGGGATGCGCACCTCCCAGCCGTCGCCCGGCGCGACCTGAAGCTCCGTATCATCGATGTTCCTCATGCACTCCAGTCGGAAGCGATGATTTCCGGCGGAGGTCAGAAGCTCCAACGCGTCGCCGACGGCAAACCGATTTTTGACCCGGACATCGGCCCAGCCGTCGCGAGTGCCGGTGACCTCGCCGACAAAGATCTGTCGCTGGTTGCGCGAGGCACCGTCGTCGTAGTTCTGAAGCTCGGTCGGGGCATGACGCCGGTAGAAGCCCTCGGTGTAGCCGCGATTGGCGAGTCCTTCCAAATCGGTCAGCAGATCGTTGCGGAATGCTCGCCCGGCGAGCGCGTCGTCGATCGCTGCGCGGTAGACCTGAGCGGTGCGCGCGACATAGTAGTGCGACTTGGTCCTGCCCTCGATCTTCAGCGAATCGATTCCCATCGACACCAACCGCGCGACATGCTCGACCGCGCGCAGATCGCGCGAGTTGAGGATATAGGTCCCCTCCTCGTCCTCGAAGATCGGCAGATAGGAGCCCGGACGCTCGCGCTCTTCGAGCAGATAGACCTCGTCGGCGGCCGGATGCCGCGGCGCGTCCCTGTTGTTGCCCGTGACGTTCATGGACAAGTCCGTTGATGCCGCAAGCGGCTCGGTCGACGCCGCGCTCGCCACCCGATAGTCCCAACGGCACGCATTGGTGCAGGCGCCCTGGTTGGCGTCGCGATGATTGAAGTAGCCCGACAACAGACAGCGCCCCGAGTAGGCGATACAGAGCGCGCCGTGCACGAAGACCTCGAGCTCCACGTCGGGACAGGCGGCGCGGATCTCGGCCACCTCGTCCAGCGACAGCTCGCGCGAGAGGATGACCCGCGAGACCCCCTGTGATGCCCAGAAGCGCACAGCCGCGGCATTGGTGGTATTCGCCTGCACCGAGAGATGGATCGGCTGGTCCGGCCAACGCTCGCGTACCAGCATGATCAGGCCGGGATCGGCCATGATCAGGGCATCCGGACCCATCGCGAGGATCGGCTCAAGGTCCGCGACGAAGCTCTTGAGCTTCGCCCCGTGGGAGAGGATGTTGGCGGCCAGATAGAATCGCTTGCCGATCGCGTGCGCCTCTGTGATGGCGCTCGCGAGCGTCGCCCCGTCGAACGCATTGTTGCGCACCCGCAGACTGTATCTGGGCAGACCCGCATAGACGGCATCCGCCCCGTAGGCGAAGGCATAACGCATGGCCTGCGGCGAGCCCGCGGGCGAGAGCAGCTCGGGTCGCATGTGGCTCAACGCAGCTCCACCTGGAAGCTCAGCCGCTGGTCTGCGCCGAGCTTGCGCTCGCGCAGGACCTCGACCGGCATTTTTTCCCCTGGCCCCTTGTCGAGCAAGGCGATACGCACATCGGCGTAGGCGCTCACCGGTTGATCGCCGATCTGCACGATGCGGTCCCCTTCCTGGATGCCCGCGTCCTTCGCACCGCTGGACTCGGCGAACCCTTGGATCAAAGCGCCGCCGCGATCGACGCCCGATTCGAGCATGACCCCGAGCAGGCCGGACGCGGGCAGCGCAATCTCCTGCGGATAGAGGAAGAAGTCCGCCGCGGCCGGATCCATGTCGCGCTGGGTCCCGTTGAGAATCGTCACCGTCGGCACATCGAGGCGGCGCGTCAGCCGACTCGGGATCCCCTGACCGTATTCGACATGCCCCGAGCCGGCCAACACGACAAGCGTGCGCTCCGGGTTCGCCTTCAGATAGTCTGCCGCGCGCTCGGCCATCCCCTCGTCCCAGAGGAGCTGGACGTCGAGGAAATTCTCCACGTCCTGCTTGCGCTCGCTCGGGTGCATCGCAAAGACCGCCTCGATACGCTCGCGGTAAGTCGGGTCGCTGCGATCGATCTCGGCCGGGATGCGTGCGCGCTCGGCCTCGGTCAGACCCGCGATGCCGACCTCGCCCACGCGCCGGGTCAGCTCGGCCTCGAGGTTCAGGGCGATGACGGGGATGCCGTGCTCGCGGGCGAAGCGGAGGATGGGTCGATAGAGCCGGTAGTCAAAACGCCAGCGGTCGAAATATTCCGTGCGACGGAGAAATTCCGCCTCGTCGATCTCGCCCGCGACATAGGCGTCGATCGCCGCCTGATAGGGCTGCTGGAAGAACTCCATCCCGATCGCAAGGGATTTTCCGCGTGTCTGCAACCCGTCGATCACGGCCAGCTGATTGAGGTGGTCCTCGTAGCGGTCATGGCTCTCGCCGACGAAGACCACGCGCCGATCGGCGATCCGGTCGAGCAGGTCGCTCATGTCCGAGAGCGCGCCGAGATCCAGCACGCGGGTGCCGGGGTCCGGCGCCTGCGCCGAAGCCGCTTGCGCGCCGGCTTGTGCAGAAGTTGCGTGCGGGGCCGCGGACTCGGTTCCTGCACAGGCCCCGGACACCAGCACGGCAGTAACGACGAAGGCCGATAATTGAAAATAGGACACGAACATTCCTCTCTGGTCATGAGCCGATTCGGCCCGCATAGTTGTACCCGGCGCAATGCGGACAGCTCGCTCGCGCTCCCGATCCCTCAGCCGCCCGGACCCTAGACCGATGCGAAACCCGTTCGTTTCAAGCCTCTTGCTCTGCCGTTC
>NZ_DATITZ010000015.1:0-7309 GCF_035467215.1 Thiocapsa sp. | reverse complement strand
GACTCTTGACCGCCATCTCCTCCCACTCGGCCAGGGTGGAATCATAGCGGCCAAGCTCCATGCGTTCGTTGCCGAAATACTTGACCGTCTCGTAGTTGATCAGGCTATCGAAGGCCTGGCTGTTGGCCTGCGAATCCAGTCGGTTCATCCGGTGGCGATACTCCATCCGCCATTCGGTGATGGCGAAGGTGAAGGCAAAATAGACCGCCACTGTGCCGAAGACGACCAGCGCAAAGGCCGGCGCATACTGTTTGAGCAGGATCACGGCGACCAGGGTGAACTCCACCAGGACCGGCAGGACGCTGAAGGCGACATAGTTCAGAATGGTCGAGACCGAACGGGTGCCGCGCTCGAGGTCGCGGCTGATGGCCCCGCTCTGACGCCCCAGGTGATAGCGCAGCGAGAGCCGGTGCAGGTGGTCCAGCACCTTGGTGGAGAGGCGTCGCATGGCGCGATAGCGCACCCGTGCGAAGACTACGTCGCGCAGCTCGTTGAAGAGCGAGGAGCTGAGCTTGAGCGCGCCGTAGGCGACCAGGAGCGAGATCGGCAGCACCAGCACCTGATGCGGCGTGGCCTCGAAGGCATCCACGATGTCGCGCAGCACCAAGGGGACACCGACATTGGCCACCTTTGCCGCGATCAGGCAGGCCAGCGCCAACATGGCACGCCCGCGGAACTCCCACAGATAGGGCAGCATCCCGCGGAGATTGTGCCAATCTCGACGGTCGGAGTGGATGCGCTCGGTGGCGGCGATTCGGTTCATGCAAGCCTTTTAAACCGCGCCCGGCGCGGCATGTGGTGTTTTTGGTTGGGATCGGCCCGGGCAGACTTGACGATTGTCGCAGCTGGCGCGGTTTAAGCTTGCCGGGCGACTGAAGTCGCCGCTACATGTTGGTCGATGTCTTCCCGGAAATCACATCAAGTTGTCGCCCGGCCGTTATCCGGTCGGCTCGCCGCGGCGCGCCGACCGACCAAACCTGTACAAATGAGGACGCATCATGGCAGATCCCACGATGGACAGCACGGGTTGCAGCATGCACGAGCCCTACGCCTTGCAGGTGCTCGGCGACCAGATGGAGCCCGAGTTCCCCGATCGATGTGTGGTGATCGTCGAGCCGACGGACAACCGCAAAAACAACAGCTTCGTGTTCGCCGAGGTCGAGGGCGTGCGCTGGTTTCGCAAGTATGTCCGCGAGGACAACGGAATCGAGCGGCTCGTCGCACTCAACCGCATCTATCCCGACATCACGCTCGACGGCCTGGACTGGCACGTCCTGGGCGTCATCATCCAACGCAACATCCGGCGCAAGATCAAACACTACGACTACTCGCAAGAACCCGAGACATCCCCGACGGTGGCCATCACGGATCTGACCGGCCGGTGATGACCGGCGACACCTTGCCCAAGCCGCGCCGCGCCAGCCGAGCGAGGTCGCACGACCCGACTCTGCTCGCCGCGGTGCCGATCGCGATCCTGGCCGCGACCCTGATCGCCTGCTCCCCAGGGAGCGACCCGCCGGCAAGCACCGGCCGCGAGCGTGGCGCCGCCGATCACCTGGTGGCCACGGTCGCCGTGGAGCGCGCCGCCACGACGAGCAGCCACGAGCGCCCGGGCTCGCTGCGTCATCGCCGCCAGGTGCGGCTCTTCAGTCAGGAAGAAGGCCGGATCACCGCGCTGGAGGTCTTCGAGGGCGACATGGTCCGAGAGGGCGAGATCCTGGTAGCCCTCGAAGACGACCTCCTGCAGGCCGAGCTCGACAAGACGCGCGCAACCCTGGCCCAGGCCGAGCTCGACGTGGGGCGACTCGAAGATCTCGTGAGCAAGCGCGCCGCCTCCGACGCCGAGCTCTCGCAGGCGCGCACCGCCGTCGCCGTGGCCCGAGGCGATGTTCGGCTCCTGGAGACCCGGCTGGCCTTCACCCGGATTCCGGCTCCGTTCGACGGCGTGGTGATCGAGCGTTTGGTCGAACCGGGTGATTTCGTCTCGAAGAATACCCACCTCCTGACGACTGCAGATCCGGCGTCTTTGGTCGCGGAGGTCTATGCCTCCGAGCTGATCCTGCCGAGGATGAAGGTCGGCGACCCGGCGCAGCTGCGCATCGATGCCCTCGGCACGGTGGTGTTCCCGGCCCGGATCCTGCGGATTCATCCAAGCCTCGAGCAGACCAGCCGACAGGGGATCGTAGAGTTGACGCTCGAGGAGCCGCCGCCCGGCGTGAAGGCCGGACAGTTCGTACGGGTCACGCTCGAAACCGCTGCGGTGGAGCGTCTGCTGGTGCCCTTCCGTGCGCTGCGGCGCGACCGCGACGGCGAATTCGTCTGGCTGATCACCGATCAGGGCGAAGCCGCCCGCCGCAAGGTCAGGAGCGGCTTGCAAATGGCCGATCGCATCGAGATCCTCGAGGGTCTCGCGCCGGGCGATCGGATCGTCACGCGCGGGTTCCTCGGCCTGAGCGATGGCAAAACAGTCAAGGTGGTGCCCGAATGAATCTCGAACACCTCTACACGGCCGTCGAGCTGGTACGCAACGGCTGTTATCGCGACAACCCGCGCGAGGCCACGCGTCTGCGCACCTACCCGGTCATGCTCGCGAGCGCCGCCGCGCCGGCAGCCAGTCCGACGGAGGCCTACCTGCGCGCGGCCTGTCTCGCCTACGCCTGGATGCCCGAGCGGGTGCGCATCGACCAGAGCCACCTCGCCGCCGCCGTCGAGGCCTTCGAAGCCGCGCGAAGCGTCGCCCAAAGCGGCCCCGATGCCGCGCATGCCTCCCTCCGAGAGCGCGGCATCGACGCCATTGCCGCCAGCCTCAGCTCGGTTGTCGGGGCCGCGATGGTGCTTCATCTCGCCGCACCCGGCGTTTTCCCGATCTGGGACGAGCGCATCGAGCGCTTTCGCCTCGACGAGGAGCCGTCGCCGTACCACATGGGCCAGGCCCGTCACTATCTGGCCTTTATGGACGAGATTCGCGGCCTAACCGCTCACCCGCTCTTTCTCACCTTTCACAACGAATTCTGCACCGCCTACCAGGCACGCCTGCAACGCCTGCGGATCTCGCCCTACCCGCTGACCGAGACCAAGGTCGTGGAAGCCGCGATCACGGAGCTGACGGGCGAGTAAGTCTCACGTGTCGGAAAAACGTTGAGCACCGAACCGATATCGTTGTCGTTGTCGTTGTCGTTGTCGTTGTCGTAATCGATCACGGCAACGACAACGGGGGTGCAGCGCCGTAGGTTGGGCAAAGCGCAGCGTGCCCAACCCGCGCCCGCATCGCATGGACCAGCGCCGAGGTTGTGTCGAGCCTTGCGAGGTACAACCAGCTGTCGGCGCACGTTGTGCTTCCTACCGTCAGCACAACCTACAGGAACGGAATGTTCCGGAAATCCTTATGGCCGCAAACATCTCCACCTGGTCGGTACGCCACCCCGTCGGGGTCGTCGCGCTGACCCTCGCGGTGATGGTGCTCGGCGGGGTCTCCCTGACCCGGCTGAACATCGATCTGCTGCCGAGCATCATCTACCCGGACATCCAGGTCCGCGTGCTGGACCCCGGCGTCCCCGCCGAGGTCATGGAGAACGAGGTGACCCGCGAGCTCGAGGAGCAGCTCGCGATCACCGAGGGCGTCATCGCCATCCAGTCGCGCACCACCGAGGGGCGCAGCGCGATCGATCTGTCCTTTCGCTACGGCGAGGACATCGACCAGGCCTTGCGCGATGCAAGCTCCCGCCTGGACCGCGCCAAACGCTTCCTGCCGGAGACCGACGATCCGCCCATCATCTTCAAGCGCGACCCCTTCCAACTCCCCGTCGCCGAATATGTCGTCAGCTCGGCGCTGCGTGACCCGGTGGAGCTGCGCACCTGGACCGACTACACGCTGGGCCGCTCGCTGGTGACGCTCCCGGGCGTGGCGTCGGTCGAGATCGGCGGCGGATTGGAGCGCGAGGTGCAGGTGGTGGCCAACCAGTTCCGCTTGGCCGGACTGGGGATCGACATCCTGGACCTGGAGACGCGCCTGCGCACCGCCAATCAGGATGTCGCGGCCGGGCGGCTGCGCATGCCGGACGGCGAGATCGGGGGTCGCACCGAGGGACGCTTCAGGAACGTGCAGGAGATCATCGACCTGCCCCTCAAGCCCGAGGCCGGCGACAACCCGATGGCCCAGATGCGTATCGGCGAGATCGCGCAGGTCATCGACGGTTCGAGCGAGGAGCGTCTGCGCATCCGCCTCGACGACCAGCCGGGGATTAAGCTCGCGATCCAGAAGCAGCCGCTCACCAACACCGTGGCGGTGGTCGACACCGTCGACCGGGAGCTGACACGCCTCAAAGAGCAGGGCCAGCTCCCCGAAGACATTCAGATCCAGCTGGTCGACGACCAGGCGCGCTATATCCGCCACTCGCTTCAGAATGCGGTCAACGCCGCGGTCAGCGGAGCCCTGCTCGCGATGGCCGTGGTCTACGTCTTCCTCGGGAGTCTGCGGCGGACCCTGATCATCGGCGCGGCCATCCCGATCGCCGTCCTGGTCACCTTCATCCTCATGGCCGCCAACGGCCTGACCTTCAACATCATGACGCTCGGCGGCCTGGCGCTCGGCATCGGCATGCTGGTGGACAGCACCATCGTGATGCTCGAAAACATCTATCGCCACCAGCGGATGGGGCAAACCAAGGTCGTCGCGGCGGATGCCGCCAGCCGCGAGGTCACGGGCGCCATCATCGCCTCGACCTCGACGAACCTGGCCGCCGTCCTGCCATTCCTATTCATCGGCGGGCTCGTCGGGCTGCTCTTTCAGGAGCTGATCTTCACCATCTCGGCGGCCATCCTGGCCTCGATGGTCGTCGCCCTGACCCTAGTCCCGGCGCTCGCGGGCAGGGTGCCGGCGGGCCGAGAGGGGATGTTGCGCATCCAGGTCAATCGGGTCATGGAGGCGCTGCAGAACGGCTATGCCCGGGTGCTCGATCGGCTGCTGCGCATCCGCTGGCTGGTCATCCTCGCCTTCGTCGCCGGTTTGGTCTGGACCGCACCCTGGCTCATGGAGGCGAAGCAGGAATTTCTTCCCGCCCTCGACGAGGGCGACGTGCGAGTTACCCTGACCGCGGACGCCGGCATCGACCTCGAGGAGATGGATCGCCTGACCCGCCGGATCGAGGCGCTCGTCGCCGAGCAACCGGAGGTCGAGGCGATCTTCACCACGGTCGGCGGCTTCGTGTTCGGGCGCTCGTCCTTCGAGAGCGCCAACCGCGCAAGCCTGCAGGTCCTGCTGATCCCGGCGGCGGAGCGCGACGTCGGCAGCCAGGAGTGGATCACCCGAGTCAGCGGACTGATCCGCGCACTCGAGATCCCGGGCCTGCGGGCCTCGCTGGTCACGCGCGGGATCCGCGGCATCCGTTTCAGCCAAGGCGACGACGACGTCAGTCTGCGCATCGCCGGGGAGAACCTCGACACACTCGCGGATCTCGCCGATCAGGTCGTCGAGCAGCTCGCCGCCGTGGAGGGTCTCGGCAACGTCCAGCACAGCAGTCAGGACATCACCCGCGAGATCTCCATCCGGCTCGACCCGCAGCGCGCCGCGAGCTTCGGTTTGACCATCGAGGACATCGGCACCGTCCTGCGTTTCGCCCTGGAGGGCCGCATCGTCACCGAGCTGATCGACGGCGACCGCTCGGTGGATCTGCTGCTGCGACTGGATCGAATGGACATCGCCGCGCCGGGCGATCTGGACTCCATCGTGCTCTTCAGCAAGACCGAGCCGCGACGCCCCTTGCGACTCGGCGATGTCGCGACCGTGGAGATCCTCGCCCAGCCCGCGACCATCCTGCGCGATCGCCAGCAACGCACCGTCGAGATCACCGCCTCGGTCGGCGAGACGCTGACGCTTCAAGAGGCGATCGAGTCGGCACTGGACGCGGCGGCCCGGGTGCCGCTCCCCGCCGGCTATCGGCTCTACGAGGCCGGCGGTCTGGAGACACTCAAGCAGGGGCAGGACATGAGCCGAATCCTGCTCGGACTCGCGCTCTTTCTGGTCTTGGTCGCGATGGCGGTCCAATACGAGTCGGTGCGCAATCCGGTCATCATCCTGATCTCGGTGCCCTTCGCCTTGATCGGCGTGGTGCTCGGACTGCAATGGACGGGGTTGCCGGTCTCCATGCCGGTCTGGCTCGGGCTCATCATGCTGGCGGGGATCGTGGTCAACAACGCGATCGTGCTGGTGGAGTTCATCGAGCTCGAGCGCCGCACCGGTCTGGATACGCGCACGGCCATCCTCGAGGCGGCACGTCTGCGTCTGCGCCCCATCCTCATGACCACGCTCACCACCGTCGTGGGCATGCTTCCGCTCGCGCTCGCCCTGGGGGAGGGCTCGGAGATGCTGCAACCGCTCGCCGTGACCATCGTCGCGGGGCTATCCTTCTCGACTCTGGTCTCGCTCGTGCTGGTGCCCCTGGTCTATCGCGTCCTGGCGGCGCGAACCACGGTGCAGACCCCGACGGACTCGACGGACCTCGGGTCGTCACCTTGCCGCTGTTCGGCCCGCAGGACGACCTCATGCAGGCCGCAGCCCTGATCCAGCTCGGCATGGAGGCACGCATCGGACCCGAAGAGACCGATGTCATCGAGCAGATCATCATGCCGCTGCAGGTGGCGCTCGAGCGCGAGGTCATCTATCGCTCCATCGAAGCGGAGCGACAAAAGGCCTATCAACGCTCAATCCGCGATTCGCTCACCGGCCTCTTCACGCGTCTCTATATGCTCGACGTGATGGAGCGCCACTGCAGCGTCCACGACCGCAACGACTCCGCCCCGGTCGCCGCGCTCATGGTCGACGTGGATCACTTCAAGCGGATCAACGACACCCACGGGCATGCCGCTGGCGACGAGGTCCTTAAACAGGTCGCGCGTGTTCTTCAGGAGAGCATCCGCGAGACCGATATCCCCGTGCGGTTCGGGGGCGAGGAGTTCATCCTCTTCCTCGTCGGCGCCTCGGCGTTCGGGATGCCCGATTATGCCGAGCGCATCCGCTCGGCGATCGAGCGGCATCGCTTCGCGATCCAAGCGGACCAAGAGATTGTGGTCACCGTCAGCGTCGGCGCCGCGATGCGCCGTCAATACGAGTCCCTCGACGAGCTCATTCGCCGAGCCGACGGAGCCCTCTACCGCGCCAAGCAGGGCGGGCGCAATCGCGTCGAGTTGATCGGGTCGGGCTGACAGGATTGCGCCCGTCAGCCCTCCCACACCACCGGACATGCGGTTTTCCGCATCCGGCGGTTGAACCCAGCCACCGGTTACGCGGCAGCAAGGTCTGATGGAACCCACA
>NZ_DATITZ010000014.1:0-28991 GCF_035467215.1 Thiocapsa sp. | reverse complement strand
TCCTGCAGTGTGGGTGTCGCCGGTGTCGACATCGACCCCTACGGCAATGTGCAGGCGTGCATGCACCTGCAGGAGAGCGCCGGTAACCTGCACGAGCAGTCGATCGAGCAGATCTGGCACCACTCGCCACTGTTCACCCGCGCCCGCCAGCGCGCGATCGAGGCCGCCGAGCGCCTGGAGGCGCAAAAGCGGGTCGAAGGCGAGCAGCCGCGGCAGCTCAACGCGCCGCTGTTCTGCCTCGCGGTGGAGGAGAACTGCGGCAAGGGCTGCGGGAGCTGCGCGCGCCCATGAGCCCGAAATATCTCCAGGCCCTGCTCGGCCCCGACGGTTGTCTGACCTCGGCCCTGGCGGAGGGCGTGGAGGTCGCGCTAAGGGTGAGCGGTGGCTGCATGGAGCCCGACCTGGCCGACGGGGCGGTGATCCGGATGGAGGGCTCCCGCCTGTTCGTCCCGGGCGATGTCGTCGCCTTTCATTGTCCGCATCAGAACCGTCTGTTGATGCATCGGTTCCTGGGCTATGTGCGCACCCGGGGGAGGTGGAAGCTCATGACCATGGCCGACCGCGGGACGCGGCCCGACCCACTGGTGGACCTGGCGAGTGTGCTTGGCCGCGTCGCAGTCCAATCCGGCCGGGCTTATCACGTCGGACCGGGCAAGCGTCTGCAAGCGGTGCGACGTTACAGCCGCTGGGGTGCGCGGTATGTGATTCGCCGGATTCTGCGCTAGCGTCGCCGGGGTCCAGCTCCCGAAAATCCGGATAGGCCTTGAATTGGGCCACCAAGCCTTAACGGGGTCACCATTTAGCTGACCCCGATCGCCTCATCGGATGTTGCATCGGCATCACCTTCGATCACAGCTCGACACGGGCTATGATGCAACGACGAAACGTCGTTAAAGTCGGGCTCGCGACCGCGCCCTGGGTTGCCATGGCCGCTCTATCGGGCCACGCGTGCCGTCAAGGTCACCTCGGGCGGATGCGGTGGATCCAGCTCTGACCGACTCAATCCTGGCAGGAATACCCGAGCGCGAGCAGCCCTTCCTCGAGATCGTCGGAGACCATCGGGTGCGCGAGCAGATACGCGGCGGCCCTCAGGGAATAGTCGCCGAGCGCATCGTCTACGGCCGTCTCCCATTCCTCGAGGTCGTAGTCTCCCCGACCGATCCACATGAGCGCCACCAGCTCAGCGCGCTGGCGCTGGCTCATCTCGCCGATGGCCTCGGTCATGGCCTGTACGCTGTAGTCCTCGCTGTGGTCGGCCAAGACCTGCAAGGCCCAGTCCTCCGTCGGACTGGAGGGGTTGTCCGGAAGGACCACCTCCTCCTTGGATTGAAACTCCCGCGCCATGTCGATGATGCCGCAGATCGATTCCAAGGGGATGTGCAGCACGATTGGGTTTCTCCGCCTGAAGGCCACCTATCGAATCGCCGCGAGGCTCACCGCATGGCGAGACTCGGTTTCTCTCGGGCGACCATCCAATGATCCCGCATGATCCAGTCGTCCGGTAGGATATCCCGACAGGAGAGTACATCCAAGACCCGATTCCCGGCCAGCACGGGCAAATGGCGGAGCCCATTCTCGGTCATGACGCCGAGGCCTTCGACAAGCGACACCCCCGGCTCGACGGTTCTGGGCTGCTCGGTCATCACGGCAGACAGCGCGACGCCGGCAGGCTGAAAACCTTGGCCACCAGGCGGTTGAGTAGATCGCGCTCGGTGAATCGTCCGACCATCTCCCAGCGTCCAAGACCGGGATCGCGCCGACGCGATGTGCCGCCATCGTCTCGGCTCAGCATTCCGATGGAGTTATGAGGTTCATTGAAGCGCGGACGCCCCGGTTGGTCGTCGAGTCTGGGTCGCCCCTTCAGGGCTTGAAACGGTTGGGGATCGTTATCCCGGGGTGTTGCCCCGGGCTAAAGTGGAGGGCCCCGTTGGGGCAGTTTGACGCTAGCGCCAACTCGCCCCCGAAGGCAATCCGGTGTAGCCCCGTCAAACATCAACGTCCGGCATGCGTCCAGCGCCAAAGGCGCGACCAATGCTAGCCCAGGGCAACGCCCTGGGTAGCGGATCAAAGGTATTTGAGCCCTGAAAGGGCGACCGAATCGGCGGTATCCGCGATGTCGCAAATTCAGTCCGCCCCCGTCCGTCCCCCTTCGATACCCGTTCAATCCCACAGATACCGTTCATCAAATGCGATTCGATGCCGTTCCAGAAATTGCATGTATTCCTGCTGAAACGTTTTCTTGCAGTGGTGTTCTCGCTGATTGGCGATGTATTCACGAACGGCGTCGAGGTTGGATTCGGAAACGGCGAATGCCCCGTAACCGGCTTGCCAGGCAAAAGCGGGCGAGGGATTGCGGCATGGCTTGGGCAGCCTTTTCCGGGCTTGGGTTGGTCTGTTGCGGTCATGGCCCAGGTCGCCCCTTCAGGGCTTGGACCGGTTGCGGATCGCTATCCCGGGGCGTTGCCCCGGGCTAACGTGGTGAACCCCGTTGGGGCTGTTTGGTTCGAGCGCCAACGGCGACCCCGTGTCAGTCCAGGGTAGTTCCTGTCGATCATCATCAACTGACAATCACCCAGCGCCAAAGGCGCGACCGATGTTAGCCCGGGGCAACGCCCTGGGTACTAAAAGAGTGTTGCGAGATCGATCGTCCGATGGACATCGGCGCCAAGCGGCAACGCGATTGCGTTCAGGTCGTCTGCAGTGCGGATCTCCGAGTACCCGTCCGCGGTCGGCTGCCGATAGATCGCAAGCCGGCGGTCTGCGAGATCCACGAGCCAGACCTGCGGGATCGCGGCACGCGCATAGCGGGGGAGCTTGACCTCGCGATCGTAGGCCAGGCTGCTGTCGGCGACCTCGACCAACAAGAGCACGTCGGCCGGTCCCGGGTGTCCGTTTCGATAATAGTCCGGGCGCGGGCGCAGCAAGGCGATATCGGGCAGCGGCTCGCTGTGATCGTCGAGCCACACCGGATCCTGCACCGCGACGATCGCGTCTCGACCGACGGTTTCTTTCATGAGGTTGGCCAAGAACTTCACGGTCCCGGCGTGTGGATGTCCAATCGGCGGCATCTCGACAATCTCCCCGTCGATCAATTCGGTGCGCAGGTCCGGTCCGAGGATGCCGGTTTCGCCCATGCGATGGTAGTCCGTGACCGAGACGCGAAAGACGCGAGCAAGCGAGGATGCCCGGCGGGGTGCGGTTGCTCTCGTGATCATGGCGGGACCTCGCGTCTTCGCATATCAAGGATGGCGACATCGTGAACATAGCGGCCCGGAAAGACCGCTGCAAGGCGAGCCCAGACCTCCGGGGGGCGTTCCGGCGGCTCAGGCGCTGCGCAGTCGCGTCAGCTTGACCAGCGCTACCGCGGTCAGCGGGAGAACGAAGCCGATGATCAGGGCGGCGATCATCAAGTCCCCCAACTGGCTGTAATCCTCGGGCACGCTCACCAGGCCGCTGATCGGATCCTTGACCTCGCGGGTGACGATGAAGATCTCGTTGAGATATTTGGTTCCCAACTGGCTCGCCGAGAGCGCCAGATTGCTGAAGGAGGCCATGACGGCGAAGAAGGTGGCCTTGAGATTGTCCGGGGCCGAGTTGGCGATCCAGGCGAGCATGGGCACCATGGCGACCTGGCCCAACGGCGACTCCAGTGCCGTGTCCACGATGGCGATGAAGCGGGCATCGACGATGCCGCCGGTCACGGCGGCCGTCCAGTGATGCAGCCCGAAATACATGCCGACGATGGGCAGGTAGAAGAGGCTGGTGAGCAGGGTCAGGAAGACCACGACATGGGCGATGGAGTGCTCGGCCATGAAGCGTCGGAAGATGAACAGTCCCGCCAGTGCGAGCGTGCTGCCGATGAGCGAGAGCACGGACAGAAACTGCTGGTCGAAGGCGAGCTCGTCGATCATCCACCAGGTCTGGCCGGCGCCCGGTCCGGGCATGGCCCGGAAGACGAAGATGATGATGGCCGTGCCCAAGAGATAAAGCCGTGCCTCGGCGTCCAGCACCCGCATCAGTCGCGACATGAGGAAGAGGACGATCGCCATGGAGCCGACGAAGATGATCTCCTGGTTGTAGGGCACATCCGTGAGTCCCATCCCCAGCGTGAAGACCACGAAGGCCAGGCTGCCCCCGAGGATCCACCAATTCGGCTTGGTGATCTGGGCCGGTCGTTCCAGGCGCGCTCTGGCGTCGGTCTCCTCCAAGCCTTTGGCGACGAGCCGACGCAGGTCGCGGCGTTTGATGAAGCCCGCCAGGGCGACGCCGAGTACCGAGATCACCGGAATCGCCAAGGCCATCTCGTAGATCAGGATATAGGTCGCGACCTTCTCGGCCTCCGACATGGCCTCGACCCCGGCAAAGAGATAGATGTTGGCCACCGACACGAGCACCCCGCCGCCGATGATGGCGATCCGTCCCAGGGTCTGCATGGTGGTGTGCATCAGCTTGAGCCGCGCACGATCGATCGGCTGGCCGTCGGCGTCGACGCGAGGGACCGCCTCGACCGTCATGGCATCCGCCACCACGTCCTGAATCACATAGCCCGTCGGTGCGAGCAGCGCGCCGAAGACATACCAGGCTTCCACCGGCATCACCGCGGCCATCGCCTCGCGCTCCGCCAGCAGGCCGAGCATGATCAGCAGGCTCCCGGTGAGCATGGACGCCCCGAGATAGACCAGCCCCGCCTTATGGCGCCAGATCAGATCCACCAGATGCCCCAGGGGCATCTTGAGCACCCAGGGGATCCCGGCCCAGAAGGCCAGCGCCGCCAGGAAGGAGGCGGGCAGCCCGAGATAGTCCTTGACGAAGAAGGTGCCGACGATCGCGGTCAGGCCCTGGATGCCGTAGGCCACGTAGATCATCAAGGGGGGTAGATACGAGAGCCGCATCTCGCGCCCGATCTCGAGGATGTTGCGGTCGAGCCAATGGCCGATTGCGGCGATGAATCCGCGTTGATCCGGTCGTCCGGTAGGGCGGCTGCGAATGGCGGTCACGTTTACGTTCTCACGATCGACAAAGGCCCGAAGGGTACGCCATCACCCGTGTGGTGGCGAGAGAGCAGCAGCGATGTCCTGCAACACGCGCGCCGGTGTTTCGGCGCCGCGCTCGTCAACTTGAGTTCGTCAATCGGAACTGCAAGATGGCCGTCTCGGATCGAGGCTCTTCCCGCGGCGGCGAAACTGCCCCATCTTCGTCCTGTTGGCTGAGTCGTGCCCGTCGCGGGCGCGTGATCGGGGCAGAGACGCAGGGGGATGACGGGATGCTTATCGGGGTTCCACGCGAGATCAAGATCCACGAGTACCGTGTCGGTCTGTCGCCGGAGTCGGTGGCGGAGGTGGTCGAGCGCGGGCATCGCGTCCTGGTGGAGACGGCGGCCGGGTTCGGGATCGGGGCGAGCGACGAGGTCTATCGGGCCGCGGGCGCGCGGATCTGTGCGACGGCCGAGGAGGTCTTCGGGCAGGCCGATCTGCTGGTCAAGGTGAAGGAGCCTCAGCCGCAGGAGCGGGCATGGCTGAGTCCGGGGCAGGTCTTGTTTTCCTATCTGCACCTTGCTCCGGATCCCGAGCAGGCGCGCGATCTAATCGCCTCGGGCGCCGTCTGTATCGCCTACGAAACCGTCACGAATGCCGCGGGCGGCCTGCCCCTCCTGCGGCCGATGAGCCAGGTCGCCGGGCGCCTGGCGGTGCAGGCCGGAGCGACGGCCCTCGAGGTCGCGCACGGCGGAAGGGGGGTGCTGCTCGGCGGCGTGCCCGGGGTGACTCCGGGGAGGGTGCTGATCATCGGCGGTGGTGTGGTCGGTTTCAACGCGGCGCAGATGGCGGTCGGCCTGCAGGCGGATGTCACCATCCTCGACCGCAACCCTGCAGTGCTGGACCGATTGGCCGCGCATTTCGAGTCGCGCGCGCGGGTGGTCCATTCCAATCGGGCGACGCTGAACAGCGCCCTGCGGGATGCCGATCTGGTAATCGGTGCGGTCCTGATTCCGGGTGCGACGGCGCCGCACATCGTCACGCGGGCGATGCTCGGCGACATGCGACGCGGGGCCGTGATGGTCGACGTCTCGATCGATCAAGGGGGCTGCTTCGAGACCTCGCGTCCGACGACGCATGATCAGCCGACCTATGTCGTGGACGGGATCCTTCACTACTGCGTCGCGAACATCCCGGGCGCGGTGCCCCATACCTCCACCTACGCCTTGAACAACGCGACGCTCCCCTACGTGCTGGCGTTGGCCGAGAAGGGTTGGCGTGCGGCCCTGCGGGACGATCCGCATCTTTGTAGCGGGCTCAATGTGTGCGAAGGGAAGGTCACGCATGCTGCGGTGGCCGAGACGCTTGGCTATCCCTTCGTTCCGGCGTCCGAGGTGTTGTGATCCCGAAGGGCGCTTCTCAAGCCGAGATGACGGGGACGTCGGGAGGTATCGAGCAGGGCGATGCCGGCGTCTTGCGGACCCGTGGCGCCCCGAGTATCGTCTTGCAGCGACGCGTTTGCCGACCCGGCGCGCAGATCCGCGGCAGCGCTTGCCCCGGTTGGACAACGGGGTCGTTGGGGCGTCGGAAAGGTCCATCGGATCGGTACGCCGCGTCGGATGCCCGACGCGAACGTACGCTTACCCGATCTCCTCAGGCTCTAGCCGCACTCACGCGCTTGGACAGAATGGCGCCGCGCATCCCGATCAGGACCAGGGTGCTGGCCAGGAAGGCGGCCACGGCGGTGCCGATCATCATGGCCATCGGTTTGTCTTGCGCGTCGGCGATGCCGAAGGTCTCCCCGATCGGGGCAAGGATGGCGACATTCTCCGGGGCGGCCAGGATGTAGGTACAGAAGGCCAGGAAGGCGCCGAAGAAGACGAATTTCCAATCCATGTGCAGGCCGGCGAGCAGGGTCGCGAGGCCGAGCAGGTAGAGCAGCACCAGCAGGTATTTCTGATCGTCGAGCGCAGCGCGCACGCCGTGTGTGTGCAGCAGCCACAGCAGACCGATCACGACCCCCCAGTGCAGGACCTGCTTCAAGGTGTAAAAGAGGTAGGATTGATCGCGGACATAGGCCTGTCCGAAGCCCGAGAGCAAGGAGATGAAGGCGACCACCGGGACGAAGGTCTCCCAGTAGGGTATGGTTCCTGTCTCATCGTCGCGGGTGAGTGCGATGAGAACGATGGCGGCGGCATAGAGGATGACCGAGGGCAAGAGAGCCATCATCAGCGAGCCCTGGTCGGTACTTTTGGTTTTTTTCGCTGTCTCCGTCGAGACAGCGTCTTTGGATTTGAACATGGCGAACCCTCCTTTCGGGTCAGTGTGCGAGTGATCGACGCATCCCCCGGTCAGGAGGTTCGTCGAATGTGTCAAGCAACCGGATATTAACCCTTACTTTCGATGAGTGTTAAGGGAATTTCAGCAGGATTTTTCGAGTACGTCCGGCGATCTTGGGCTTCTCCGAGTGTGGCTGTCGGACGGATCGCGCGCGTTGGAAGGGGTCAGTGCGGGGAGGTGAGCGGTGAAGGCAACCGGCGCGCCGAGACCGCACGACCAGGCTTGAACCGCGCGAATTCCGGCATTTCGGTGGCCGCTAAGGCCAGGGCTGCGGGGTCGATGTGCCTGCGCTGCGTCGTCGGGTCGACCGCGTCGCAGCGCGTGCGTTCGAGTACCCTGACCATGCTCGGCATCGCGGCCGCGCTCGCAGGCGGTTGCGCCTCCGCGCCGGCTCCACCGTCCAAACCGCTCGACGCCTGCGCCATCTTCAAGGAGCGCCCGAGCTGGTACAAGGCGACCAAAAAGACCGAGCGCAAATGGGGAACCCCGATCCCGGTGCAGTTGGCCATCATCCAGGCCGAGTCGAGCTTCCGACACGACGCCCGGCCGCCCGGGCGCGTCTCCAGCGCCTACGGCTATTCGCAGGCGATCGACGGGACCTGGGACTGGTACCGGGAGCAGACCGGCAATCGGCGCGCCAAGCGGACCAATTTCGACCATGCCGCCGACTTCGTCGGCTGGTACACGGACGTTAGCCAACGTACCCTCGGCATCCCCAAATCCGATGGTTACCGTCAGTACCTCGCCTACCACGAGGGTCATCGCGGCTTCCAGCGCGGGACCTATCGAAAGAAGGACTGGCTGGTGCGAGTCGCGCGCCGCGTGGATCAGCAAGCGAAGACCTACGGGGCACAGCTGCGCTCCTGTCGTCGCTGAGCCATTCCCTTTACCTCCGGCGGAACGCGCACTAGAGTTGCCCGGACCCACCGGTGTCGGTGACCACAGGAGTGTCGTCATGCTCGGTTCCTTGCCTCGCTTGCCTGAAGGTCTATCGGCGGGTCTATTGGCGGGTCTGTTGGCAGCGTCCTTCTCGACGGCTTGGCCGACGCCGAGCGAAGCGGCCGAAGGAGGCGAGCGCAGCATCCTCCTGACCCCGGGCATGGACTACTTCGGCGGGGACTACGAGACGCTCAAAGGCATCGATCTCGAAGCCTGCCGCGACGCCTGTCTGCAAGACGCCCGGTGCAGCGCCTTCACCTTCAACAGCAAAGCGGGCTGGTGTTTCCTCAAGGCGTCCGCCTCCGACGCGCGTCCCTTCCCGGATGCCGTCTCCGGTCGCGTCCGGATCGGCCAGGCGGCCGTGTCGCCCCCGGATCGTGCCGCGACCCGCAGTGCCGAGCTGCGCTTTCTCCCGCGCGCCGAGCTGGATGCGGCTCGTAAGCTGGCGGCGCGCATCGCCGAGGCCCCACCCCGAGATCAATCGCCCGCGTCCGTGGCCGCCGAGGCCGCGCGGGCTGCCGCGAACAACCCGGTGCGCGCGGCGGACCTCTATGCCGCAGCCCTTCGTCTCGCGCCCGACGACCGCGCACTCTGGCTCGATCTTGCCCGCACGGCGATGGCGGCCGAACCCTCCGACTGGCAGGCGCGGCAAGCCTTCGAGAAGGACGCGACCGCGGCGGCCGTCAACGCCTATTGGCACTCCGCTGCGGTCGCCGAACGCGCCGATGCCTTGGCGGTGCTGTCCCGTACCCTCGCCGAGCGCGACGACTGGCGCCCCGCGATCCGTTCGCTGCGGGCCTCGCTCGCGCTGGTCGAGGACGCCTCCGTTCGCGATGACTACGACCGAATGATCGGCGAGCACGGCTTCCGGGTCACCGGCCACGAGGTCGACTCGGATGCGGCGAGCCCCCGCATCTGTCTGCAATTCAGCGACCCGCTCGCCCGCGACCGCGGCCAGCTTGCCGATTTCGTGCGGGTGACCGACCGCACCGACCTGCCGATCGAGATCGAGGCGCGCCAGATCTGTATCGACGGCGTCGAGCACGGCGCGCGCTACGGCATCCAGGTCCGCGCCGGCCTCCCGGCGGCGGACGGGGAGACGCTGGCCAAGACCTCGGATCTGGAGATCTTCGTGCGCGACCGCGCGCCGATGGTCCGCTTCCTCGGGCGTGCCTACGTGCTGCCCGCGGGCGGCGATCCGGCGATCCCGGTCGTCTCGGTGAACACGGATCGGATCGACGCCGCGGTCTATCGTATCGGTGACCGCGCTTTGGGCTCTGCGGTCGCGAGCGGCCGATTCCGCCAGCAGCTCTCGACCTGGGACGCGAATCAGATCGCCGATCGCTCCGGGGAGGCGATCTGGAGCGGCCACGTCGAGGTCAAACCCTCGGCCGACAGACGGCTCAATCGCGAGGTCACCACCTCGGTGCCGGTCGGGGAGCTGGTCGAGGATCTGCGGCCCGGCGTCTACGCCATGACCGCCACGCCTCACAACGCCATGCAGGCGCCCGAGGCGCTGGCGACCCAGTGGTTCCTGGTCTCGGACCTCGGGCTTGCGAGCTTTTCGGGCAACGACGGCCTGCACGCCTTGGTGCGCTCGCTTTCCAGCGCCGAGGCGGTCGCCGGCGTGAAGCTGCGCCTGGTCGCACTCAACGACGACATCCTCGGCGAGGCGATCACCGACGCCGAAGGCCATGCCCGCTTCGAGCCCGGTCTGCTGCGCGGTACCGGCGGCAACGCCCCCGCCGTCCTCGTCGCCGAGGCGCCAGACGGCGACTATGGCTTTCTCGATCTCACCCAGACCCCCTTCGATCTGAGCGACCGCGGCGTGACGGGTCGGCCCTCGCCCCAGCCGCTCGATGTCTATCTGGTCACCGAGCGCGGCGCCTATCGTCCCGGCGAGACCGTCCAGCTGACCGCCTTGGTGCGCGATGCCAAGGCCGACGCCGTTTCGGATCTGCCGATCACCTTCATCTTCAAACGCCCGGACGGGGTCGAGCACGGCCGTCTCCTGGCGCAGGATCAGGGTCTCGGCGGCTATCGTGCGACGCTGGACCTCAGCCGCGTCGCCATGCGCGGCACCTGGCGCGCGGCGACATACAGCGACCCCAAGGCCCCGCCCTTGGCCGAGGTCACCTTCCTGGTCGAGGACTTCGAGCCCGAGCGTCTCGCCTTCGAGCTGGAGAGTCCGGTCAAGACCCTGGATCCCGACGACCTGCCCGAGATCGCCCTGGATGCCCGCTTCCTCTTCGGCGCACCGGCCGCGGGTGTCGCGGTCGAAGGCGAGGTGCAGGTCAAGCCCGCGCAGGGCCTCGCCGCGTTTCCCGGGTTCCGATTCGGTCTGGCGAGCGAGCCGGTCGAGCCGGTCGGCCAACCGCTCGCGACCACCCGGACCGACGACCAAGGCAAGGCCGACATCGCCCTGCAACTGCCCGATCTGCCGCCCACCAGCCGACCGCTCGAAGCCGATCTGCGCGTGCGTCTCATCGAGGGCAGCGGGCGCCCGGTCGAGCGCAGCCTGACCCTGCCGGTCGCGACCCGCCAACCCCGTATCGGTGTGAAACCCCTGTTCGAGGACGCGGTGGAGGAGGGGGGCAATGCCGGGTTCGAGATCATCCTGATCGATGCCGCCGGCGATTCCGGCGGCCAGCGCCGGCCGACCGAAGGGTTACGCTGGACACTCTCGCGTCTGACCACCGACTTCCAATGGTACGAGTCCGACGGGAGCTGGAAATACGAGTCGGTCGTCTCGACCCAACGCGTCGCCTCCGGCACCCTGGAGCCGAGCCAGGTCGACGCCGCGACCGGTGTCGCGCGGATCGAGGCGCGTGTGGAGTGGGGCGGCTATCGTCTGCGTGTCGAAGGCCCGGACGTGACGGCCTTGCCCGTGGATCTCGACTTCGAGGCCGGCTGGTATGTTGCACCGCGCGCCGTCGACACCCCGGATCTGCTCAAGGTCTCGCTCGATCGGGCCGAGTATCGGATCGGCGAGACGCTCAAGGCGCGCATCGAGCCGCGTTTCCCGGGCGTGGCCTTGGTGATGGTCATCGACGATCGGCTGATCGAGATGCGCATGGTCGAGGTCCACGAGGGCGGTGCGACCGTCGAGCTGCCCGTCACTCGCGCTTGGGGGCCGGGCGCTTACGTGGCGGCCACGCTCTACCGGCCGATGGATCTGGAGGCCGGACGTATGCCCGGACGGGCGATCGGGCTGACCTGGGCCGGGGTGGATCCGGGCGATCGACGGCTCGATGTCACGCTCGGCCTTGATCCCGTCGCGGGCGTGATCCGCCCGCGCCAGCGTCTCGAAATCCCGATTCAGGTCGCCGACGCCCCGGCCGGCGAGCCGGTCTACGTGACCCTGGCCGCGGTCGATCTCGGGATCCTGAACCTAACGCGCTATCAATCGCCCGCGCCGGATCGTTGGTACTTCGGTCAGCGCCGTCTCGGGATGGATGTCCGCGACCTCTACGGCCAGCTCATCGACCGTATGCAGGGCGTGCCCGGCGCGGTGCGCTCCGGCGGCGACGGCGCCATGATCCGGCTCGAAGGCCCGCCGCCCACCGAGGATCTGGTCGCCTTTCAGTCCGAGATCACCCGTCTCGACGCCCAAGGCCGGGCGACCGTCGCCTTCGACCTCCCGGACTTCAACGGCACCTTGCGGCTCATGGCGATGGCCTGGTCCAAGCAAGGCGTCGGCCACGCGGTCGAGGATCTCGTGGTGCGTGATCCGGTCGTCATGATGGCGAGCCTGCCGCGCTTCCTCGCGCCCGAGGACCGCTCGCGCCTCTTGCTTGAGCTGACCCACGTCGACGGACCGGCGGGCGAGGTCACCCTGACGGTCGCGACCGAAGGCGGGCATGTCCGCATTCCCGCCGACCAAACCGAGCGGACATTGAGCTTGGCGCAGGGCGGACGTGCCGTCGTGCAGATCCCCATCGAAGCGGTTTCGGTCGGCGACGAGAACCTGAAGCTGGTCCTGCGCACACCCGACGGCCAGGCTTTAACCAAGACCCTGCGGATCCCGGTCCGCTCCAACGCCCCCTTGGTCTCGCGCAATGCGGTCGTGGATCTGGCCCCGGGCGGGGAGCTGCGCCTCGACGCCTCGGCCTGGTCCGAGATGCTGCCCGGCACCGGAGCGCTCGCCGTCTCCATCACGGGCGCCGGACCGCTGGACGTCGCCGGACTGGTGACGGGCCTGGATCGCTACCCCTACGGCTGCACCGAGCAGCTCACCAGCCGCGCACTGCCCATGCTCTATCTCAACGAGGTGGCAACCGCCATCGGGCTCGGGACCGACGCCGAGATCCGCGAACGCGTGCGCGAGGCGATCGGCGAGGTGCTGGCCAACCAGGCCTCGAACGGGAGCTTCGGACTTTGGGGCGCGGGCGGTGACGACGGCTGGCTCGACGCCTATGTCGCGGACTTCCTCACCCGTGCCCGCGAGCAAGGCTACGAGGTGCCGGATCGCGCCTTCGACATGGCACTCGACAACCTGCGCAACCGGCTCGCCTATGTGCCGGACTTCAGCAGCGGCGGCGAGGACATCGCCTACGCGCTCTATGTCCTCGCCCGCAACGGTCGCGCCGCCATCGGCGACCTGCGCTATTACGCCGAGACCAAGTTCGACGCCTTCTCCACACCCATGGCCAAGGCCCAGCTCGGTGCGGCGCTCGCCCTCATGGGCGACCGTCCGCGTGCCGATACGGTCTTCCATGCCGCGGTCGCGATGCTGGAGCAGGGCGACGACGAGGGCGCCTGGCGATCCGACTTCGGCTCCGACCTGCGCGACGGCGCGGCCGTCCTGACCCTCGCCGCCGAGAGCGCGACCGGCGCGGTCGACCTACAGGCCCTCGCCCGACGTCTGGAACAGGGCTGGGTCAACGCGACCGACACCAGCACGCAGGACGACGCCTGGCTGCTGCTTGCCGCCCGAGCCCTCATGCAGGGCGCCGACAAACCGCAACTGACACTCGCGGGCGAGCCCTGGAGCGGCCCCTGGTTCAGCCGACTCGGCGCCGACACCGCCGCCGCGTTGCCCCTGATCGTCGCGAACGCGGGCCAACGTCCGCTGGAGGCGCTCGTCAGCGTCGGCGGCATCCCGCTCACACCCGAGCCCGCCGGCGGCGACGGCTACCGGATCGAGCGCGCCTACTACGACCTGGACGGCCGCCGTATCGACCCCTCCACCGTCACCCAAGGCGATCGCATGGTCGCCGTCATCACCGTCAGCGCAGACGCCCAGCGCCAAGCGCGACTCATCGTCGACGACCCCCTCCCCGCCGGCTTCGAGATCGACAACCCCAGTCTCATCAAGGCCGGCGACATCGCCGACATCGCCTGGCTGGGCCTGGAACAGACCGCCGAGCATCTCGAGTTCCGCGCCGACCGCTTCGTCGCCGCCGTCGATCGAGGTCCGAAGGCACCGACCCGCTTCCAGCTCGCCTATCGGCTGCGTGCCGTATCGCCGGGCGTCTTCAGCCACCCGGCCGCGACCGTCGAGGACATGTACCGCCCGCAACGCCGGGCGTGGACGGATGCGGGGAGGGTCGAGGTTGCGCTGCCGGTGCGCTGAGTAGCCGTGTCGACGTGCGATTTGAGGCAGGGAGGCGGTTCGGTGGGTTGCTTCGGTGGAAACAGCATGTTCAAACAAGCATGCTCGCAGTGACAGCATGCGCTATGCAGTCGTCATCGAGAAAGCAGCGAATAACGTCTCTGGCCGATGTCCCGGATCTTCCGGGCTGCATCGCTACCGGCGCCTCGGTCGAGGAGGTCGAAGCGAAAATCAAGACGGCGATCGCTTTCCACCTTGAGGGTATGAGAGAAGACGGGATCAAGCCTCCCATTCCTCAAAGTCGAGTCGAGTATGTGGAAGTCGCGGCATAACGAATACCGCGGCACAGCCAATTGCGGAAACGTCCGCCATGGCTGATTTAGACCCGCAAGCCCTGGAGCCTCTTAACATGAGCGATTACCAAGCATACGAAGATGCGTGCGAAAAGATCCGGGCCGAGAACGCAATTCTGTTGACGGAGTTCGTGGCTTGGCTCGAGGCGTCCGGCCTGTCCGAGAAGGTCGTCAAGAAGCATCGTGAAAATATCGCTTTCTATATCAATGATTACCTGCTTTACGATGACGCGCTCGAGGCCAAAGACGGCGTGGACGCTGTCAGTTGGTTTCTCGGCGACTGGTTTATCAGGAAGGCCATGTGGTCAAGCCAAGCCAGCATTAAGGAGAATGCAGCAAGCCTCAAAAAGTTCTACGCCTTCATGCATGAGAAGGGCTTGGTGAGCGCGGACGATCTGGTCGAGTTGAAGCAGATCGTCAAGGAAGGGATGCCGGATTGGCTGGAAACCATGAGGGACTACAACAACGCCGGGATCGACGATTCTTGGTGAGCGCGACGGAACGACAGTTTGCGGACCAAAACCACCCTGAAGCGCCTGGTGGAGTTGAGACGGGATCGCCGAGCATCTTGCGCTGGATGTATCGAGGAACGCGCCATTCGATCAGGGATGCGATTCGCGTCGTCCGATCCCCTCGGCGATGAAATCCAGCACGAGGGTATTTAGGCTGACTCCCTCTTGCTTGGCGCGCGCAGTCAACTTGCGGTGGAGCGACTTGGGCACGCGCTGCACGAACCGCCCTGATTCGCCGCCTTTGCCCGGCTCGGGCACCGGGTCGCCAAATTCGCGGGCGGTCAGAATCCAGCTCGTGACGGCATCGCGGGCACTCTCAAGCGCCTCCGGTATGGTGGCGCCGTCGGCCATGCAGCCTGGCAGATCGGGAAAGGTGACGAGGTATCCGCCCTCGGGAAGGGGGCAAATCTCGCAGGGGTAATCGGGAATGGGGGTATGCATGGTCAGTCTCCGGTACCTTGCTGGATGAGCCAGACAAAGCGCTTCACATACTCAGGTGCTATGGGTTTGTGGGCCGGAACCGTCAATTTGGTGCCGTTCGGGTGACGAAATGTCACATGACTGGTTCCAGGCTGACGGTACTCCACGCCATGCGCATCGGCGACCGCCTTGAGTTGGTCGATCCGCCAATCCCGCGGGTTGACGCGCATCTTGTCGAGTGTTTTGTCCGCTCGGCTCATGCGCTCATGATACTACATGGAGCATCATTCCGACCCGGGGGGCTGAACCCGGCTGAACCGCCCGCCGGAATCATAGAGCACACGAGGCGTATGTGCGTCTTGGGCTCTGTCTCCGCGTCCCGAAACGCGACCGCGCGACCACGCGACTACGCGACAGCAGACCATTCGGCCAGTGTTCGAGGAACGATAAGCGAGCTTCGTTACAATATCGACGATGTGCTCTGGAAGGAGGCGGGTTGCAGCTCGGAGCTGGATTACACGGAGCAGACCTTCTGGCTCTTGTTCCTGAAATATCTCGACGACCTGGAACAGGAGCGGGCGACGGAAGCCGAGCTCGAAGGCAGGACCTACAGCGACATCCTCGATCCGCCTTATCGGTGGGAGCGTTGGGCGGCGCCGAAGGACCGGGACGGCAGACTCGATCACAACAAGGCGCTGACCGGCGACGACCTCGTGGAGTTTGTCGACCGCAAGCTCTTCCCCATCGACGCACCCAACATCATCCACACCAACACGCTCGCCGAGAACCTCGCCGACATTCAGGAGAAGGACCGCTACGACGTCGTGCCCGCGAATCCGCCCTTCGGCGGCAAGGAGTGCAAGGAGGTTCAGCAGAACTTCCCGATCCGCACCGGCGAGACCGCCTTCCTGTTTCTCCAGCACTTCATCAAGATCCTGCGCGCCGGCGGGCGAGCCGGTGTCGTCATCAAGAACACCTTCCTCTCGAACTCAGACAACGCGTCGGTCTCACTGCGCAAGCTCCTGCTGGAGTCCAGCAACCTGCATACCGTGCTCGACTGTCCGAGCGGGACCTTCCAAGGCGCCGGTGTGAAAACGGTCGTGCTCTTCTTCGAGAAGGGCGCGCCGACGCGCAAGATCTGGTACTACCAGCTCGACCCCGGTCGGACGATGGGAAAGACCACGCCACTCAACGACGCCGACCTCACCGAGTTCGTGGCCTTGCAGAAGGACTTTGCCGACTCGCCGAAGAGTTGGAGCCTGGATGTCGGGACGGTCGACACGGCGACCTATGACCTCTCGGTGAAGAATCCCAACGGTGGGGAAGCGGTGGCGCACCGGAGTCCGGTTGAGATTCTCGATGAGATCGCGGTGCTGGATGCCGAGAGTGCGGCAGTGTTGGCGAAGATCAGGGGGCTGTTATGAACCTTACCCATACGCGGGCTGTGGGCAGCATCGCCGTCCCGCCAGCGCCGACGTTTTGCAGAGCTGCGGCAACCGGTATCAAGCCGTTACCGACTGAATCGTTCGATTTGATCGAATCGCGTGATTTTTTGCTATAGTGCGATGACCGTTTTCCCTGCCGAGGAGTTTTCCATGCTCACCATGACTGCCAACGAAGCCAAGACCCACTTTGGCCAACTGCTTGACAAGGCACAGCGTCAGCCCGTGCAGGTGACACGCCACGACCGCGTGGTCGGCGTCATGATCGGTGCCGACGATTACGAGGCGATGCGCGCCTATTACGCCGATCGCCTGCGGCAAACCCTGCGCGAAACCGCGGAAGCTGCCGCGGAAGCTGGCCTGACCGAGGAAAAACTGGCCGAACTGCTTGCCGATGAAAGTTGATCCCGCCGTCGAGTCCCGCCATGGACTCATGGTGGTCGACACCAATGTGCTGCTGAGCGTGGCCTTGGCTCCCGGCGGCGCGCCTGCAATGCTGGTCGACCGGCTGCTCGATGTCGGCAGGCTGGTGTTTTCGGCGACCACCTTTGCCGAGTTGGAGGGGCGCATCTGGCTGCCAAAGTTCGACCGCTACCTGCCCATCGAACGCCGTCGTCACATTTTGCAGCAGGCACACGCCGCTGCGGTCTGGATCGACATTCCCGCCGAGCTTGCGCAGCGCGCGTTCTCTCGCGACCCCAAGGACGATGCTTTCATCCACGCCGCCCTCGCGGCCGGCGCGACGCGCTTGACGAGCGGTGACGACGACCTGCTCTGCCTCGATCCGCTGGGCGAATTGCGCATCCTGACACCACGCCAGGCGCTGGATGAGCTGCTGACGGGTTGACCGCATGAACGAAGCCGAAACCAGGGCCGAACACATCGATCCCGCGCTCAAAGCGGCGGGATGGGGTGTCGTGGAAGGGAGCCGGATCCTGCGTGAGTACCCGATCACGCTCGGGCGCATCGAGGGGAACGGCAAGCGCGGCAAATCGCTCACGGCGGACTATGTGCTGGTGTATCGGAACCATAAGCTCGCGACCTTGGAAGCGAAGGCATGGGACAAGGCCCTGACCGAGGGTGTGGGCCAGTCGAAGAACTACGCGGGCAAGCTCACGATCCGATTTGCCTTTTCGAGCAACGGGCAGACCAGGACATCGCCGTCAAGCGGATCCTTGCTGCGATCGCCGATGGTTGCGACCGGAGCCTACTGGCGCGATTCCGCCCGAACCTTGGCACCGGACCATCCGACCATCGCTCGGGAAATGCCGGCGCGGGTTGGCCCATCACCGGACCAAGAGCCGGTCTCGGGGGCCCGCTTCAATGAGAAGCGAAACCCGCCGTCCGCTTTGGACGAGGTGCGCCGGTCGCACCCTCGGCTGATGGAACGGCTGGCGGCGGAGATCCGCCGGCGCAAATACTCGATCCGCACCGACCAGACCTACGAGTCTTGGGTGTGTCGCTTCATCCTGTTCTGCGGCGGGCGCGATCCGTCTGAGGTGGGCGCGGATCGCATTGTCGCGTTTCTGGAGGACCTTGCCGTGCGCGGTCAGGTCTCGGCCAGCACGCAGAATCAGGCGTTGAATGCCTTGGTTTTTCTGTACAAGAAGGTGCTGGGTCAGACCCTGGCCGAGCTGGGAGACTTCACGCGCGCCAAGCGACCGCGACGGCTCCCGGTGGTGCTGAGCCGCGGGGAGGTCTCCCGGCTGTTGGAACAGCTCGATGGCATGCCGCATCTGATGGCCGCCTTGCTCTATGGCACCGGCATGCGGCTGATGGAGTGTGTTCGGCTCCGAGTTCAGGATGTGGATTTCCAGTATCACCAGATTGTCGTCCGGGACGGAAAGGGCCAGAAGGACCGTGTTGTTCCCTTGCCCAAGCGGTTGGAGCAGCCGTTGACGGAACACATGGAGAAGGCGAGGGGACTGCATCGGCAAGACTTGGAGCAGGGCTATGGCGAGGTATTTCTGCCGAATGCCTTGGCGCGCAAGTGGCCGAAGGCGCCGAGCGAATGGATCTGGCAGTACCTGTTCCCCAGCGGCAGGCTGTCGGTCGATCCCCGCAGCGGCAAGACACGCCGCCATCACCTGCACGAAAACGGGCTCCAGAAGGCCGTGAAGCGGGCTGCTCAGCTCGCTGGAATCGCGAAGAAGGTCAACTGCCATTCGCTGAGGCATTCCTTCGCAACCCATTTGCTGGAGAGCGGTTACGACATCCGCACCGTTCAGGAGCTGCTCGGTCACGCGGATGTGTCGACGACCATGATCTACACCCATGTGCTCAACCGCGGCGGTCAGGGCGTGCTGAGTCCGCTGGACGGCTTGCTGTAGCGATCGTCGGCTTCGCATTCTTGCGGCCTGCTCGGACCACTGCCGGCGGCAGGATCTCGATCTCCCCTCGACCGTTTAGCTCGATGCGAGAGTCCGGGTTGGCGCGACAGGGGTCGAGAACGGACGTGTCTTGCGCCGCCGGTGGCCAGCGCAGCCGAAAGGTCCGATCCGGAACTGTCAGGAATTGAATGGCCTAAGGCGATTTCTGTCAACTTTCATACCATCTGACTGGTCTTGACGCCCGCCTTCGGCGTCGGGCTAGCGGTCACATAGCGCGCTATGTTCCCGCCAGCCCTCCTTGAAGGCGAACGTCAATCCTGCGTCATCTGGGATGAAAGTTTCCGGCAATCGGCTAAACCGCATCCAGAGCGACATGCGTCGTTTTCTCTGTGCGTTTGGCTTCGGAGATATCCTCGATCGCGGTGAAACGCGGTTTAGATCGCGTCACCGCTTTGCTTGGATTGCGAGCCAGGGGATCAAAATCCGGGGTCCCAGATGCGCATGAGCGGGAGCACCAAGCCGGGCAGCAGGGCGTCGTCCCCGATCTGTGCCGGGTTGTCGAGACAGGCTGGCTCGTCGGTGCCGGTGTAGCGCCAGACCTGGCGCTGCTCGGGCAGAATTAGCCAGCCGAGGCGCACGCCGTTGTCGCGCCATTCGCGCATCTTGGCGTGCACGCCGTCGCTGTCGTCGCCGGGCGAGGCCAGCGCGATCAAGTCGTCCGGGACCAATGGGAGAAACCTGCGCTTCTGTTTCGGGCGCATCGTGTCCAGTTGCTCGCGCAGGACCCAGGCCAGGTCGGGTGAGCGCATGGCGCCGTTCGGCAGTAGGAAGCCGGCGGACAAAAGGAGGCTCAGGCATATCAAGGGTGCCGGCTGACACCGAAGGGGTCATTGAGTAGAGCCCCAGGGCGTTGGTTCGCCAGCCAGTAAAAATGGTAGGGCGGAACCACCACTCGGTTGTTGAAGACGGCGGGAGTGTCGCCCGAGGCCAGATCGATGATCTGTCCGTAGCGAAAGAGTCCGCGTCGATTCAAAGTGTCGAGATCCAGATACTGAGGTTTGGCGTCGAAGTTGGCCGCAACCAGGACCGCGTTGGCGGCCAGGCTCGGGTGGGTGCGCAGGAAGACGAAGAGGTGCGGGTTCTCCACGTCGATCAGCTCGCGGTTGTTGAAGTCGGCGAAGGCTGGCGTGTCTTTGCGCACGGCGATGAGCCGTTTCAGGCCGTCGAAAAGACGGCGTTCGACGGTACCGCTGAGGTGACGTCGTTCGGCGCGCGCCCAGTCGATGCGCGGGCGATGCACCCAGCGTGCGTCGCTCGCCTTGTGCGTGTCGTTGAGGAATGAGTTGTCGTTGAGCGTGCCGATCTCGTCTCCGTACCAGAGCAGCGGGATGCCGCCGAAGGAGAGGATCATGGCGTGCAGCATCAGGATGAGATCCACGACCTGATCGATGGCATATTGATCCTCGGCTTCGAGCGCCGATTCCAGACCCGCGAGGGAGGCGAGCGCGCCTGCAATGCGCGCATCGCCGGTCTTCAGATTGACGCCGAAGGGGCGTCCGCGCGCCGGAGAGCCCTCGAAGGCGCCGGTGTACCAGTCCACGAGAAAACGACGGTGCGAGTAGGGGTCGTAGTCGCAGGCGCGGATGTCGGCGTCGTCGAAACCCAGGCCGATATCGTCGTGACAACGTAAATAATTCAACCAGGTCGCGCGGTCGAGCTTGTTCGGCAGGCTTTTGATGCCCTGATTCAGCAGTTTGGCGTTCTTGGTCGCGACGGCGTCCCACAGCAGGGCCATGAAGGTGGCGTTGTAGGCGATCTCGCACTCCTTGGCGATGACCGCATCCTCGCCGAAGTATTTGATGATCTCCGACGGGGCCACGATCGCCTCGGCGATGAAGAGCACGCCCGGCGCCGTCACCTGGCAGCAGTCCTTCATGAGCTGCAGGATCAGGTGTGCCTCGCGCTCGTTTTGCGAGGTCGTGCCGATCTTCTTCCAGAGGAAGGCGACGGCGTCCAACCGCACGATGTCCGCCCCCTGGTTGGCCCAGAAGAGGATGATGTCGAGCATCTCGATGAAGACGGCGGGGTTGGAGTAGTTCAGGTCCCATTGGTAGTTGTTGAAGACCGTCATCACCCACTTCTCCATCTGCTCGTCCCAGGTGAAGTTGCCGGGGGCGGTCTCCGGGAAGATCTCGGGCATGGTCGCCTCGAACATGTCCGGGACGTCGCGGTTGGGGAAGCAGTAGTAGAAGGTTTGGTACTCCGGATCACCTTCGCGGGCGCGCTGCGCCCATTCATGCTCGTTGGAGGTGTGGTTCACGACCACATCGAGCGTCAGCAACATGCCGCGCCGTCGCATGGAATCCGCGAGCGCGCGCACATCCTCGACGGTTCCGGCACGCGGGTCGATGTCGCGAAAGTCGCTGACCGCATAGCCGCCGTCGCTCGCACCTTGCGGGCATTTGAGGATCGGCATCACATGGACGATGTTGATCCCGAGCTCTTGGAGGTAGGGCAGGCGCTCGTTGAGTCCCTGCAGGTTGCCGGCGAAACCGTCCGAATACAGTGCCATCCCGACCCATTGCTGGCTCAGGAACCAGTTGTGGTCCTCCTCGCGCGCCATGTCGAGCTGCTTGAGCGCTGCAGGGCGGCCGATATAGGCCCGGGCCAGACGCTCGGTGAGGTGCACCATCTGGGTCTTGAAGTCTTCCCGGTGTCCGTAGAGATGGAAAAACAGCGAATGGATGGCGTAGAAGTTTGCACCGAGGCGGGTGAAGAAGTGCCGCAGATCCTCGCGACAGACCTCGTGATCGAGCTCATCGAGAATGTCGTTGAGAAGGGCGTGAGAAACCTGTTCGTACATTTGAACTGCGTCCGGAGTCTGTGAGTGCTGTGTAGCGTGTTTTATGGGCCTGGGGGCCGCCCGTCGTCTAGGCGGAGACGCAGTTCAAAATCATCTGTGAATTTAAATCTTTGAACCGCGTGGCGCCGAACCTCGCAGGGGTCTGAGCGGTCTCCGCGGGCGCTGGTCCTCGCACGAACCGCTGAACGCGGTTCAAATACCCCATTGATCAAGGTAAGGCCGATAGAGTGCAGGATCGGCAGCCGTGGCGCCGTGCTGCTCGACGATGCGCGAGGCGAAGGACTGGGCCCGCTCCAGGGTCGTCGCGAGCGGCCAGCCTCGAATGATTCCCAAGATAAGCACTGAGGCGAAGGCGTCGCCCGCGCCGACCGTGTCCTTGACCGCGAGCGCGTGCGCCGGTGCGACGCGCACCGGGGCAGTGTCGCGGCCGAGTGCGAAGGCACCGTCGCCGCCGAGCGTGACGACGAGCCCGGTGAGCCCGTGCTGCGCAAGGAAAGCCGACGCCAGCGCGGTGAGCTGCGCATCGTCGGCACCGGCATCGGCGTCGGCGTCGTTTGAGCCCAAGCCGTCAGACAGAAGCGTCAGCTCGCTGCGGTTGAGCTTCACCCAGTCGGCATTCTGCAACAGACCGCGCGTGGCCTCGGCAGACCACCAGGGATCGCGAAGATTCACGTCGAGGAAACGGATGCCGTGCCCGCGGGCCTCGAGCGCGCTCAGCGTTGCGGCGGAGACGGGACTGCGCAGGGCCAGTGTGCCGTGATAGAGCAGCTCGCCGGCAGGCGGAAGGTCGACGGCACGGATATGGTCGAAGGCGCGATCGGGGATGATCTCGTAGGTCGGCTCGCCGTCGTCGAGCGTGATCCGGACCTCGCCCGTCGCATGATCCGGATCTGTTTGCAGGGTGCTCGCATCCATCCCCCAGTCCTGCATCGCACGGCGCACCTGCTCGCCCTGCGGATCATCTCCGACCGCGCTGATGAGTCTCGGCGCGGCCCCGAATGCACGTAGGTGCCAGGCGACGTTGAAAGGCGCTCCGCCGAGGACGCGTCGACCTCCGGGGAAGCAGTCGAAGAGGACCTCTCCGAAGATGTCGACGGTCGGTTGCTCGGTCGAGGAATCGGACATGGGTTGGCTCCTGTCTCGTCGGTTCGTCGTTTATCCGGCGTCGATGCCCGGTGCGATCGCGAGATCCGGCCGAAAATGGGCAATCCCTTCGAGGATACCCGCGCTGTAGTTCCCGTTCATACCCGACCAGCTGCCGCGTGCGCAGTAGAGTCGGTCGGCCTGTCCGTTGGCTGCGGCCAGACGCAGCGCTTGCTCGCGGACCTCGGGGTGACCGTTGGCGACCAAAACCGAAGGGATCGGACTGATCAAGACCTCGAGATCGTTGCCGCTGTCGCCGGCGAACAGTGTCGTGGTCTCGTCGTGACCGAGTCGGCGCATGAGAAAATCCACGGCGTGATACTTGGTCGCGCCCGCGGGCAGTACGTCCAGCAACCCGATTTCCGCCGCTTCGTCGATGCTCCAGATCAGGCTGGCGTTCACCCCCGAGAGGGCCAGGCGAGCCTCGACCTCGGATTTGAGCGCTCCGCTGTCGACATCGACGGGGGCATAGTAGCTGAGCTTGAAAGGCGCCTGCTTCTCCGGCTCCTGAAGCCGCAGAAGATCGATATCGACCAAGCGCTCGGCGAGTCCGTCGCGACCGATGCCGGCCCAATCGCGACCGATCTCCTCCTGCCAGTCCGCGAGCGGCTCCCAGTCGCTTGTCGTGACCCTGAAGATACTGGTCCCGACGTCGCCGATGACCACATCGGGAACAGGCAGGTCGTATTCGGCGATCGCCTCGCGCACCAGTCCTTGATGGCGGCCCGACACGTAGGCGAGCGTGACCCCCGGCCGCGACACGAAGCGCCGAAAGCGCGGGCGTGCGTCGGGCGACTCGGGCTCCGCCCCGTTGGGCACGAGGGTGCGATCGAGATCCGTACAGAGCAACAGCGGTTTCATGATGCCGTACCGGGGACGTCCCGAGCCGTGCCCGGGGCGGTGCCGGGATTGGCGCCGGGGACACTGCAGGTCCCGAAGAAGTCGTAGTGCTCGATGGCTTCCAGGATACCGAGCGCGTGGGCCTCTCGGGCGAAATAGATGTTGTCCATCTCCACGAGCTGCGAGAGCTCCTCGTGGTGACGGTTCGCAACCACGACCGCGAGTGTGTTGCCGCGCATCATGTCCTCGTCCGCACCCGAGCCGCCGGCGACCAGGATGTGCTCGAGCGGGATCCCGAAGCGATGGGCGACATAGCGCAGTGCTTGGCCCTTGCTCGCACGGATCGGCACGACGTCGAGGAACTGCCCGAAGGCGTGAATCACGTTCACCGTCAGCTCGCGGGTGCGCAGCAGGGTCGTGATCTCATCGACCGGCGGGGCGACGTTGGGGTCGTAGTGATAGGCGATCTTGAAGCGACTCTGCTCGGTCCTGCGTTGGGGCACGAGACCGGGCACATCCTCCAGGGCGCGGCGCACCGCCCGCGGATTCCAGAGATGGTCGACATGCTCGCTCCAGAAGTCGTCCACGACCAGTGCGGCGCTGTAATGGATCTCGGTCCCCAGACTGGTGATCATGACGTCGGGGACCGGGATGCCGTTCCGTTTCAGCTCGACGAGGAGTGTGTCGAGTCGGCGGCCGGTCGCGATCCCGAAGTTCGCGCAGCGCTTGTTGGTCCGCATCATCTCGATGAACCGCCGGACGCCTTCGGCATTGCCGAGCAGGCTCTGATCCAGGTCGGTAAAGAGTGCACGGTCGCGGTAGATGAGCCGACGGCGCAAGGGCGGCGTGGCCGGAATCGGCGCGGCCCGCTTGGTGAGCGGAGCGACGCGCTCGCGATAGGTCTCGGCGTGAGCCTGCCAGGAATAGCGGTCGCGTACGGCACTCAGGCCGTTTCGGATGAGCTCGCGGCGGAAGTCCTCGTCGCCCAGGACACGAATCAAGGCGTCGGCCATGGCCCGGCGATCCAAGGGGTCGACCAAGAGGCCGTTCTTGCAGTTGCCGATGATGTCGACCGGACCGCCGTTCTCGGTGGCGACCAGCGGCAGTCCGCTTGCCGCGGCTTCCAAGAGGGTCAGTCCGAAGGGCTCGGTCAGGGCCGGATTGATAAAGACGCCTCCGGAACGGGCGACGAGGCGATAGATCTCGGGCACCTCCTCGGAGCGATGGTGTTTGGGGGCCGCAACCTTGCCGTAGAGGTCGTAGGCGTCGATGGTCAGCAAGACGTCGGTCAGAACGGTCCGCGCGCCCTCGTCGAGGTCGCGAATATCGTCCCGGTTGCCGGCAATGATCAGCAGATTGGCGAGTGCCTGAAGCTCGGGCGATTCGCCGTAGGCTTCGAGCAGCGCGACGATGTTCTTACGGTGATCTGCGCGGGACAGTGCCAAGATCAACGGCTTGTCGGGCTCGTCGAGAAAGCGATCGACGTCCGCGGCGAAGCCGATCGGCGGATCGTCCTCGGCCGGCGGATGAAACTGGACCAGATCGGTCCCCGGCGGGATCACGACCATGCGCTCGGGTTGGTAGTAATCGTAAAGGGCGTATTGCTCTTCGATCTCGTTGTAGGTGCTGGTGATGACCAGCTCCGCCGTGCCCAGGACGCTCTCCTCGGCCTCGATGCGACGCACCATGTTGTAGCGTGCATCGATCTGCTCGCCGTCGAGCCCGGCGGCGAGCAACCTCTGGCGCTTGTCGCGCCCCAATGAATGGCCCGTATGGACCAGCGGGATACCCGCCAGGTTGGAGAGCCGCACCCCGACGTAACCGGCGTCCGCGTAATGGCTATGGATGACCCCAGGCCATCGACCTTCGTCGTGCAGGAAGGCGGTCAGATTGTCCACGAATCCGTCGAGGTGGTCCCAAAGCTGCTCTTTCGGGATGTAGCCTTCCGGTCCGGCGTCGATCCTGACGATGCGCGCCTTATCGTTCAGGGCCTCGATGGGCTCGGCATAATCCGGGCTGACGGCGGGATCGATCACCCGCCGGGTGACGAGATCGACTCGGGAGATGTCCGCGCGTTCGGCGAGTGCACGGGCGAGATCGACCACGTACTTGGTTTGGCCGCCGGTGTCCGCGTCGCGACCGAGCTCGAGGTCGTGTCCGCGAATCAAGCCATGGATACTGAGCAACAATACATACATGCGTACCATCCGTCGGGAGCGGTCGGGCCGAAAGCGGCTACCGCTCGATGTGGAGGATTCCGAGCCTGGTCTCGGGGGGAAAGCTTCGGATCCAGGTGTCGAGTATCGCCAGCTCCGTCGGCAGCCCCTCGATGGCGTCGGAGGCGTCGGAGTAGCCCGAATAAAGACTGTGAATCAGGACGAACCAAGGGCGGCCCTGGTAGCTCTCTTCGCGGAAATAAACACGCGGCGGCAGCTCCTCGCGGCGTGCGAAATCAAGCAGCTCGTCGAGCGAGTAAAAGCCGATCAGCTGCAGAGCGACCGGTGTATTCCCGACGGTCAGGGTTTCGTCGAGGATACGAGCCGAAACCGGCCGGGCCTGTTCGCTATTCGCGTCGAGGCTCCGTGCAACCGGCTCGCTGTTCTGTTGCGGGGCGTCCTCGTCGGGAAGGGACGAGTCGCCGATCGGCGACGCGCTCGGCGTGGCCTCGGACGCCGGGTCGGGTTCGGGCGATGGCTCGGGCGATGGCTCGGCGTCTTGACCGGCGAGGCCCTCCGGTGTTTGCGTTGGCGCCGCGGCGGTGTCGTCTCGGATCGCGGCCGCAGACGGGGATTCCTCGGTCTGGGCATCGGGTGCTGCTTGCGCCATCGGTGCCGATTCGGGTTCGGCCGGCGCGCTCGGGATCTCCTCGGCGGTGATCGCGATCGTGTCGTCGGTCGGTTCAGTCTCATCGGTGGGCTCGGGGGCAAGCCGCACCTGCACTTGATCGGCCGCTGCCGACCCTTCCGGCGGCGCCTGCGGCTCCGTGGCCTCGCCGCGCGGGGGCAAGGACTCCGACATCGCCGCAACCGAGGCGCGCAGATCCGCCAATCCCGCCTGCAAGGCCGCATCTTGGGCCGCGACGGCAGCGAGCTGCTCGTAGTCGACACGCAACCGGGCAACATCTTGGATCAGCGTGCGTTGCACGGCATCCAGATGGCCGTAGACGAAGAACAAAGCGCCGCCGAGCAGGGCGGCGACCAACAGGAGTGCCCCGATAAAGACCGATACCTGATGCTTGAGTCTGGCGTCGATCTCTTCGTGATGTGTCTGCCAGGCGCGCTGGAGACGATTGGTCGTCAGCCGCCGGTCGTCGTCGACATCCGCGATTCGCGTCACGAGCGCACTCTCGGCCGCTTGAAACTCAAGCCGATGGCGCTCCAACGCCTCCGACAGCGAGGCGATTCGATCGCTCAGGTTGGCCGTGTCTGGCGTGTTCTCCATGGAAGCCGCGTCCTTCAGTTAAACCGATACTTGAGTCGACCTGCGGCCCCGCGATCCCTCCGCCGGGACTCGGACGCGCAGACGCCTTGCGCAGGATCGGCAATGCACCGGAATATTCGTGTGAGGCCGGTATATCATACCAGTCATGATCGATCTCGTCGGGCTAAGACCATCATGAGTAAATCCGAGCAGGCTGAAGTGCAGAAGGTCAGGGTGCTTTTTGTGTGCATGGGTAATATTTGTCGCTCTCCCACGGCGCACGGCGTCTTTCGACAGCTGGTCGTCGCGCGGGGCTTGGCGCAGCGCGTGGAGATCGATTCCGCCGGCACCCATGCCTACCACGTCGGCGAGCCGCCCGATCGACGCGCCCGCGCAACCGCGCTCGAGCGCGGGATCGATATCGGCGATCTGCGCGCCCGTCTCGCCGAGCCTGCCGATTTCGAGTCCTTCGACTATGTACTGGCGATGGATCGGGACAACTACCGGATTCTGTCGAGCCTTTGTCCCGCCGGAATGGAATCCAAGCTGCGGCTCTTTATGGAGTTTGCGCCCGATCTCGGGGTACGGGACGTGCCCGATCCCTATTACGGTGGAGCGCGCGGTTTCGATCAGGTCTTCGATCTGGTCGAGGCAGCATCTCAAGGGCTGTTGGAGGACCTGCTGCAGCGGCATCTCGTTTAAGCCTAAACCGCGTCCAGAGCGAGATGCGCACTTTCGAGTGGGCTTGACGTTTGGCGCATCCGCGGCCCTTAGCGAGAACGCGGTTTAGAAATTTATGTTTTTCATTTATTTAAACCGCGCCGGCTCCAGCGGTCGTCAAAACTGCCGGGGCCGATCCCATCCAAAAACATCGCATACCACACTGGGCGCGGTTTAAATCCGGCATTTGGAAAGCGAGTTTTGATCGGGATCGGCGATAGACCCGCGCACATCAAGGACTTCGCAGTCGACGCTGTCTAGCCCGCACCGACCTCCGAGTAACCGGCATGAGACCGAAAGTGGCGAAGGTCCCGACGCAGATCCTCGGCGAGGCGCAGGTCGAGGTCGTGGGGATGGATCCCGATGCGGATCCAGCCCCGCCGGGCGGCGCGCCGACGATTGAGCCGGTTCCAGATCCGGATGGCCAGGGTGCGTAGGGCGGTATCCGCCTCGTAGCCGGTGAGCGGGACCGGATGCATCCGTCCGGTTTGGGCCGACAGGACACCGCTGAATAATTCATAGCGTGTGAACGGCAGGCTTGCGAGCGTCGTGCGCGGAATGGGGCCCATCGCCCAGGCCGGCGGGCAATAGAGCGCCGGAGCACCGAGGCCCCGGTCGACGAACCAGGCGTGGCAGCGCGCGATCAGGTTGTGGATGCCGATCCGGTCGAGCGCAAGGTGCTCGGCGACATTGCGCGAGATGACACGCGAATGCACGCGATGCGCGAATCCGGTGACGCGCTCCACTCGGTGGACCCAGCCGTGGCCGGCAAGCTCGCAGCCCCTCGCCTGGTATCCGCGCAGCCGCGCGATCCCCTCGCTGCTCCAGTCGGCACCGGGCACCACGAGCAGAGTGACGGGCGCGATCCTTTCGGCGTCGAGCAGAGCCAGGATGCGCTCGACCTGCGGCAGGGTCTCGGGCATGACGTCGTGCACCGAGACCAGCGCGCGGATCTGTCCGGCGCTCGCGCGGGTTGTGGGCTCAGCGTTTGACATCGACTGTTTCGGCATAGTCGCCCGACAAGACGGAGAGCCAATGCTGCAGGTTGCGTTGGTTGATCTCCCGAGCGCCTTCGCGTCCCAGACGCGCCTTGCGCTCGCGGATCGCCGGGTCCAGGTCACGCAGCCGCGCCAATGCATCGG
>NZ_DATITZ010000013.1:0-25194 GCF_035467215.1 Thiocapsa sp. | reverse complement strand
ATCGAGAGCGCTTCGTCCAGGGCACGAAGACGCGGCCGGACCGGCCTTTCGGAGGATTGAAGACATGCATCTGACCTTGTTGAAGTGCAAACTGCATCGCGCTTGCGTAACCCATGCGGAAGTCGATTACGAAGGCTCCTGCGCCATCGACGAGGAGCTGCTGACGCTCGCCGGTATTCGCGAGTACGAGCAGATCCAAATCTACAACGTCACCAACGGCGAGCGGTTCACGACCTACGCCATCCGCGCGGAGCCCGGCTCGCGTGTGATCTCGGTCAATGGGGCCGCAGCGCATAAGGCGGCGCCGGGCGATCGCGTGATCATCTGCGCCTACGCCGCCATGACGGAGGCAGAGGCCGACGCCCACAAGCCGGCGCTCGTCTATCTCGACGAGCACAACCGCGTGACCCGCACCGGGGATTTCATCCCGGCTCAGGCTGCTTGACCCCGCGCGGCTCCGTCCGGTCGAAGATGCCTACCCACAAAAGCCAACCAGGCTCCGCCCGCTCGGGCGGCTACGCCAGCGCTGCGCTCGCCTGATCCGTCTCCTGCGCGATCGCTCGATCGGCGATCGCCTCGGCATAAAGCCGCACATAGCTGCGTGCGCTTGCCTCCCAACTGAAGTCCTGGAGCATCCCCGTCGTTGCGAGCTTGCGCCACGCCTGCGGATCGTCGCGGTAGAGTTGCAGTGCCTGCCGAACGGCGTCGAGCAGAGCCTCCGCGCGTGGCTCCTCGAACAGAAAGCCCGTCGCGGTGCCGTCGGCGAGCGTCTCCGGGGTCGCGTGCACCACGGTGTCGGCCAACCCGCCGGTGCGGTGGGCGATGGGCGGCGTCCCGTACCTCAGGCTGTAGATCTGGTTGAGCCCGCAGGGCTCGAAGCGAGACGGCATCAAGAAGGCGTCCGAGCCGGCCTCGATGCGATGCGCGCGTGACTCCTCGTACTCGATGAATACCCCGACCTGACGTGGATACAGTGCCGCAATGGCCAGAAGCGCCTGCTCCGTGCTGCGCTCCCCGGTCCCTTGAAACACGACCTGGATGCGCGGGTCTTCGAGAAGCCGCGGGAGCATGGCGAGGATCAGATCCACGCCCTTCTGCTCGACCAAGCGTCCGATATAGCCCAGCACGAAGGCGTCCTCGTTGCGCGGAAGCCCGACCTCGCGTTGGATGTCGAGCTTGTTCTCCGCCTTGAGTCCGAAGGTCTCCGGGTCATAGCATTGGAGGATGAAGGGATCTGTCAGGGGATCCCAAATCCGATAATCGACCCCGTTGAGGATGCCGCTGAAACGGCTGCCGATCTGACGCAGCAGTCCGTCGAGTCCGCATCCGAAGCGTGCCGTGCGCACCTCCATGGCATAGGATGGGCTGACGGTGTTGACCCGGTCGGAGAAGACGATCCCGCCCTTGATGAAGGACATCCTCTGATGGAACTCCAAGCCCGCGAGACTCCAGAGTGCGGGCGGCAGGCCGAGGCGGTCGAAGGTGGCGCGATCGAACAGACCTTGGTAGGCGAGATTGTGGATCGTGAACACGCTTGCGGGACGTCGGGGCAGATCCTGGAAGAGGGCCGGAGCCAGCCCGGTTTGCCAGTCGTTGCCGTGCAGCACATCCGGTTGCCAGCCGATCGCCGGCAGCCCGCGAGCGATCAGGGCAATGACTCGACAGAAGAGCAGAAACCGCTCGGCGTTGTCGCCCCAGTCGCGTCCGCTGAGATCGGTATAAGGGTTGCCTTCGCGACAGAAGTGCTCGGGGGCGTCGACCAGATAGATCGGCAGATCGTGATCCGGATGCTTGCCTTCGAGAATGCGCACCTGGGTGCGGCTCGTCGGGATTTTGAGCTCGCACAGCATCTTGGTGTCGCGCAACTGGCGTGCGGCCCGAGGATAGGCCGGCAGGATGAGACGTGCGTCGTGACCCAGATCGCGCAACGCCGCGGGTAGACTGGCGGCGACATCGGCGAGCCCGCCGGTTTTGATCAGCGGATGGGCCTCGCTGCTCGCTACGAGGATATGCAGCGGCCGCTCCTGCGCGGTAATGTCTGGGGATAGAAGAAGCGATGGCTCCATGGATGGTCCCTAAATCCGAGCGAAGCGGTTGCCGGCGCGGCACGCCTGGCGTGGCAACAGTATGACAGGGCTCACGTTATCACATTTGTCCGCGATCGAGGCGCCAAGGCCATGTTGGATCCCTGCACCATCCTGATCTTCGGCTCGACAGGTAACCTGGTGAGCATCAAGCTGCTCCCGGCGCTCTATCACATCGAGGCGGCGGAACGCCTCCATCCGCAGACGCGGATCATCGGATTCGGCCGCCGTTCCTGGTCGGACGACGACTGGCGCGAGCAGGTTCGGGCGAGGCTCGCCGAACGACTGCCGGGCGCACCCGATGCGCGCGTGCTGGAGCGTCTGCTCGCTCGCATGCTCTTCGTCGAGGGCGACCTGGAGGAGCCCGCCGGTTACCTCCGCTTGGCCGAACGACTGCGCGAGGAGGCGGACATCCCGGCCAACCTCATGACCTATCTGGCGGTCGCGCCCAAGCACTACGGCGGCATCGTGGACAACCTCGCCGCTCAGGGTCTGAATACCGAGGAGGGGCGCTGGTCCCGCTTGGTGGTCGAGAAACCCTTCGGATTCGACCTCGAGAGTGCCGCCATCCTCGATCGACGCATCCGGCACTGTTTCGGCGAGTCGCAGATCTTTCGTATCGATCACTATCTGGGCAAGAGCACGGTTCAGAACATCCTGGTGTTTCGCTTCGCCAATCTGATGCTCGAGCCCCTTTGGAATCGCAACTATATCGATCACGTCCAGATCTCGCACGCCGAGGCGGCCGGGATCGGTGAGCGCGCCGGGTTTTACGACGGTGTGGGCGCCATGCGCGACATGATCCAGAGCCATCTCTTGCAGATGCTGACCCTGGTGGCCATGGAGCCACCACCCTGTCTGGATGCCGAGGCGCTGCGCGACGAGAAGGTCAAGGTCCTGCGCTCCATCCGGCCGATCCCGCGCGAGGCGGTGCATGCCCAAGCCTTTCGCGCACAATACGGACCCGGCGCTTCGGGCGGGAACAAGGTTGCCGGCTATCGCGACGAGCCCGGCGTCGGACACAACAGCACCACCGAGACCTATGCCTCGCTGAAGCTCTACATCGATAACTGGCGCTGGCGCAACGTACCCTTTTATCTGCGGACCGGAAAGCGTCTTGCCCGCAGCAACTCTTTGATCGCCATCCGGTTCAAACACCCGCCGCAACAGTTGTTCCGCTACACGGCCATAGAGCAGCTCAAACCGAACTGGCTTCTGCTCAACATCCAGCCCAACGAGTGCATCCGCATGGAGATCCAGGTCAAGCAACCCGGACTCGAGATGCGCACCCAGACCGAGCGGCTCGACGCGAGCCGATGCACCATCCCCTCCGAGCAGATCGACGCCTACGAGGCGCTCATCCTGGACGTGATCGAGGGCGACCACACCCATTTTCTGCGCTTCGACGAGGTCGATTGGGCTTGGCGAGTGGTCGATCCCGTACTGAAGTTGTGGTCCACCGAGCGCGACTTCATCCAGACCTATCCGGCCGGGTCCTGCGGGCCACCCGAGGCCAATCGCTTGTTCGACAGAGACGATCAGTCCTGGCGCGAAGGGATGGACGAGTAAGGCTCCAAGGCTGCCGGACCCGACAGCCGCAGAATTCGCCAATGCTTTATCAGGAGAACCTCATGACATCGCTCATCAATCAAACACCCGCGTGGCGGGCGCTGGAGCAGCACAGACAAGAGATGCAGGACGTCGTGATGCGCGATCTCTTTGCGTCCGATCCCGGCCGCGCCGAGAGGATGCGCCTGTCTGTCGCGGGCCTGCGTCTGGACTACTCGAAGAACCTGGTCACCCCGCAGACCCTCGCGCTGCTGCTCGATCTGGCCGATACCGCCGACGTGAGCGGCTGGATCGCTCGGATGTTCGGCGGCGAGCCCATCAACAACACCGAGGGGCGCGCGGTGTTGCATGTGGCCCTTCGCAATCGCTCCAATCGACCGATCCAGGTGGACGGTCAAGACGTGATGCCGGGTGTGAATCGCGTGCTCGAGCGTCTCGAGGCCTTCGTCGGGCTGGTCCGCTCGGGCGAGTGGAAGGGCTTTCAGGGCGAGTCCATCCGCGATGTCGTCAACATCGGCATCGGCGGCTCCAATCTCGGGCCCAAGATGGTCTGCACGGCGCTCGGTGCGTACGGCAGCAACGACCTTCGGGTCCACTTCGTCTCGAATGTGGACGGGACCCATCTCCTGGAGACGCTCAACGACCTGGATCCGGCACGGACACTCTTCATCGTGGCATCCAAGACCTTCACGACCCAGGAGACCATGACCAATGCCACCAGTGCGCGCGACTGGCTGCTGGCGGCTGCGCGCGACCCGGCTGCGGTCGCCAAGCACTTCGTTGCGGTCTCGACCAATGCCGAGAAGGTATCCGCATTCGGGATCGACACGCGGAACATGTTCGGGTTTTGGGACTGGGTCGGCGGTCGCTATTCGCTCTGGTCGGCCATCGGTTTGCCGATCGCGTTGGCGGTTGGTTACGAGCGCTTCGTGGAGCTGCTCGAGGGCGCCTTTGCGATGGACGAGCATTTCCGAACCGCCCCGCCGGCGGAGAACATGCCCATCGTGCTGGGTCTGCTCGGGGTCTGGTATGCCAATTTTTGGGGCGCCCGAACGCATGCCGTCTTGCCCTACGATCAGTATCTGAGGCTCTTGCCGGCGTATCTTCAGCAAGGCGATATGGAGAGCAACGGCAAAGGCGTCACCCGCGAGGGCGTCGCCGTGGACTACACCACCGGCTCCGTCGTTTGGGGTGAGCCAGGCACCGACGGTCAGCATGCCTTCTACCAGCTCATCCATCAGGGCACGCAACTGATCCCGGCGGATTTCATCGGCGCGATCAAGAGCCACAACGAGCTCGGGGATCATCACCCGAAGCTCATGGCGAACTTCTTCGCGCAAACCGAGGCCCTGATGCGCGGGCGGACCATGGAGGAGGCGCTCGCCGAGATGCTCAGCGCCGGCGTTCCGAAGGATCGGGCGCAATTTCTTGCGCGGCACAGAACCTTTCCCGGCAGCCGTCCCACCAACAGTATCCTGATGGAGCGCCTGACGCCCTTTACGTTGGGTGCCTTGATTGCACTCTACGAACACCGGATCTTCGTGCAGGGCGTGCTCTGGGGTATCAATTCCTTCGACCAATGGGGCGTGGAGCTCGGCAAGCAGCTGGCCGGGGTCATCCTCGGCGAGCTGTCCGAGGGGCGTGTTTCCGCGGATCATGATGCATCGACGCGCGCCCTGTTGAACGACTTCATACAAGGCCGTCGCGTCTGATGTGAGGGCATCGCCCCGCGGTGTCGAGACGGGCGACGTTCGGGTGTCGACCGCGGAGACCGCGCGGTAACCCGAGCCGGCGCGCGTCTCTCGGCGAGGTTGCTCGCGCGCTGAACCCCGGCGCGGGCGCGCTGTCTTCTAAGCCGGCGCGGCGTCTTGGTGCTAGTCTCTATGCATCGGCGTGGGGCAGGTGCTGCCCACCACCGACGCATGCGGATCGGGATGACCGGCTCAACTTCGGCTGAACCAGTTCGACCGAGACGGCTCTATACCGCTCGTGGGGGCGCGTCGCGCCATTCGACAGGACCGATAGGCGCCGACGAGTTCCCTGCGAGCGGATGCACTATTGAGGTGCGAGAGTTGGCCGCGCCGGTGCGCTGGTGTCCCGAGCTGGATCCGGCCCGGCCCCGGCGCGGTGCGGATGCAGCGTTCCGCCCCATGGCGCGTATATTGCTGACATTCGAAATCAAGCCTTGTCTTTCCCACAGTTCGCCCCGAGCAATACACCGAGGTGAGATGCGGTCGACAATGGGTCGGGCGAGCAACATCAGCTTCCGAGCGAGGTAACATTTATGTCGATCTTCGAACGCTACCAGGCACGCTACGAGGCATCCCGCGAGGAGGTGCTGAGCCTGGACGAGTACTTGCAACTGTGCAAGTCCGACCCGAGCGCCTATACCGGGGCGGCGCAGCGGTTGCTGACGGCGATCGGTGAGCCGGAGCTCGTCAATACCCGCGACGATCCGCGGCTCAGTCGCATCTTCCAAAACAAGATGATTCGACGCTATCCCGCATTCTCCGAGTTCTACGGGATGGAGGAGGCTATCGAGCACTTGGTCTCGTACCTCAAGCATGCGGCTCAAGGTCTCGAAGAGAAGAAGCAGATCCTCTATCTGCTTGGACCGGTCGGCGGCGGCAAATCCTCGCTCGCCGAGAAACTCAAGGAGCTCATGGAGGAGCGACCCTTCTACGCGATTCACGGATCGCCCGTGTTCGAATCACCGCTCGGATTGTTCTCGCCCGAGGAAGACGGCCCGATTCTCGAAGAGGACTACGGCATTCCGTCGCGCTACCTGCGCACCATCATGTCGCCTTGGGCGGTGAAGCGCCTGCAGGAATACCGCGGCGACATCACGCAATTCAAGGTCGTCAAGCTCTACCCATCGATCCTCGAGCAGGTTGCGATCGCAAAGACGGAGCCCGGCGACGAGAACAATCAAGATATCTCCTCGCTCGTCGGCAAGGTCGACATCCGACAGTTGGAGCGATTCGCTCAACACGACGCGGATGCCTACAGCTATTCCGGTGCACTGTGCCGCGCGAACCAAGGCCTGATGGAGTTCGTCGAGATGTTCAAGGCACCGATCAAGGTGCTGCATCCGCTCCTCACCGCAACGCAGGAAGGCAACTACAACGGGACCGAGGGTCTTTCCGCCTTGCCGTTTCAAGGCATCATCCTCGCCCACTCCAACGAGTCGGAATGGCAGAGCTTTCGCAACAACAAGAACAACGAGGCGTTCCTCGACCGCGTCTTTATCGTCAAGGTGCCTTACTGCCTGCGCGTCAACGAGGAGACGCAGATCTACGAGAAGCTGCTCTACAACAGCTCGCTCGCCGATGCGCCTTGCGCCCCCGGAACCCTGTCGATGATGGCCCAGTTCTCGGTGCTGACGCGTCTGAAGGAGCCGGAAAACTCAAGCATCTTTTCGAAGATGCGCGTTTACAACGGCGAAAACCTCAAGGACACCGATCCGAAAGCCAAGTCCATGCAGGAATATAGGGACTACGCGGGGGTCGACGAAGGCATGTCGGGAATTTCGACACGCTTTGCGTTCAAGATCCTCTCGCAGGTCTTCAACTTCGATCACAGCGAGGTGGCAGCCAATCCCGTTCACCTGCTGTATGTCCTCGAGCGCCAGATCACGCGTGAGCAGCTGCCCCCGGAAACCCATGAACGCTATCTGAGCTTCCTAAAGCAGTACCTCGCGCCTCGGTATGCGGAGTTCATCGGCAAGGAGCTTCAAACGGCCTATCTAGAGTCCTATGCTGAATACGGCCAGAACATCTTCGATCGCTATGTGACCTATGCGGATTACTGGATTCAGGACCAGGAATATCGCGACCCGGATACGGGCGAGATGATGAATCGCAGCGGACTCAACGAAGAGCTCGAAAAGATCGAGAAGCCGGCGGGGATCTCTAACCCCAAGGATTTCCGAAACGAGATCGTGAACTTTGTTCTGCGGGCACGCGCGAACAACGGCGGCGCCAATCCGAAATGGACCAGCTACGAGAAGCTGCGTGTCGTCATCGAGAAAAAGATGTTCTCCAATACCGAGGAGCTTCTGCCTGTCATTTCCTTCAACGCCAAGGCGTCGGTCGACGAGCAGACGAAGCACGATCAGTTCGTCGATCGCATGACCGAAAAGGGCTATACGCCGAAGCAGGTCAGGCTTCTGTCCGAGTGGTATCTGCGGGTTCGCAAATCGCAGTAGACATGACGAGGAGACGCCGATCGGAGCGGCGTCTCTCTCGATCGTCCGGGGACTCTCGCTGCGAGGATAGGCCGACTCGAGTCCGCCCCGGCGGCGCTCGATTGGTTGAACGGCTGTTGCGCCCGGCGGCATAATTCCGGTTTGGAAACCTGCAAAGGGGCGGGCGATGAAGGAGTCGACCGCAGGCGCGGGCGAGGGCTTGCGCGGTTAGTCGTTGTTTCACCCAGCCGAGTAGGCAAGAGTCCTTATGTCACACTTTATCGACCGTCGACTGAACGGCAAGAACAAGAGCACGGTCAATAGACAGCGTTTTTTGAAGCGCTATAAGTCGCAGCTCAAACGCTCGGTTGCCGATTCCGTCAATAAACGCAGCATCACCGATATCGACTCGGGCGAGCGTGTGGGTATTCCGTCCAAGGACATCTCCGAGCCGGTGTTTCATCACGGCAAAGGGGGTATCCGTGACATGGTGCATCCCGGCAACAAGGATTTCGTCACCGGGGATCGGATCCGGCGTCCGGAAGGCGGCGGCGGAGAGGGCTCGGGTCAAGGCAAGGCAGGGAAGAGCGGAAAAGGCGACGACGACTTCGTCTTCGAGCTGTCGCGCGAAGAATTCATGGACCTTTTGTTAGACGACCTCGAGCTTCCCAACCTGGTGCGGAACCAGTTGATGGGAACGACCGAGTTCAAGACGGTGAGGGCCGGTTATTCGACCGATGGATCACCCTCCAATATCGACGTCGTGCGCTCCCTCAAGGGGGCCATTGCTCGACGGACGGCGATCGGTGCGCCGCTGCGTGCGCGTGCGCGCGAGCTCGAGCAGGAGCTTCAGACCCTGCTCGACAGCGGCATCGACGAGACGGATCTGCACGTGCGCGAGATTCGCGAAGAGATCGACCGGTTGCGCACGCGGATCGCGGCACTTCCCTTCATCGACACCTTCGACCTGCGCTATCAGAGCTTCACCAAGCTTCCCGAGCCGACGAGCAAAGCGGTGATGGTCTGTATAATGGACGTCTCGGGCTCGATGGATCAGGTCCGCAAGAATCTCGCGAAGCGATTCTTTATCCTTCTTTATCTTTTTCTTCAGCGAAACTACGACAAGATCGACGTTGTCTTTATTCGCCATCATACGATCGCCCAAGAGGTCGACGAGCAGGAGTTCTTCTATTCGCGCGAGACCGGCGGTACGGTGGTGTCGAGTGCGTTGAATCTGGCCTACGATCTCCTGAAGGAGCGTTATGACTCCTCGGTGTGGAACATCTATGCCGCGCAGGCGTCGGACGGCGACAACTGGGATTCCGACTCCACGGTTTGCCGTGATCTGCTGGTGGAGAAGCTGATGCCCTTGATGCGCTATTTCGCCTACGTCGAGATCACCCCGCGCCAGCATCAAAGCCTGTGGTACGCCTACCAAGAGGTCAGGGCCGTGCACCGGCACTTTGCGATGCAGGAGATCGACGGTCCCGAGGATATCTTTCCCGTGTTCAGGGAGCTGTTCAGGAGGCAGGAGGCATGAGCAAGAACCTCATCTCGGACTCTTCGGAATGGTCGTTCCCGCTGCTCGAGAGGTTCGATCGGGAGATCGGCCGTCTCGCCCACGACGTCTACGGCCTTGATACCTATGCCAATCAGATCGAGGTTATCAGCTCCGAGCAGATGATCGACGCCTATTCGTCGGTCGGTTTGCCCATCAATTATCCGCACTGGTCGTTCGGTAAACAGTTCGTCGCCACCGAGCAGACCTATCGCCGTGGTCAAATGGGGTTGGCGTACGAGATCGTGATCAACTCCGATCCCTGTATCGCCTACCTCATGGAGGAGAACACGCTGCCGATGCAGGCGCTCGTCATCGCGCACGCCTGTTACGGTCACAACAGTTTCTTCAAAGGTAACTATCTCTTCCGCACCTGGACCAGCGCCGATGCGATTATCGACTATCTGGTCTTCGCGCGGCGTTACATCGCCGAGTGCGAGGAGCGTTACGGCGAGGCCGAGGTCGAGATGTTGCTCGACTCCTGCCATGCCTTGATGAATCACGGCGTCGACCGTTATAAGCGACCGACACCGCTGACGCTCGCCGAGGAACAACGCAGGCAAAAGGATCGGGCCGCTTACCTGCAATCGATGGTCAATGATTTGTGGCGGACCTTGCCGACCTTCGATTCGGACGGCGACGGAGAGCAAGACGTGCGCTGGCCCGAGGAGCCGCAGGAAAACCTTCTTTACTTCATCGAGAAGAACGCCCCGCTGCTCGAGCCGTGGCAACGCGAGATCGTTCGGATCGTCCGTAAGCTGGGCCAATACTTCTACCCACAGCGCCAGACCCAGGTCATGAACGAGGGCTGGGCGACATTCTGGCACTACACGCTCATGAATCATCTTTACGACGAAGGCTTCGTCACCGATGGGTTTATGATCGAATTCCTACAGTCGCATACCGGCGTGGTCTTTCAGCCTACGTTCGACGTCCCCTATTACAACGGGATCAATCCATACGCGCTCGGCTTTGCGATGATGCGCGATATCCGCAGGATCTGCGAGCAGCCGACGGACGAGGATCGTCACTGGTTCCCGGACATTGCCGGCGGTGACTGGCTGAAGGTCTTGGATTTCGCCATGCGCAACTTCAAGGACGAGAGTTTTGTTGCACAGTATCTTTCTCCGACGGTCATGCGCGATCTGCGGTTGTTTGCAATCTCGGACGATGACCGCGAAGAACATCTCGAGGTCACTGCCATCCACGAGGAGCAGGGCTACCGGGCGTTGCGACAATCGCTTGCCGAGCAGTACAACCTGGGTTCCCGCGAGCCGAATATTCAGGTCTTCAACGTCGATCGGCGCGGCGACCGTTCCATGACCCTGAGGCACTATCGGCACAATCGCCGCCCGTTGGGTGACTCGGCCGAAGAGATGTTGCGCCACATCAGGCGATTGTGGGGGTTTACGGTGCGCCTGGAGACCCTGGACGAAAACGGCAGGACGCAATTGATCGGCGAATGTTGATCGGCCAGTATTGATCGGCCAGTGTTGAGCGGCCTGGAGGCCGGACATGAGGGATACCCGGTATGCGTTGCCGTTTGGTCGGTCTGTTTTGGTTCTTGACGGTCGTCTCCGCACCGGCATTCACGGAGGGGTTGCTGCGCCCGACGCTCGATTCGATCCGCGACGCGCGAACCGTCGCCGTCGAAGGTGTGCCCTTGTTGTCTGGTCGTCTGCTGGCGGAGTTCTATGCGCAGCGCGGAGATGTCTTGGTCTGGGTCGACCCGGCGCGGATTTCGGGGCTCTTGGGCCTCGCGCAGCGCAGCGTGTCCGAAGGCTTCCGGCCCGAGGATTTCCATGTCGAAAGTCTGCGTCGACTCGGCGATCCGGGTGTCCTCGGATCCCTGACCGGAAATGCACGTATCGCCGCCGATCTCGTTCTCAGCGACGCCTTGGCGCGTTATGTTCACCACCATCGTTACGGCAAACTCGATCCGGTTGCCGTGGATTCGAAATGGCACGATAGACCTCCCGCGTCCAGCGAGGTCCTTCTGGCCGATATGCATCGTGCACTCGGCGGCCAAGATCTCGAACAGGGCTTGAGCGCGCTTTTCACCCGTCCCTTCTGGTACGACGACCTGAAGAACGCGCTGCAGCGCTACACCGCTCAGACGGCTCTCGTGGGCCTACCGCCTCTGCCGGCCGGTTCGAATCTTGTCCAAGGGAGCCGGCATACGCGCGTCGCGATGCTGCGGGAGCGACTCGCGCGCATCGATGGCGAGGCGGTTTCGGGGTCATCCGACGCCGATCTCTTCGACACTGCACTTCACGAGTCCGTGGTGTCATTTCAGCGGCGATCGGGTCTGACGGCCGATGGCGTCGTGGGTCCTTCGACCCTCGCTGCGCTCAACGGACACGGCGACGAGACGAAGGCCGAGCTAATCCGGATCAACCTGGAGCGGATGCGCTGGCTCTATCAGGATCTCCCGGAAGACTATGTTTTCGTCGATGTAGCCGCGTACAAGGTTCACCTGGCCCGCGGCGGTGATTTTGTCTGGTCGACTCGCGTCATCGTCGGGACGCCCGAGACCCAAACGCCGATGTTTCGCGACACGATGGACCACTTGGTCTTCAATCCGACCTGGACGGTGCCCGTGTCCATCCAGAAGAAGATGGGCAGGGTCTCCGGCGACTACCGATTGGTCGATCGACGAACCGGTAAGCAGGTCGGCGGGGGGAATGCCGGCGATTACACGCGTTATCGGCTTGTTCAGGCGCCGGGCCCGAAAAACGCCCTCGGTCGCGTCAAGTTCATGTTCCCGAACAGCCATGCGATCTACCTCCACGACACGCCGGGAAAGGCGGCGTTCGGCCGCCAGGCGCGCGCACTGAGCAATGGTTGCGTCAGGGTGCAAGACCCGCTGGCGCTCGCGGAGGCGATTCTCGACCAGCCCGGCTGGGATCGCTCTGGGATCGATCGCGTGGTCGAGCGCGGACGGACGCGCTACGTCGATCTCTCGGACACCTTGCCGGTGCTGCTCTACTATCTGACGGCCTTCGCGGACGAGCAGGGCAAGGTCGGCTTCCGACAGGATATCTACGGGCGTGACGAGTCCTTGCGCACCGCCTTTTCGGGGCCGGTGTTGCGGACGCGGATCGCATTCCCCGAGCCTCCGACGCCGGAGCCGAGCCGACACCCGGAACAGCCCGAGGAGTCGCCAAGCGCTCAGCCGCCGGATCCTCCCGGCACGAGCACATCGGTTCACCTCACCCGCCGGGATTCCGCGGAAACCCTCGACGGCGAGCGCACGTCTGCGACCAATGGGGCAGAACCGGAGGTCTTGACCGTCGAGCGCGCCGAGACGAGTCCGGCGGGCCGCCTCTGAGGGCGATGATTCCCATCGGTTTGGTGTTTTTACGGTCGTCGATCTTGGCTACCCTCCCTTGCGCGTCTCTCCCCGGAGACGTGCGCCAAGCGTTTCGTGTCCGCCAAAGGGTGGATTCAAACGCGCTCTGCCGTTAGACTCCGGACTCGTCGCGATTCGGAAGTGATGCGAATCCCGGCTCAAACACCAATCGTTACGAACGGAGAACTCTGTTTTGATTCGACAGAACATCTGGTTGACCCCAGCGCTCGCACTGTTGGCGTTTCTTCCGACGGCAACCCTTCAAGCCAATGTCACTGATGGCGTGGCTTCCTACTACGGGGACCGTTTCGACGGCCGGCGCACCGCAAGCGGCGTCCGGTTTGATATGAATGCACTGACCGCGGCACATCGGACCTTGGAGTTCGGCACGCGAGTGACGGTGACGAATAAGGCGAACGGCCGTTCGGTGGACGTCGTCATCAACGATCGCGGCCCTTTCTCGCGCGGTCGTACGATCGACCTGTCGAAGGCGGCGGCCCGCGAAATCGGGATGTTGGGGCGTGGCGTTGCCCCGGTCCGACTCGAGATCGTCGATTCGGGTCGCCCATCATGGTCCACCGGCGAGACGGTCGCAATTGCCGAGGCACAACGGGTCCTGATGGATCTCTTCTAAAGCGCGTCTGCCCGTGGCCTAGGCGATTCGCGAGAACGCGACGACCACATATCTGTAGGGGCGACTTAAGTCGCCCCAACATCGCCCCTACAACGATCCATGTCGTATCGGACAGGCTTCAGCGCCCGAGACGCTCCCCCCACGTCTGTGCCGCCGCGATGATCCGAGCGGTGTCGAGGCCGGTGGGCAGGCCGTCGCGGATCAACTGCCGACCCCGCACCCAGACCTGACGCACCTGTTGCTGACTGGCGGCGTAGACCAGCTGCGAGACCGGGTGATAGAGGGGCTGGGTGTGGGAGTCGCGCAGATCCAGCGCAACCAAGTCGGCTGACTTGCCGGGCTCCAGCGATCCGATCTCTTCCTCCAGCCCCAGGGCGCGGGCGCCGTTGATGGTCGCCATCCGCAAGGCCGTCGCGGCCGGCAGCGCGGAGGCGGAGCCTGCCACGCCCTTGCCGAGCAGGGCAGCCGTGCGCATCTCCCCGAGTATGTTCAGATCGTTGTTGCTCGCCGCGCCGTCGGTACCGATCGCAACATTGACTCCCGCATCCAAGAGCCTTGCGACCGGGCAAAACCCGCTCGCGAGCTTCAGATTCGACTCCGGACAATGCACCACATGGGCGCCCGTGTCGGCCAAGAGCGCGATCTCGTCCTCTTCGAGCTGGGTCATGTGTACGCACACCAGTCCGGGGCCGAGCAATCCAAGCCGATTCAGCCGCGAGAGGGGTCGTTCGCCGTGGTCCCGAAGCGACTGGAGGACCTCGTCGCGCGTCTCGTGCAGATGGATATGGATCGGCACCTCCAGCTCATCCGCCAGCGCACGCACCCGTTGCAGCGGCGCATCCGATACCGCGTAGGGCGAATGCGGTGCGAAGGCGACCCGGATCAACGGATGGTCTCGATAGTGCTCGTGCAGGGCGAGCCCTTTGGCGATGTACTCGTCGGCATTTGCGGCATAGCCGGTGGGGAAATCCACGACGATCATGCCGATCACGGCACGCATCCCGGCCTCGGCGGTGACCTGTGCCGTGACCTCCGGATGGAAATACATGTCGTTGTAGCAGGTGATGCCGCCGCGCAGCATCTCGAGCACGGCCAGTCGGGTCCCGTCGGCGACGAACCCGGGATCGACCCAACGCTGCTCGGCGGGCCAGATATGCTCATGCAGCCAGGTCATGAGGGGCAGGTCGTCGGCCAGCCCCCGCATCAGCACCATGGCCGCGTGCGTGTGGGCGTTGATCAGGCCCGGGATGAGCAGATGACCCGGCAGATCGGTCACCCGTTGGGCCTCGATACTGCTGCGCGCCTCTTCGGACGGCAGCACGGCGAGGATACGTCCGTCCGCGATGGCGACGGCATGATCGGTGAGCTGACGATCCCGTGGATCGACGGGCAATACCCACTGGGCATGGATCAGAAGCTCGGCTTGCATCGGTCGGTCCTTTCAGTCGGGGCGGGGGATGGGTGACAATGGCGGGAACATGCCACAAGGAGCCCCAGATGGAAACAACGATCCCGACCGTTCCGACCCCGGACGACGCGGCACTCTGGCACGAGGGTGCCCTCTATCTCGCGGATCAGCGTCTGCTGCCGGATCGCGCCGAGTTTTTGCGACTGACCGATGCGGGCGCGGTTGCCGATGCGATCCGTGCGATGGTCGTGCGCGGTGCGCCGGCGATCGGTGTCGCTGCGGCCTACGGGGTTGCGTTGGCGGGGCGGGATGCCTACGCGGCCGGCGGTGCCGGCTGGAAGGCGGCGATCGAATCCGACCTCGAGCGTCTGGCCGCCTCACGGCCGACCGCGGTCAATCTCTTCTGGGCGATCGATCGGATGCGCCGCCTGATCTCCCGTCTGGATGAACGCGATCCCTTCCCGGCCTTGGTCGACGAGGCGCTTTCCATCCATGCCGAGGATCGTGCGGCCAACCGGGTGATCGGCGACCTGGGTGCGGCGCTGATCGAGGGCCCGACCGACATCATCACCCATTGCAACGCCGGGGCGATCGCCACCGGTGGCTACGGCACGGCGCTCGGTGTCATCCGCAGCGCCTACGCGGCCGGCAATGTCGGGCGCGTCTTCGCCGACGAGACACGGCCCTGGATGCAGGGGGCGCGGCTGACGGCCTGGGAGCTGATGCACGACGGCATCCCGGTGACGCTGCAGGCGGACGGCGCGGCGGCGAGCCTGATGGCCGGCCGCTCGGTCGGGTGGGTGATCGTCGGATCGGATCGGATCGCCGCCAACGGCGATGTCGCCAACAAGATCGGGACCTATGGCCTTGCGATCCTGGCGAAATACCACGGCATCAAGTTCATGGTCGCGGCACCCACGTCCACCATCGATATGGAGATCGCCCGCGGCAAGGAGATTCCGATCGAGGAGCGTGATCCGGAAGAGCTGCTGAGCTGCGGCGATCGCCGTCTCGCGCCCACCGGGTGCGTCGCCCGCAATCCGGTCTTCGATGTCACACCGGCGGAGCTGGTCGACGCGATCGTGACCGAGCGCGGCGTCGTGCTTCGCCCGACCACGGAAAAGATTCGGGCCTTGATGGGCGGCTGGGGGCTCTAAACCGCCTCTCCACAAAGGTCGGAAAATCCTTAAACCCAATACGACATGAAAATGACGAATTTCACTCTGGGCGCGGTTTAGGTTAAACGTCGATGTTAAACCCAGCGGAGCGACAGCGATGGAAGCATTCAAACTCAAGACCCTGGCCGATCTGTTCGATGCTGCCGATGAGCGTGTCGAGCTGATCGATGGCGAGATCGTCCAGCGCCCGATGGCGCGGATCGAGCACGGCTTCGCGCAAAGCAATACGGTCGCCGAGCTCGACTCGTTACGACGCACCTCTGGCCCTGGCGGCTGGTGGATCGCCAGCGAGGTCAGCGTCCACTATTCCGACCACCAGTGCCCGACCCACGATCTCGCGGGCTGGCGCAAGGAACGCTTGCCGGAGCGCCCGAGCGGGGTGGTCGAGATCGTCCCGGACTGGGTGTGCGAGATTGTTTCGCCTGGACATGAGCGCAAAGACACGCTGACCCTGTTTCTGCTGCTTCAGCGCCAACAGGTGTCCTATTACTGGCTGATCTGGCCCGAGGAACGCTCGCTGGTCGCCTGGCAACTCGACGGGGGCAGCTACCGGGTCATCGCCAGCGTCGCCGCGCCCGGCCCCGACGAGCGGAAGATGCGTATCCCGCCGTTCGATGCCGTCGAGATCGACTTGGGTTACATCCTGGGCGATTAAGGCGATTTCCGGGAATCAACATCCCGACTGCGCAGAGGAGCGGCCGGCAGTGACGCCGACGGTCGTCGCGAAGCAGCGACACCGCCCGGGATCGACGACTTGCAGTCGTCCTCTTCGGCCGACCCGACGGCCCGCAAGGTCGAGGCCAACGCGACGCACACGAGAGCCGCGCTGAACGTGCTTTGGCACCGATTTCCGTTTTGCTCATCCATTCGCGATCTTCCTCTCCTTTCAGGCGTTGCCCGACGCGACGGTCGTGGGAGCGAGGACCGTGGAAGAGGACGACTGCAAGTCGTCGATCCCGGGGACACGCCGCTTCGCGACGTTGCTTCTGGCCAATCGGATGTGCAAGGAAAGATCGATGTGTCGATGCGCATTCAGGCGCACCTCAGGCTCCTTCGGATTGTGCGGGCAAGTACAGTCGGGATGCTGATTTCCGGAAACCGCCTAAATCTAGCCTCGGCGGCGGCGCAGTGTGACGCTCTCCCCGCCGATGCCCCAGTTGTCGGTCTCGACCTCGTCGATGACGACCATCGTCGTCTGCGGATTCTTCCCGAGCACGTCGACCAGCAGCTGTGTGACGCCTTGGATGAGTGCCTCCTTCTGCTCCGCGGTTGCACCCTCGCGGGTGATCTTGATGTTGACGTAGGGCATGTCGCTCTCCGGTCGATCCGATGTGGACGAAGAAAAATCGAAAAACGAAACGACGTCAACCGGGGATTGCCGAGTCTGCACATAAATCCGCCACGTCGCCGATCCCGGCAATGAGTGGACGAGCGAGAGCGAAGTCCACCTGGCCCAGCGCCGGCGACGGTGGACTGCGCTGCGCTTGTCCACCCTACCTGCCGGTCGCATGAACAACGCTGGATTGCCGACCTCTGCGAAGTCGCCCACGAAAGACTCCATGTCACCCTGGATGCGGTTCAGGCCGGAGCTAACAGGCGTTCAAGGATGCCTCGGTAGATCTCGGAGAGCGTGTCGAGCTCGGCGACCCCGACGCACTCGTTGACCTGATGGATGGTGGCGTTGACCGGGCCCAACTCGACGACCTGGGCGCCGGTGGGTCCGATAAAGCGCCCGTCGGAGGTGCCGCCGCTCGTGGAGAGCTGGGTCTGGATGCCGGTGACCGCCGCGATCGACTCGCGGGAGGCGGCCACCAGCTCGCCGGCCGGCGTCAGGAAAGGGTTTCCAGAGAGGCGCCAGTCGAGGCTGTAGTCGAAATCACCGGCGTCGAGGATCGAGCGCACGCGTGCCTGGATGGTTTCCGGATCCAGCTCGGTGGAGAAGCGTAGGTTGAACTGAGTCTCGAGTTGGCCCGGGATCACGTTCTCGGCGCCTGTGCCCATGTTCAGGTTGGCGATCTGAAAGCTGGTGGGCGGGAAATGATCGTTGCCCTGATCCCAGACCTCGGCGCAGAGTGCCGCAAGTGCATCGACGCAGGCATGGAAGGGGTTCTTGGCCAGATGCGGATAGGCGACGTGGCCCTGTTTGCCCTGCACCCGCAGGACGCCATTGAGACTCCCGCGTCGACCGTTCTTGATGGTGTCGCCGAGGTGCTCGCGCGCCGAGGGCTCCCCGACCAAGGCATAGTCGATCTTCTCGCCGCGCTGCTCCAAACGCTCCACGACGCGGCGGGTCCCGTCGATGGACGGCCCTTCCTCGTCGCTCGTGATCAGGAAGGCGATGGATCCGCGATGATCCGGATGATCGCCGACGAACGCCTCCACTGCGGTGATCATGGCGGCGAGCGAGCCCTTCATGTCGCAGGCGCCGCGCCCGAAGAGCCGACCCTCGCGGATGGTCGGCTCGAAGGGGGCCGAGTCCCACTGCTCGATCGGGCCGGTCGGGACCACGTCCGTGTGACCGGCGAAGCAGAAGAGCGGGCCGTCATCGCCGCGTCTGGCCCAGAGGTTTGCGACCTCCCCGAACGGCATCTCCTCGATCCGAAAACCGATCGCGGCCAGCCGCTCGGCCATGAGGGCCTGGCAGCCCGCATCCTCGGGCGTGACGGAAGGGCGGCGGATCAGCTCGCACGCCAGCTCCAGGGTCGGGGACATCGCCATCAGCCGAGCAGCCTCTCGTAATCGGTTTCGGAAAAACCCGCGTGCCGGAGCTCGCCCGTGTCGAGCACCGGCCGACGAATGATCGACGGGGTCTCCAGCATGACCCGGACTGCGGCCTCCGCGTCCATGCCCTCGCGCACGTCCTCCGGGAGCTTGCGCCAGGTCGTGCCCCGACGGTTGACGAGCGTCTCCCAGCCCAGCTCGTCGACCCAGGCGCGCAAGCGGGTCTCGTCGACCCCTTCGCGTTTGTAATCGTGGAACCGATAGTCGACGCCATGCGCGTCCAGCCAGGCGCGGGCCTTCTTCATGGTGTCGCAGTTGGGGATGCCGTAGAGCGCGACCACGTCTTTAAACCGCGCCCGGTGCGGTATGCGTCATTTGGTGGATGGCTTGGCCGCGCCGGCTCCGACGACTGTCGGGGCCGGCGCGGTTTAAAGTATTAAAAATCTTAAATTCTAAACCGCGTCTTACTGGGATCAAGGATATCTCCGAAGCTAAACGAACAATGAAAACGACGCATGTCGCTCTGGACGCGGTTTAGATATCCCGAAGCAGCTCGTTGATGCCGACCTTTCCGCGGGTCTTCTCGTCGACCTGCTTGATGATGACGGCGCAATAGAGGCTGTGGCTTCCGTCCTTGGCCGGAAGACTGCCGGGGACGACGACGGCGCCGGCCGGGACGCGGCCGTAGAGGATCTCGCCGGTCTCGCGGTTGTAGATCTTGGTGCTCTGACCGATGTAGACGCCCATCGACAGCACGGCACCTTCGCCGACGATCACGCCTTCGACGACCTCGGAGCGTGCGCCGATAAAGCAGTTGTCCTCGATGATGGTCGGTGCAGCCTGCACGGGCTCGAGCACGCCGCCGATCCCGACACCGCCGGAGAGGTGGACGTTCTTGCCGATCTGCGCACAGGAGCCGACGGTCGCCCAGGTGTCGACCATGGTGCCCGAGTCAACATAGGCGCCGATATTGACGTAGGACGGCATGAGCACGCAGCTCGGTGCGATGAAGGCGCCTTTGCGCGCGGTCGCTGGCGGCACGACCCGAACCCCGCCGTCGCGGAACTCGCGCGAGTTGGTGTCGGCGAACTTGGACTGAACCTTGTCGTAATAGTTGGTGAAACCGCCCTTGATGAAGGCGTTGTCCTCGATCCGGAACGACAGCAGGACCGCCTTCTTGAGCCATTCGTGGACGACCCAATCGCCGTCGCGCTTCTCGGCGACCCGCAGCTCCCCGCGGTCGAGTCGCTCGATGGTGTCCTGCACGGCATCGCGCACGCGGGTCTCGACCGTGCGCGGGGTGATCTCGGCGCGTCGCTCGAAGGCCTCTTCAATGATGTATTGCTGGTCGCTCATGGGGTGTTCTCTGCTGTCGTGTTGAAGACCTCGGCAAGCGCAGGTCTCGGGAGTTTGAATGGCAAAGGCGCGAAAGTTTCAAACCGAAAACAATGCCGTTAGATCCGCTCCAGGCAACGCCGAATCCGACGCGCGGCATCCACGCACTCGTCCAGCGGCGGGACCAGGGCGAGCCGAATGCGGTTCATTCCGGGGTCGGCCCCGTCGACCACGCGGGACAGGAAGCGGCCGGGAAGCACCGTCAGGTTCTCCTCGGCGAAGAGGCGCGCGGCGAAGTCGGTGTCCGGGATCGGTGTCTCGGGCCACAAATAGAAGCCGGCTTTCGGCGGTGCGAGGTCAAGTGCATCCCCGAGGATCTCCAGGACGGAGCCGAATTTCTCGCGATAGAGCCGTCGATTCTCGCGCACATGGGTCTCGTCGCTCCAGGCGGCGATGCTTGCATGCTGATGGGGCAGGGGCATGGCGCAGCCGTGATAGGTCCGGTAGGCGAAGAAGCCGCGGATCAGCTCGGCGTCGCCCGCGACGAAACCCGAGCGCAGTCCGGGTGCATTGGAGCGCTTCGACAGGCTATGGAAGACCATGCAGCGACTGAATGCGGGGTTGCCCATGGCGGCCGAGACCTGGAGCAGCCCGAGCGGCGGGTCGGCCTCGTCCAGATAGAGCTCGGAGTAGCATTCATCCGAGGCGATGACGAAGTCGTGCCGGTGCGCAAGCCCGATGAGACGTGCATAGGTTGCCTGATCGAGCAGGGCGCCGGTCGGGTTGCCCGGCGAGCAGATGTACAGCAGGCGGCAGGCCCGCCAAGTCGCGTCGTCCACCGCCTCGAAATCCGGGACAAAGCCGTTCGCCGCCTCGCAGGCGAGATAGCGCGGCTGTGCACCGGCGAGGAACGCCGCACCCTCGTAGATCTGATAGAAGGGATTGGGCATCAAGACCAGCGCGTCGTGCGAGCGATCGATCACGGCTTGGGCGAAGGCAAAAAGGGCCTCGCGTGTGCCGTTCACCGGCAGGATCTGGGTTTCCGGGTCGATGCCGAGCGTGCCGGGCCCCGTCGAGTCGGCCGACCCGAGCTTGAATCGCTTCGAGAGCCATGCCGCGATCGTCTCGCGCAGGGACGGGATGCCGCGGGTGTTCGGATAGACAGCGAGCTGATGCAGGTGTGCGAGCAGCGCATCCGTGACGAGCGCCGGGGTCGGATGTTTCGGCTCGCCGATGGAAAGCGCGATGTGGTCGCGATCGGCCGGCGGGATCAGCCCGTGCTTCAGTGCGGCGAGTCGTTCGAAAGGGTAGGGCTGCAAGCGCCCGATATCCGGGTTCATCGGGTCATCCTGAGTTGGTGGTCTACACTGCGTCTCCCTGCGGCCGCTGTCTGCGCCGAGGTCGAGTCCATCTCGAAACGTCACATTTCACTCAGGACGCGGTTTAGTATAGGCGAACGTCCAAGCCGGCTCCATGCCGAGAGGATCCGATGCCGCTGGTTCATGCCATCCATCATGTCAGTCTGATCGTCGCCGATACCGCGCGGGCGCTGGCCTTCTATCAAGGGATTCTGGGTCTCGAGCTTGCGCCCGAGCGTCCTGATCTGTCGTTTCCAGGGGCCTGGCTTTGGGTGGGCGATCAGCAGATCCACCTGCTCGAGCTGCCGAATCCGGATCCGGTTGCGGGCCGTCCCGAGCACGGCGGCCGGGACCGCCATCTCGCGATGCGGGTGAGCGGCCTGGATGCGGTGACGGCGCGGCTCGATGCCGCCGGGTTTTCCTATACGCTCAGCCGCTCGGGGCGACGGGCACTCTTCTGTCGGGATCCGGACGGCAACGCGCTCGAGTTGATCGAGGCCGGTTGAGGCGCCGAATACCCTGCCCGAGCGACCTCAGAATCCCCGGAAATACCAGTGGTTGTCCCAGCCGGGCGGCGCAAAGATTGACTCCTCGCCCGGCGTGTCGGGCGACGTCGCGCCGCTGCCGATCTCCGGCAGGGTGGGCATCCCGGTGACCCACGGCCAAGGCGGCGGGAGCTGATCGGGTCCGAGGCTGCGAAAAAGCTCGCGCTCCTGATCCATGCGTTCGAGACGGTCTGCACGTCGACGGCGCACATCCTCTTCCCACGCCTCTTGCTGGGCGGCTGCCCTGGGGTTGTTGGCCCGCCGGCGCGCCTCGTAGGCACTGCGCGTCGCCTCGCGCCTGGTCTCCCACGCCTGTCGTTGGGCGCGAACCTCGTCGAGCCAAGGTGTCGGCGCGCTCCCTGGAGGCGGGTCGCCGAAGGTCTGGCTCGCGGGCTGGATGTGCACGAGGAGATTCTCGTCCGCTGCGATGTCCACCGGGATCGACAGGAGTCCGAAGATCAGCGAAACGGCGCCGAGTCGCGTGCCCTTCAAGCGAGCCTTCAAGTGTGTCGGAATCCCGAGTCCGACGATATCGCGATGCTTAGCGCGTCCCATGGCCTTCCAGCCGATCGTGGATCTCGCGTCGCAAGCACGACAGGGCGGTCTCGCAGGTGATTGGGGTTTCGTCGTCGTTGGTGATGAAGAAGACATCGTCGACCTCGGCGCCGACCGTCGCGATCTTGGCGTTTTGAAGGCGAATGCCGCAATTCTGGAAGACCGCGCCGACGTCCGCTAGCAGGCCGGGGCGATCCAGGGTGGCGAGCCGCATAATGGTGCGGCGGTTGGGTTCGTCCGGGGAAAAGGTCACGCGCGTTTCCGTCGGAAAATACCGATGGCGTCTCGGCATTGAGCGTGCGACTTGGATCTCCTCCTCGGCATCCTCGGCCAGATCCGCGACCAGGCAGAAGCGAGTTTCCTCCATCCTCAATGCGTCCTGGATCGGGCTGCCGTCCTGGTCCAGCACCTGGTAGGTGTTGACCGCCATGCCGTCGTCGGTGGTCATGATACGAGCGTCCATGATGCTGAGGCCGACCTGATCCAGGAGCGCGGTGATCCGCCCGAAGAGGTTTGCGCGGTCGGTGGTGTAGATGAAGATCTCGGTTCCTCCGCGCGCCGTGACCGGGCGAATCACCACGAGCGGTAACTGCTCGGGCTCGCACGCCAGGATCTGGCGTGTCTGCCAGGCAATCTCGTCCGGGGAGTTGTGCAGGAACAGATCCAGGCTGAATTTCTTCCAGAGCCGATTGCAGGCGGCGGGATCCCCGCCGTAGCGCGCGACCAGGCGCCGCGCCTCGGTCTGTTTCTGCTGGATCAGCTCGTCTTGGGCTTGGGGGTTCTCGAGTCCGCGCAGCAGCGCGCGGCGTGTCCCGTGATACAGCTCGCGCAGCAGCGCGTCCTTCCAACTATTCCAGCGCTCGGGATTGGTCGCCCGGGCATCCGCGACCGTCAATAGGTAGAGATAATCCAAGCGTGTCGGGTCGCCGACGACGGCGGCGAAGGACTGGATCACCTCCGGATCGCTGATGTCCTTGCGCTGGGCCGTCATCGACATCAGCAGATGTTTCTCCACGAGCCAGCCGACGAGCCGACTGTCGAACTCGGGCAGCCCGTGGAGCCGACAGAACGCGCGGGCGTCGTCGGCACCGAGGAGCGAATGGTCTCCGCCGCGGCCCTTCGCGATGTCGTGGAAGAGACCTGCGAGATACAGAAGCTCGAGCTTGGGGATGCGCCTGGCGATCGCGCTGCAGAGCGGGAATTCGTCGTCGTGCTTGGTGATGGTGAAGCGGCGAAGATTGCGCAGAAGCGAGAGCGTGTGCTCGTCGACCGTGTAGACATGCAGCAGATCGTACTGCATGCGTCCGACGATGTTGGCGAATGCCGGGATGTAGGCCGCCAGGACGCCGTAACGGTTCATGCGTCGAATCGCATGGGTGAGACCGCTGGGATGACGGAGGATCTCCATGAAGAGACTGCGCGCGCGCAGATCGGCGCGGAAGTCATCGTCGATCCGGTGGCGGTTCTCGCGAATCAGCCGGATGGTGCTGGCGCGCACGCCTTCGAGCTCCGTATGGACTTGCAGGACGTGGAAGATTTCGAGGAGGGCGATCGGGTAGCGCTGAAACACGCTCGCGGAGGTCACCTCGAGATAGCCGCTGCGTGACTGGAAGCGCTTGTTGACCGGCACCGGGGGGCCGACGTCGTCGTGCAGGAGAATGGCCTCGCGAAACAACTGCAGCAGCATCTCGTTGAGCCGATTCAGCTCTTGGACGGTGCGGTAGTACTGCTGCATGAACTGTTCGACGGCGAGGTTGTTCGGACCGTCCTCGAAGCCGAATTGGGTGGCGAGGGTCCGCTGATACTCGAACAGGAGTCGGTCTTCGCGCCTCCCGGCGAGGCGATGCAGCGCGAAACGGATCCGCCACAGCAGCGTTTGCCCTTCGATCAGCGTGGCGTATTCGGATTCGGTCAAGAAGCCGTGACCGACCAGCTCATGAAGGGTCTCCGCGTCGAAGTGGCGCTTGGCGACCCAGCCGATCATTTGAATGTCGCGCAAACCGCCCGGGTTTTCCTTGATGTTGGGCTCGAGGTTGTAGGCGGTGCCGCCGTATTTCTGCCAGCGTGTGCGCTGCTCCCGGGTCTTGGCGGCGAAGAATTGCTCGCTGTCCCACATGCGCTCGGGGCTGATGACCTCGCGCATACGATGGCACAGCACACTGCTGCCGCGGATCAGCCGCGCCTCCATCATGTTGGTCATGACGGTCACGTCGTCCGCGGCCTCCCGGGCGCACTCCTCGGGGGTGCGCACGCTGTGCCCGACCTCCAGGCCGATGTCCCACAAGCAGGTGACCAGTCCCTCCAAGGGAGCGGCGAGACGTGCGTCGGCATCGGGGTGGACGATGACCAGGATATCGATGTCGGAGGCGGGCTGGAGCTCCTGCCGACCGTATCCGCCGACCGCGACCAAGGCGGCGTCCTCGGTCTGTCCGAGGTGATGGTCCCAGACCTCGCGCAGGACCTCGTCGATGAGGAGGCTGCGTCGCAGGACTAGGCTCCCGACCGGTGCGCCTTGGTCGAAGTCTGCGAAGAGTCGGTCGCGCCCGGCTCTGAGGCGGTCCTTCCAATCGGCGATCAGCGCCATTGGATCGGCTGCCGTCCTCGCCTCCACGGCCTCATTCGGCGAGGCCTGCGGGCGCGGCGCGGCGTTCATGGGCGTGCGACGATGTCGCGCTCCGCCTTTTGCCGATCGGGATGCTGATCGGCGTGCA
>NZ_DATITZ010000012.1:0-3055 GCF_035467215.1 Thiocapsa sp. | reverse complement strand
GACTCTTTACTCACGCTGAAATTCCAGGCATTCAAGAAATGCGAGCTTGTCCCTATATGAGGTATACTCGGAACTGTCATCCGAATCCGAGGTGCGACCCTGCGTCTCACCCGACCGGGATCGACCGGACGCGAAGTGACGCTTCAGAAACAAGGTGAACGCCTTGATGAACACGGATGGGTAGAGCGAAGCGAAACCCATCCTCCAAACCGCCGCGTTGCCGGGTGTCGGCCCGATGCGCTTGGCATGGGCTGGATGGGTTTCGGTTGTTTTTGAATCGTTCCGAAGAACGTAAGGAGATAGGCTTGAGACACCAGGCGCAATCCGTCGAACGACCGAACAGCGCACGCGTGAAGGATGCCTTGGTGCGCAGGCTCATGCATCTGCTGGCCCGATTGCCGCTCGGCATGCTGCACCGCCTCGGCTCGGCCATCGGGTCGGTGATCGGGTTATGGCCGAACAAGCAACGGCGCAACGCACTCATCAATATCGCACTCTGCTTTCCCGAGCTCGACGGGAAGGAGCAGATCCGTTTGCGCAACCGCAATCTGCGCGAGTTCGGCAAGACCTATGTCGAGATCGCGCATCTGTGGTTGCGGCCGGCGGAGGAGGTGCTCGCGCTGGTCCGCGAGGTCAGAGGGGGCGAGCTGTTGGAGCGACGCGACGGCAAGGGCTTGATCGTACTCTCGCCCCACCTGGGCGCCTGGGAGCTGGCGGGATTACACCTCGCAGCACAGGGCCCGACGGCCATCTTCTACAAGCCGCAGAAATATCTCGACGATATGATCCTCGCCTCGCGCGCACGCAGCGGGGCCGAGTTGGCGCCGATTACGGCGAAGGGCATCCGGGTATTGGTCCAGGCGCTGGAGCGGGGCGACTACGTCGGCATCCTACCCGATCAGGAGCCCAAGGCCGACAAAGGCGCCGTCTTCGCACCCTTCTTCGGGATTCCGGCCTTTACCATGCTTTTGGTCAACCGACTGTCGCGCCGCACGGGCGCGCCCGTGATCTTCATGTTCGCGGAACGCTTGAAGGGCGCAGAGGGTTTCAGGATGCACTGCATCCCGGCTCCGAACGGAATCGACAGCGAGGACGACATCGAGGCGGCGACCGCCTTGAACAGAGGGATCGAGCAGTGCGTCGCGGTCTGCCCGGAGCAATATGTTTGGCCCTACAAGCGCTTTAGACGGCGCCCGAACGGAGCCCGGGGGTTCTACAACGGACCACTTTCGGATCGGCACGTGCTTGAGCAGGTGTCGAGGTCACGCCGCAGGATATCGGAAGCAACCTGAGCACATCCCTGTGCTCGGTCGGACGGCCGACCCTCGGATCAGGTGAGGATCAGGTGATCTTGTCGGCCGCGTTCTGAGTCTCGCCCATGTTGTCGGTCCAGTTGATCTCGATCGGATCACCGACCTCGCCGCCCTTGAACTTGAACGCCAGGTAGGGGTTCTTGGAGATGCCGCCGCTCCAGTTGGCGGTCATCACAACCTGGTCCTTGGATTTGCAGATGACTTCCTGGATGAAGTGTGCGGGAACCAGCTCGCCGGTCTTGCTGTCTTTACGCAGCCCGGTTTCCATCGGGTGGCTCATCAAGCACTTGACTTCGGTCTCGCCGTCTTTGAGCTTGGCGCGGATCTTGATGTCTGACATCTCTGTATACCTCGAATTTGGTGTCTAAGCCGTATCCTGCAGGGGCGACTCGATCAGCCGCCGCAGCCGCCGATGGTGACCTTCACTTCCTTGGCATTGCTGTAGAGCTTGTCGCCGGTTTGGACCACGGCGACGACATTGGATGTCTTGGCCATCTTGATCCGGGTGGACACGAAGGGGACAGCGGACTCGCCCAGATCGAACGACGCAATGAGCGGCGTCTGGTTTTGGTCGGCAACGATCGCGATCGACTTGACACCTTCCATGTCCGTCTCGACGGTCACCGGCACGACGGCGCCGTTTTCGGCGATATCCGGGGCCTTGATCTTGATCGCATCGTTGGTCTCGGCGGCATCCGATCCCATCAGACTCGTCAGGGCGGTCGGCAGATCCTTCGCTTGGAAGGCCGCCTCGTTCCAGCTCGCAAGGACCAGGCTGGGGGAAAGCAGACCGGCGCCGACAGCGACTCCGACGGTACCGGCGGCGAGTGAACCCTTCAGCAGGATTCGACGTTTTGCATCGATCATGGGACATCTCCTATGGAGCATGGGTGGGTGTACTGGGATGCATTGAGCATCGCGCGCGTCGGCACAGGCCCCGGCCGAAGCCGGAGGACCGATGCCATCGATAAGACGGTTCGACAGGCATGCAGACACGAACCGGCCTTTGTCGGGCTCGATCGCCCCGGATGCCGGCGCTCGTCCGAGATGCGGATTGGATTGCGCGGACGCCCGAGTCCTCGCGGCTCGATCCGGCTCGCATGCGTTATGAACGGTGAGATCCTCCACATCTTTTCGATCTTATTATGCGGTCGGCCAGCAGCGCCTTCTTCGACGGCGTCTTCCGATCCAACTGGCTTGAAATCGGCTCGCTCGAGTGCTTTCCCGACATCAACGCCCGGGCAATGTTACCTCAGTCCTCACTGACTTGGAACGCACTTCATCGTATGTTCGAGGTCGCCGCGCGCAGGGGGTTCCCGCCCCGCCGCTTCTCGTCGCGCTCCTCTTCGCTCCACGCATCGAGACGGACCTGAATCTGTGCCGCCTCGTGATACGGGACGCCGGGCCGACGCAGGGCCAGCTCGAGATGCCGAATGGCGGGCTCGAGGTCACCTTCGACATAGAGTTTTTCCGCACGATAGCGATCGACGGTCGTCCGATCTCCCGCCTTGGTCGCCGCCTGCACGAGCGCCTCGTAGAGCATGGCGTTGGCCGGCCGCACACGCACGACGGCCTCGAGCTCGTCCACCGCACGCGCGGGCTGACCCGCGGACATGAGGGCATCCGCGTAAGCGACCCGTAAAGGCCACTGACCCGGGAAGAGGCTCACCGCCTGTTTGAGATGCGCCAAGGCGTCGGCGCTGTTGCCGAGCGCGAGATCCAGCTCGGCATCCAGAACGACG
>NZ_DATITZ010000011.1:0-4722 GCF_035467215.1 Thiocapsa sp. | reverse complement strand
TGATTCGATGCCAGCAGATCCCGCCAGGCCGCCCAATCGTCGGCTTCGGGATCCGGGACCTTTGCCGCGACGAACCGAGGCAGATACTCGGCGATGCGCGGCTCACCGAGATCGTCGAGCTCGCTCGCGCTCAACATGCGTAGACCGGGGGCGATCGGGTGGACGCGGATCTCGCCGTCGCCGCCATGACGCAGCCAATAGGCCGAGCGCGGATCCGCCACGACCAGGTTAAAGGGCCGATAGGCGTCCGGGTCGAGATCAGCCAGCGCCCCGGCCGCCTCGGAGGCTTCTGCATGGTCGAGTGCCTCCAAGACCAGCTCGCCGCGACTGCGTTTGCCCGGCAGGGGTCCGAGCGTACCTTGGCGGTTCATGACCGCGGCGACGAGGCCATGATCGTTGACCCCGAGCCAGCTCCCGCCGGACTCCAGATCGAGCCCGGCACGCACCTCCGGGCGATCCGGCCAATGTCGGCCGGGCCGACCGCTCGGCCGCGTGCGCATCTCGTCGCGATTGGCCGCGATCAAGACCGGCCAGGCATGACCCGGACGGCGCAGAATGACGAAGGTACACATGAATTGAAACCCCTCGAGCAGGTTCGCGCCAGCGATGCGCAGTCGCGATGCGAGATCGGCCGCGCATTGAACATCGGTCGATCGTGCTCATCACGCCGACTAAGGCGATGACTTCGCGACGACAGACCCAAAGATCGGCGATGATGCTTCTCCGGCCCTAGTCGCGCGACGCCGGTTGGCCTGAACCGGCTTGCCAAGCACTTCGGGACTTGTGTTATAAACATCGATTATCCATCTATAAAATCAACCCAGAGAAACAACACCGAGCATGAGCGCAATCCTCGAGCTGTTTCGCAGTTCCGGCGCCCTTTACGGCGGCAATGCAGCCTTTATTGAAGACCTCTATGAACGCTATTTAAAGGACCCGGAAAGCGTCGATCTAGCTTGGCGCGAGCGCTTCCATGTCATGCACCAGGAGGCGGCCAACGAGGTCGCACACGGCCCGGTGCGCGAGAACTTCCTGCGGCTCGCCCAAGAAAGCCGCACGCGTGCGCGCACACGTTCCACCGAGCGGCTCGAGCCCGCCGCCGCGGAAAAACAGGCCGCCGTACTCTCCCTGATCAACGGCTACCGCTACCGCGGCCATCAGGTCGCCAACCTCGACCCGATCAAGCTGCGCGACATCCCCAAGATCGCAGACCTGGATCCGGCCTTCCACAACCTGGAGCCGGACGACATGGACCAGGTGTTCCACACGGGCTCTCTGTACGCCCCGGACCGCATGCCGCTGCGCGACATCATCGCGATGGTGGAGCAGATCTATTGCGGAACGGTCGGCTCCGAGTACATGCACATCACCGATACCCAGGAGAAGCGCTGGATCCAGAAGCGGCTCGAGGGCTATCGCGCGATACCCGAGCTCGACACCGCCGATCGGCGTTGGCTCTTGACCTTGCTGACCGCGGCCGAGGGCTTCGAGAAGTATCTCCACCAGCGCTATGTCGGTCAGAAGCGCTTCTCGCTCGAGGGCAGCGACGCCCTCATCCCGATGCTGGACGAGCTGATACAGCGCGCCGGACGCAAGGGCCAGAAGGAGCTGGTCATCGGCATGGCCCATCGCGGGCGCCTCAGCGTCCTGACCAACATCTTCGGTAAGCCGCCTCAGGACATCTTCGACGAGTTCGAGGGCCGGGTCCAGATGGATTGGCGGCAGATGGCCGGCGACGTGAAGTATCACATGGGCTTCGCCACCGACATCGATACCCCCGGCGGCATCGTCCATCTGGTGCTGGGCTTCAACCCGTCGCATCTCGAGATTATCAACCCGGTGATCGAGGGCTCGGTGCGCGCACGCCAGCGGCGGCGCCACGACCGCAGCGGCGATCAAGTCCTGCCCGTGCTCATCCACGGCGACGCCGCCTTCGCCGGCCAGGGCGTGGTCATGGAGACGCTCCAGCTCTCGCAGACGCGCAGCTACGCCACCGGCGGCACGGTGCACATCGTCATCAACAACCAGATCGGCTTCACGACCAGCAACCCGCTCGACACGCGCTCCACGCTCTACTGCACCGATGTCGCCAAGATGGTCCAAGCGCCGGTCTTTCACGTGAACGGCGACGATCCGGAGGCCGTCATCTTCGTCACCCGGATGGCGCTGGACTTCCGCAACCAGTTCCACAAGGACGTCATCATCGACCTGATCTGTTACCGGCGTCTCGGCCACAACGAGGCCGACGAGCCCGCGGTCACCCAGCCGATGATGTACAAAAAGATCCGCCGGCATTCGACCCCGCGGGCCGTTTACGCCGATCGCCTCGTCGCCGACGGACTCCTCTCCAAAGAGGAGACCGATGCCATGGTTGCGGATTATCGCGACTCCATCGAGCAGGGTGTGGTGGTCGCGCGCCCGGTGCTGTGCGGGCTGGATCATGCCTACCGCGTCGATTGGGGGTTCTGCCGCACCACCGATTGGGATCAGAACGTCGACACGGGTGTTCCGGTCGAGAAGCTTCGCGAGCTCAGCGAGGCCATGCTGCGCGTGCCCGAGGGCTTCGAGCTCCACCCCCGGGTCGATAAGCTTTGGGAGGAGCGGCGCAAGATGGCTCAGGGCGATCAGCTCCTCAACTGGGGCTTCGCGGAGAATCTGGCCTACGCCACCCTCGTCGACGCCGGGACTCCGGTGCGCCTGTCCGGACAGGATGCCGGGCGCGGGACCTTCTTCCATCGCCATGCCAAGATCCACGATCAAGTGACCGGCAACGCCTACACCCCGCTGCAGCACATCGGCGAGCATCAGGGTGCCTTCATCGCGATCGATTCGCTCCTATCCGAGGAGGCGGTGCTGGCCTACGAGTACGGCTTCGCGACCGCGGAGCCGAACGCGCTCACGCTCTGGGAGGCCCAGTTCGGGGACTTCGCCAACGGCGCACAGGTGGTGATCGATCAGTTCATCACCTCGGCCGGAACCAAGTGGGGTCTGTGCTGCGGGCTCGTGATGCTGCTTCCGCACGGACTCGAGGGCCAGGGCGCCGAGCATTCGTCCGCCCGTCTGGAGCGTTTCCTGCAGCTCTGCGCCGAGCACAACATCCAGGTCTGCGTGCCGACAACGCCGGCGCAGATGTATCACCTGCTGCGCCGCCAGATCGTGCGCGACTACCGCAAACCGCTCGTCGTCATGACCCCGAAGAGCCTGCTGCGGCATCGTCTCGCGGTCTCCGCGCTCGACGAGCTGACCGGCGGTCATTTCCAAACGGTGATCCCGGAGATCGACCCGATCGACCCCGCGCAGACCGAGCGCGTGGTCTTCTGCTGCGGCAAGGTCTACTTCGATCTGCTCGAGGCACGACGTGCGCGCGGCCTGACGAATGTCGCCATCATCCGCATCGAGCAGCTGTATCCCTTCCCCAAAGACCACTTCGACCGCGCGCTCGAGGCCTACGCCGCGACCGAGGAGATTATCTGGTGCCAAGAGGAGCCGCAGAACCAAGGCGCCTGGGACCAGATCAAACATCGCTTCCACAACCTGATGCAGGACGGCAAGCGGCCTTACTATGTCGGCCGTCCATCCTCCGCCGCACCGGCCGTCGGTCACCGCGCCGCGCATGTCGAGCAGCAGGAGCGGTTGATCGACGAGGCCCTGACCGGGCATTTCAATCCCAGCATGAATAAAAGGATCCCGCCACAATGAGCAGCGAAGTCCGTGTCCCCGCCCTTCCCGAGTCGGTTGCCGATGCAACCGTCGCGACCTGGCACAAACGCCCGGGCGATCCGGTCAAGCGCGAGGAGAACCTGGTCGATCTGGAGACCGACAAGGTGGTGCTCGAGGTCCCCTCGCCGATCGACGGCATCCTCGGCGAGATCCTGGCCAACGAGGGCGATCTCGTTCAGTCCGACGCCCTGCTGGCGCTGATCGAGGCGAGCGAGGCCGGCGCAGCACCCTCGGAGCGCGAGGCATCTCCGCCGCCCGCCAAAGCCGCACCATCCAAAGCCGCGTCGGCGAGCCCGACGAAGGTCGCACCGGCCGGCAGCGAGCCGCAGGTCGCACCCGCCGCACGCCGCCTGGTGAAGGAGTTGAATCTCGACCCGCAGGCGATCCCTGGCACGGGCAGAGACGGGCGGATCCACAAGGCCGACGTCATCGCCTATCTCGACGAGCGCGAGCAGGCCGCTCCGGCCAAGGATCCCGATCTGACCCCCGCGGGGCCCGCCCCCAGCCCGAGCCTCACCGGCGAGGCCGGCCGCCCCGAGCAGCGGGTGGCCATGACCCGTCTGCGTGCCCGCGTCGCCGAACGCTTGGTCCAGGCCCAGCAGAACGCGGCCATGCTGACGACCTTCAACGAGGTCGATCTGCAGGCCGTTCTCGCACTGCGCAGCCGCTACAAGGACCAGTTCGAGAAGACCCACGGGGTCCGGCTCGGCTTCATGTCCTTCTTCGTGAAGGCCGCCGTGGCGGCGCTCAAGCGTTATCCGGTAGTCAACGCCTCGATCGACGGCAACGACATCGTCTATCACGGCTATTTCGACATCGGCATCGCCGTCGGCTCGCCGCGCGGCCTCGTCGTGCCGATCCTGCGCGATGCGGACCAGATGACGTTGGCCGACATCGAGAAGAAGATCGCCGACTTCGGCAAGCGCGCCGGCGAGGGCAAGCTCGGTCTCGAGGAACTCACGGGCGGCACGTTTTCTATCTCCAACGGCGGCGTGTTCGGCT
>NZ_DATITZ010000010.1:0-4958 GCF_035467215.1 Thiocapsa sp. | reverse complement strand
GGAAGTCCGGGACCTCCATCGCCGCGATCTTGTAGTTGGAGACGACCTGGTTCATGGCGTCGCCGTCGCCGCAGAGACACTCGCAGTCCAAAGCCTGGCGGATCTCGCCGACGGTCGGCATGCCGAGTGCGGCCTGTCGCGGCAGCACATAGACGTTCTCGCGCTCGGGCAGCAGCTTGCGGGCACGGGCCTTGACCGTTTCCACATGCTCCGGGTCGACCCCGTTGATGACGCTCGCGAGGAAGTCTCCGCCGCGATTGCGCATCGACTCGTGGGCCATGTAGAGCGCCTCGAGCGCCTCTTCCGGGCTGCGTCCGAAGCCCTTCACGACAACGACGACGTTGCAGCCGAGATTGTTGGCCAGGTCGGCGTTGAAATCGAACTCCAGGGACGGCACCAGCCCGTCGAAGTCGGTCCCGGCACAGACGACGAGGTCGCAGTTCTCTTCCAGCATCTTGAACTTGTTCAAGATCATCTTGAGCAGCTCGTCGTAATGCCCGGCTGCGACCAGGTGACTGGCGGTCTCCGCCGTGCAGCCGTAGAGCATCTCCGGGGAGAATGGCAGGTCGTAACGGCTGCGGATGAGCGTGGTCAGGTTGTCCTGCTCGACGCTCTTGGAGACGATCGGGCGGAAGAATCCCACCCTCCGATTGACGGCATAGAGCATCTCCATGAAGCCTAAAACAACGACGGACTTACCGCTGCCGGAACCGGCACCGGCGATGTAGACGCTTTGCATGGATCTTCCTCTTGCGCGAAACAGGCTGGACGGGGTCGAGCGACCCGATCAAACGATTGGATGATTCGGCACGACGAGCGCCCCGAATGCTGCACTGCGCAAAAATACCAGAAAACGCCTACCGGCCGCGACCTTCAAACGAGCACGCGCTTCATCTCGCCGGCAATCCTGCTCAACGCAGCGTCCGTGCTCAGCTCCGACTTCTTCTTCTTGATCCCCTCGCCGACCCGGGCCGCTGCATCCAGGGCGGCGTTCAGCAACGGGGCCGGTGCCGTATCGACCCAGAAGCTCTCGTCGCTGATCTTGCGTTTGACATCGAACGGGACGAAGGCTGTCGCGACGCGATCGTAGATCACCGGGATACGCTGCACGGACATGCGGCCGCCCTGAGCCAACCGCTCCGCGACCAGTTTGCGGCACGCCTCGAGCTCTTTCCAGAAGTTCTCGTCGGCAAGGCCCGTCTTTTGGCGGCCTTTGATGAACCCGAAGGCTGTCCCGAGGGCCAGCGCCGCTTGGGCTCGCCCGGAGCGCTCGTTGTCCGATTCGACGCCAGTCACATGGGCGGTCAGGCGATACTCCTCGTCGGCCAGCGCCTGTAGTTGCGCGACAAAGGGCAGGGTGTCGGCCTCCGACACGGTCACCGTCTCGTCGAGAGACAACACCGCAAGCGCCTCCAAGTCCGTGATGAGGCGCAGCGCGGCCCCCTCGCCATCAGCAACGGCGGCGACGAACGCCACGTACTCCACATCCAGCCCGTGGGGTGTGACGGCGATCCGCCGAACACACCCGGGCGGTTGCCAGTCGCCACCGATGGCGAGGACGGCATCGAAAACAGGCTCGCCGTAGGTCGCGAACCGCAACCGCGGCCCGAGTGACGCGATCCCGTCGTCATAGAGCTTGCGGTCGACGGTCAACGCCGTCCCGTCGACGATTCCCGGCAGACCCCGCAGCAACAGCGGCTCTTGCGGCGTGCCGGACAGGTTTGCGGCAACGGCACACCCCAGTGCCCGCAGCGAGGCCGATTCGTTCAGAACCGTCCAGATGCCGTCCAAGGTTGCGGGCAAGCGCTCCGCGGCGTGCGTCTGCGCCAAACGTTGGTAGATTTCGTAGATCTCCTGGCCGCTCAACTCGGTCTCGCGGATGCGTTGCTGCGAGACGGCAATGCGTTGGCGGGCCTCGGCCTCCAGCTGCGCCTCGGTGACCTGGCCGGTGGCGAGCCGGCGGAAATCCTCCTCGGTGACCGGCAGCAACGACACCTGCTGATCGCCCACCACCGAGATCATGCTGCCCAAGCGGTTGAGCAGTCGGTCGTAGACGATCTCCTCGACCGAGCCCAAGTAGCAGAGGTTCTGGACATAGATGTCCTGGTGGAGCTGACCGATGCGGTCGATACGCCCGATGCGTTGCTCCACCTTTGCAGGGTTCCAGGGCAGATCGAAGTTGACCAGAAAGTCCGCGGTCTGGAGGTTGAGGCCCTCGGCGGCGGCGTCCGTGCACACCAGGATATCGATCTCCCCGCGCAGGAAGCGTTGCTTGATCTCGTCGCGCTCGGTCCCGATCAGCTTGCCGGTTTGCGGATCGGTGTATTGACCCCCGCGCCCCGAGTAGGTCCCCACCAGCAGCTTGGATTCGGCTTGTCTCAGGCGCCGAACCAGATCCTCCAGGGTGTCCCAGAACTGGGTGAAGATCACCGTCTGCGCAACACGCCCCGGCCGGGTCGCCTCCCGACGTTGCTGCACATACCCCAGGAGCACCTGGGTCTTCGAGGACGGCGGCGCCGCGTCGTAGAGGCTGCCGGCCAGCATCTGCGTAAGCGTCTCCCACTCCCAACGCAAGTCGGCCTCGCTGCGGTTCTTGAGCAACTGCTCGATGACCTCCGTGTCGTCCTCGTCCTGCTCCAGATCCTCGTCGAGATCGGACGCCTCGGATGCCGCCGGGCTCTTGCCCGGTTTCGCCGACAGGTGTTCCAGCGTCCACTTCACCCGCTCGCGTCGGCGCCGCAGGGTCTCGCCGATGGCGTACAGGCTGGACGCGAAACGCCGTTGCAGGAAGCTCAGGTAAAAGCCGGTGGAGACGCGCGCCTGTTGTTCGTTGGCCGCGGTGATTTGTCTGGCCAGCTCCTGCGAATAGGCATCCAGGGCCTCGTACGCGGCGTGCTCTTGCGACGTGTATTGGATCTTGCGCATCGGCAGGATGTGCCGCTGCGCCAGGTTGGCGGTGAGCTCGCCCTGTTCCTGGTAAACGCGCAGCAGGGCGCGGTTGTGGCGCATCATCACCCTCGAGAGCGGCGCGGACGAGAAGATGGCGCGCAAGAGTTTTTTCAGACTCGCGGTCGTCGGCGTGATGCCCTGCTTGATCCAGTGCTCGTACGGGGCTCGATTGGCCGCGCTCAAGACGGTCTGGCGGATAAAGACGGCCAGTTCAGGATCATGCTGCTGGATCGAGCCGAGCACCCGGCGCAGGAAGGTCAGCTCCTCCGCCGAGACCGTCTCGCCGCGCTGGATGCGGCCCTGAATGGCGTAATACGCCTGGGTCAGCGACGGATCATCCTGAAAGGGACCGACGCGCCGGGTGAGCCGGAACAGATCGTAGACCTCGATCGGGTCAAGCTGCATGGGCGTGGCGGTGGCGAGCCAGAGGGCACGGGTGCGCGGTCGCACGGTCTGCTCAAGCGCCCGGTAGAGATCCCCGTATCTCGGCTGCACCACCAGTCCGGCCGTCGAGTTGCTGCGGCGGGCATAGTGGGCCTCGTCCACCAGGGCGATATCCCAGGTTTGCCCGGCCAACTCCTGCTGACGCTCCTTGCGCCGAATCAAGCCGGTGGAAACAATCACGCAGGCGGGGCTGTACAGCGACTTGGCCGGGAGCTGCTCTTTCAGCGGATGCTTGTAGAGGTGCCGGACCTGCGCACCGGGGAGCGCGCGCCCGAAACGCAGGAAAAACTTGCTCGCCAGCTCGTCTTGCCACTGCCGGGCGAGACTCGCGGGTGGTGCAATCAAGACCCGTCGCGCCAAACCGGACAAGATCAGCGAGCGCAAGGCCAAGCCCGCCTCGATGGTTTTGCCCAAACCGACCTCGTCGCACAGCAGGAAGCTGTACGGGTAAGCGGTAATCAACCGCCGCGCCACGATCGCCTGGTGGGGCCAGGGCGCGACCGGCGCCGTGGCCATCCCGACGAAGCGGCCGTTCGGCATCCGCGGGGCCTCCCGCAGAATGGCGAATTGCAGCCACTCCCGCGCGGTCGGTCCCGCGACGTCCGGCGGCAACTCGCTGGACCCGTCGATCTCTTTCGGACGGGTCACGATGCCGGCGATCTCGATCAGGCGTTCGTGCACTGCCAGGGGCAGGTCCAACACATAGAGCCCGGGGTCCCGGTTCTCCCAGATGGTCTCGAAGTCCCCGGCATACAGATCCACTCGCGCGGTTTCCTGGGATCCCCACCAATCAGCGTGAACGCCGATGTTTTCGGCATTGATCTCCAGCGCCGTGCGCGACTCGTTCAGGGACCCCTCGGCGATCAGCCGATGGCCCTCGGCATCCGTGAAGACGGCCCATTTCTCGTGAACATAGCCGTCGGCGCGCGAACCGTAGGCAATGGCGGCGCCGGTCTTGCGGTGGCGGCGCAACGCCACGCGGATCTCCAGAGCACCTGCCTTGAGCATCCATGCCAGCAGTACCAGACCGTTCTCGACGGACTCGGGCCAGTCTTGCCGGTCGGACAGGCTCGCCAACAAGGTCGCGACCAGACGCCCGTCGTCCTGGTGATCGAGGATGACCTGGGCATCCTTGGGATCCAGATCGGCCCCCACCACGAGCCGCACATGGCCCTTGTTCTTGACGAGGGCCGAGAAGCCTTGGGAGGCCGCGGCCAGGGAGGTTGAGCGGAAATAACCGGCCACCCGGTCGTAGCGCACGCTCGCGCTCAGGGCCGGGATGTAGAAGTCGTGCAGGACGTCGCTGGTGGTGCTGCGGTAGCGCGGCTGCCAGTCGCGTTGTCGGAACGATGCGGATCTTTTGGTGTGCTCCATGCCTCGGATCTCCGGATGACCTTCGCCCTCTCTCGCCGAAGGAGCGAGGATTGCTTACGATGTAAAACCCTTCCAACGATCATGTTCGGTCTAAAGTAGCGCAACGATTCTGACGCAGTCTTCAAGCCCTTGCAGGATGTCACGCTGTTGCCCAACCACTTGACGATAGTCCGGATCGTCGAGCTTCAGCG
>NZ_DATITZ010000009.1:0-12374 GCF_035467215.1 Thiocapsa sp. | reverse complement strand
GGGTGTGCTCGTTCAGGAACTTCGCGCGCAGGGCCTCGCGGTCGGGATGGTCCGGCGTCATACGCAGGACATCCACCGCCCCGAAGCCGTAGTCGGTCTTGAGGCGATCGATATCGCCGCGGTAGGCGGCGATGACGTCGTCAGGCGTCGCATCCACCGCCAGGACGCGATCCGCCTGCCAGCGCTCGAAGTTGACCCCGATCGCGCCGAGCTCGCGCCGGATGTCGGCAAAATCGTTGAAGACCGCCTCGGGGACGGGTCGGTCTTCGGCGTGAATACGCAGCTCGCTCATCGGGTCATGCTCCTCGTGAGGGTTTCGCATTCGAGCAGGAACTCGAACGCCTCGATCCGCCGACGCGCGTCGGCAACGTTGCTGCCCCAGGTATAGAGGCCGTGACCGGCAATCAAGTAGCCAGGCAGATCCGGCGTGCGCTCCAGGGTCCGCTCAACCTCGAGCGCCAGACGGGCGATGTCTTGGTCGTTGGCGAAGACGGGCAGCGCAAGCCGGGTCTCGTGCGTCTCGATCCCGGGCAACGCCTTCAAGACCTCGTAGTCAGAGAGCGTCAGGGAGTCACCGGCCAAGCGCGAGAGTACGGTGGCGTTGACCGAGTGGGTGTGCAACACGGCACCGATACTCGGATCGCGGCGATACAGCATCAGATGCAGCTCGGTCTCGGCGGACGGCCGGCAGCCGGCGTTCAGGATGGTGCCGTCGACATCCATCGCCATGATGCCGCTCGCGTCGAGCTCGCCCTTGTGACGCCCCGATACGGTGATGGCGATGCGGCTCGCATCCAGACGCGCGGAGAGGTTGCCGGAGGTCGCCGGCAGCCATCCGCGTGAAAAACAAAAGTGCCCGACGCCGATCAGCTCGGCGGCGCGCAGTTTGAAGACCTCGGGATCGACCATCTCGGTTCCGCCGGGCAAAACGGCAATCTAAGGCAGAATGGGGACGAGGTCCAATGGTGAGGGCAGTTCCGACCGACGCGACTCGTTTCGATGAAGCCCGCCCGGCCGAACCGCCGAGCGGACGAGAACGGTCGCGCTCCTTATTTCACCAAATCGCGGTAGGCATGCCAGGTCGCATGCCCGAGCAGCGGAAAGACCGCCACCATGCCGACCAGGAATGTCGCAAAGCCCAAACCGACCAGGATCACGATCAGCGCCGCCCACAGGATCATCGCCGGCAGATCGGCAAGCGTGACACGGATACTGGTACGCACGGCTGTCGGCGAATCGACATGTCGATCGATGATCAGGGGGACCGCGACGACCGATCGCGCGAAGACGACGCACGCGAGAAGGCCGCCGACCACGCCGTAGGAGATCAACTGCGCCGCGGTCAACTGCTCGAGCACGCCACCCCACTGCGTCGCCTCGACACTCGGAGCGGCGCTTCCCAAGGCCAGATGCAACATCAGGGTGTAGGCGGCAAACCAGATCGCACCGATCGCCAACAGCTCGGCCGAAAACCGAATCAATGCCGTGCGATGACGGGCAAGAACCGAGAGCGATGTGTCGAAATCGGCAGTCTCCCCTGCTGCGAGACGACGCGACAACTCGCACAAGCCCGCCGCAAACAGCGGGCCGACCAACAGAAATCCGGCGACGGCGGCGGCGATGAAATAGGGATGCCGCCAGAAGCCGAGGATCACAGCACCCAGCACGGAGACAAGCAGCCCGTAGGCGAGGCTGGCGCGCGGGGTCCGGCGCAGATCCCCCCAACCCTTGCCGAGCCAGATGAAGGGTCTTGCCAAAGAAACATGCATGACGGGCAACGCATGGCCGCCATGTCCGCTGAGGTGGGTCACGAGACTCATGTTATTTCCTCCCGACGATGATCGTGTTCTCTACCGACGGGGTTGCCGGAACGGCATCGAGAGCCCTCGCGGCATCGCGAACCAATGCTGTTGGAGGTGGCTCGCTGGTCTGGACAAGATCCGATGTACTGCCTCCCGGAACCCCGATCGGCGCGGACTTCAAAACCAACGTTTGCGCTTGGTCTTCAAAGAGAGACTAGTCGCGGCCAGATTGGTTCGCAAGTCATCTCGATGACTTGTGTCGATCACTTGTATCGACGACCGGCCCCGCCGCGGCGTCAGACGATGTCGTTGCACGTCGGCATCAGGACACGGCGTTGTTAAGAGGTGACCCTGGCCCGCGCCCGGACCGACCGGCGGGAATCCCTTCCCGCCGCACGCGGCTACCAGCTCAAGACCACGAAGCGCTGCATCTCGTCTTTGCGGACCAGCAACAGGACCCGCCCGGTCTCGCGCCCCGCCTTCACGGCTTGCTGGAAGTCCGCGACGCTCTTCACCCACTCGCGGTTGACCTGCAGGATCAGCGTGCCCGGCTCGATACCGGCCACAGCGGCGATGGAGCCGGGTTTCACATCCGTCACCAGAACACCCTCGCCGGGCTGACCCCCGAATTGCTCGGCAAGCTGCGGAGTGAGGGTCTGCAGGGTCAGCCCAAGCTCCTCGCTGGTTTGGGTCGGGGACGAGGATGCCAGCGCATCGGCGTTCAGCGTCCCGATGGTGACTCCGAGGGTTTGACGTTGCCCCTCGCGCACGATGGTCAACTCCTGACTGCTCCCCGGCGGGGTCAGCGCGACTCGGTTGCGGAAATTGCCCACGTCCGTCACGGGCTCGCCGCGGTAGGCGACGATGACGTCGCCCTGACGCAGACCGGCCTTCCCCGCCGGGCTGTCTTCCGTGACCTGCGCGACCAGAATCCCCTCGCCCTGCTGCATCCCGAAGGATTCGGCCAGATCCGCGGTCAGCGGCTGGATCACGATGCCGAGGAAGCCGCGCGTCACCTCCCCCTGCTCGATCAGCTGATTGGCGATGGCGTTGGCGAGATTGATCGGTATGGCGAAACCCACGCCCATATAGCCGCCGCTGCGACTGAAGATGGCGGTGTTCATACCGACAACGGCGCCGTCGAGATTCACGAGCGGCCCGCCCGAGTTGCCCGGGTTGATCGCGGCGTCGGTCTGGATGAAATCCTCGTAGTCGTTGATGCCCAAGCTCGTGCGCCCGGTCGCACTGACCACGCCGACCGTCAGGGTGTGGCTCAATCCGAACGGATTGCCGATCGCGACCACCCATTCGCCGACCTCTAGCTTCGCCGAATCGCCCATGGCGAGTGCGGGCAGGCCGCCGGTCTTGATCTCGACGACGGCCACGTCGGACTGAGGATCGCGGCCGGTCACCTCGGCGTCGAATTCACGTCCGTCCTGAAAGGTGACGCGGATCCGCTCGGCGCCTTCGACGACGTGATTGTTGGTCATGATATAGGTCTTGTCGGCGAGCAGACCAGACTGTGCGGCGAACACGAATCCCGAGCCCTGCCCCATCGAGCGCGGCCCCTCCGACGGGGCTTGGGGCAACTGGCCACGCGGCATTCCCGGAAAGCCCTCCCCGAAGAAGCGTTTGAGGAACTCGTCCCCGAAGGGAAGCGCATCGCCGAAAGGTGTCGAGAGGGGTGCCTGTGCACTCGCCGCGCCCTGGCCCTCGACTCGGATGAAGACCACGGACGGGGACACCGCCCGGCCGACCGAGGCGAACGCCTTGCCGGTCTCGCGCAGACTCTCGACTCCGCCGTCCAACGCCTGCGCGGGGGCGGCGAGCACCGCGGCCGCAAGGACAGTCGCAATAAAAACATGCCTTTTCATCATCGCCTCCAATGAAGTGACTCGATCACTCGAATTCGCTCTGTTGATTTCAGCCGCCTGCTTCCGCTCACGCCGATTCCGTTGGTGATGGATCGCTCGATCGCCGGACCTCGATGATCGGCGGGCTCAGGACTCGGCCCAGCCGCGCCAACTGTAGACCCACCATCCAACATATTCCTTCAGGGCGCGCGTGCTGTCGGACAAGGCCTCGGCGTCCGGGAGCCAACGGATCAGATGAGCCGGCTCGGGCATCACCTCGAAATCGGTTGGGGCCGGCACCGCATCGATCCCGACCGCGCGGAAGGTCGCCAGAGCACGCGGCATATGCAACGCCGACGTCACCAGCAGGACGCGATCGATGCCCTCCGCGCTCAGGATCTCGGCGGTATAGAGCGCGTTCTCCCGCGTGTTGCGGCTGCGCCCCTCCAGCAGGATCACATCGGACGGCACGCCCAGATCGGCGAGGAAACGCAGCATCGCGTCGGCCTCGCTGCGGCGCTCGCCTGCCCACGGCATGGAGCCCCCCGAGACGATGACGCGCGCTGCCTTCCCCGCATGATGGATCCGCGCCGCATGCCAAACCCGGTCCGAGGCCCGCCCGAGATCCGGATCCGGCCAATCGGGCGGGCCACCGCGGATACCGCCGCCGAGGACGACCACGGCATCCGCCGCCGGCAAGGCGCCGACCGGAACATGCGCGAACCGGCCTTCCAAGGACAGGCGCAACCCGTCCGAGACGATGGGGATCGACCAAAGCGCGAGCCAAAGGATCCCGACCGACAAGGCAGAAAGTCCGGATCGCCGCCAACCCGCAAGGATGAGTACGAGCGCCAACACCGCAAGTACGATCGAGAGTCCCAGCGGGTAGGCCAGTTGGCTGAGCAGCTTATCGAGGTACAGCATGCGATCGCGGGCTCGGGTTGACCGGATCCTTCTGCCGATCCGGTGCTTTGCTCAAGCGGCTAACCCAGATAAGCGGGCACCACGGCGTCGACATCGGTCGCCGTGATGCCGAGTCGGCCGAGTCCGTCCTCGCGACAGAGGCTGTCGATCTGAAGGGACAGATAGTTATCCGTACTGAAGGGTTTTCCCGGAAGCTTTTCGAAGATGCGCGCCTGGAGTTGCGCGAGACGATCGCTCAGTGCAAGCACCCGGACCTTGCGCCCGATGCGGCTGCCCGTATAGGTCAGGATATCGCGCAGCGCGAAGGTGCGCGGTCCGCACAGCTCGTAGATCGTCCCTCGGCTCGCGGGATCTTCGAGTACGCGCAGCATCGCACTCGCGACATCGCCGACATAGACCGGCGCGAATCGTGCGTCGGCGCAAGCCAGCGGGAAGGGTCCGGGCAGTAAGCGCAGCAGCGATGCGAAGCGATTGAAGAGTCCGTCGCCCGGTCCGAAGATGACGGAGGGACGAAACACCGTGACAGCCAGCCCCTGCTCGGCCGCCGACAGCGCTACCGCCTCGCCCCTGCCTTTGCTGCGCAGATATTCGCTCGGACCGGCCGGGTCCGCATTCAACGCACTCATGTGAAGGTATGCACCGACACCGGCGGCGAGCGCAGCACGCGTCGTCGCCTCGACCATCCCGACGTGGGACCGCTCGAAGGTGCGCCCGCCCCCCTCGTTGAGGATCCCGACCAGATTCACCACGGCATCGCATCCGACCATCAGCTCGCCCAAACCGGTTTCGTCCCAGTGCCCGAGCTGGACCAGCTCGCAGCCCGGAACGAGCCGCAGATGTCGATAACGATGGGGATGGCGCGTCGGCACACGGGTCCGATACCCGGCAGCGGACAGGCGATTCAACAGATGCCGACCGACGAAGCCGGTTCCCCCGATGACACAAATGCACGGATGTCTCATGATGTCGTCTTGACTCGTCTGGGGCGTCTCGGCGCCCGTGATCGGGCTAAACCGCGCCCGGTTGGCTCTTTGTCGCGCTGAGGTATTTTCGGTCTCGCCTCCCCTTGGGACCTCGGCGAGACGCGGTTTAGATAACTGAAAAACATTCAAATGAACAGTCCTTCGGGGCTGACGTGGCCGAAGCCGCAGCGACGTCGGACCGCGAGTGCGCTCGGAAGTGCCGATCCGGGCGTCACCGCGACGGTGCCCCGCCGGACGCGCATTGTCCTATTCAACCACTCCTTGCGGAACGATTTCAAAGCCAGCCGCGGTCGGCAAGCGGTCCTTTGGGGCTCTGGATCGTTCAGGACCGAATACAGTGCTCGAGCTTCTAGCCTATCTCGCCATCGGCGCCGCATCCGGGATGCTTGCAGGTCTCTTCGGCGTCGGGGGCGGCGTGATCGTGGTCCCGGCGCTGATCCTGCTGTTCGCGCAAATCGGGATGACCGAGGCTTGGATCCCGCATCTCGCCGTGGGAACCTCGCTTGCCGCCATCGTCGGGACGGGTGCCGCCTCGACCTATGCCCATCACGGGCGCGGTGCCGTGCGCTGGGATCTGGTCGCCCGACTGGCACCCGGCATCGTCCTCGGCGCCTGGCTCGGCGCCGCCCTGGCGGGGATCATCCCCGAGCTCTGGTTGACCCGTCTCTTTGCCGTCTTTCTGACTTATGTCGGGATCCGCATGCTGGTTCCTCGGACGATCCATCATGAGCGCACCCTGCCCGGCTCCGGAGGGATGTGGGCCGCGGGCGCAGGCATCGGGACGCTCTCCGCGCTGGTCGGGATCGGCGGCGGTACGCTGACGGTGCCTTTTCTCGGCAACCGAGGGATCGACATGCGCAAGGCGGTCGGAACCTCGGCCGCCTGCGGTCTGCCGATCGCAATCGCCGGTGCCGTCGGCTTCATGGTGGTCGGCTGGGGCCGCGAGGGATTGCCCGACGCGAGCACGGGCTTCGTCTATTGGCCCGCCGTGGGGGCGATCCTGCTCGCCAGCATGCCCACCGCGCCCCTCGGTGCATCTCTGGCACATCGGCTGCCGGTTGCTCTCTTGAAGCGGCTGTTCGGGGTGTTTCTCCTGCTGATCGCCCTGCGCTTGGCCTATTAAACCGCGTCCGGGTGTCCGATATGCAAGGCTCGCCGACTGGGCTGACGTCGGATCGATCCGCAAAGGTCGGAGTCGACGCGGTTTCAGAGTGTTTTGGATTGATTCTGAACCGCGTCTTGCCGAGGCTCTTGACATCCTCGACATCGCTTCCGACGAAGACAAGGCGGATATGCTCCGGACGCGGTTCAGCCGCCCCCGAGGACGAGGCGGCGATACAGATAGATCTGGCCCTGGCGGTCGCGCAGCACCAGGCGGCCTTGGTCCAAGGCATACTCGAACTCCTGACTGAAGCTCTCGCGCCGATTGGTCAGCTCGACACGATCTCCGGCGATGCGGATGTCGCCGTCGATGTAGCCGCTGAAGGGCGCGTAGATGCGGCAGCGCCCGCCCTGCACGATCAGAAGTCCGTCGTCGCTGCCCTCCCAAATACCCTCCAATGGACCTGCCGTCCAAGGCATCGTACCGGTCATGGCGCCGCCCGGATTGAAGCGTTCCAGCATCTGGCCCATCTGGCTCACTTGGCTCGTCGGATCCATCTGCGATCCGCCGGGGAACGGCATCGTGCCCGCGTCGGGAACGCCCGGCATGGCCCCGAACCCGGACGGCCAGCCCGACATGCCCATCGGATTGGGGACGCCGGGCGAACCGCCGGACATGCCACCGCCGGCCGCGCCGAAGAGACCCATCGCCTCCATCATGCGCACCATGGCGTCGGCCATGGCCGATCGCGTATCGGCGGCAACCGGGAGCGCGACCGACACCGCGAGACAGGTCGCGATGATCGTGAGATAGGGACGAAAGAGGTTCAACATCAGGGTTTCATTCAGGGTTTCATTCAGGATCCGAAGAAGTCCTCGCCGGGCACGGGAGGAAGCCAATCGGAAAGGCGTGTCGGCGGAAGACCCAAACGCTCGCCGTAAATCACCCGATAGGCGAGAACACGCTCGACATAACGACGCGTCTCGAGGAAGGGGATCGCGAGGATCCAAAGATCCGCCTCTAGACAGGCGTCCGGCACCCAACGCGCCACGCGCGCCGGCCCGGCATTATAAGCGGCCGTGGCCAAGGCGACGTGACCAAATCGATCGCGCATGCGCGTGAGGTACGCACTGCCCAGCGTGATGTTGATCGAGGGGTCGAGCAGATCCCAACGCGACGGCGGCTGCAATTCGAGCATCTGCGCGACCTCCCGCGCCGTTCCCGGCAGGAGCTGCATCAGACCGATCGCGCCGGCATGAGAGGCCAGGGTTCGGGCAAAGACACTTTCCTGTCGGATCACGGCAAGGACCCAGTCCGGCGCCACTCCCTGCTGCCAAGCCTGCTCCTCGACCAAAGCGCGGTGCTGCACCGGAAAGCGCAACTCCATGTCGTCCCAGTAGCCGGAACGCGCCAACGCCTGCACCGCTTGGTCGTGCCAGCGCATCGCATCGGCCACGTAGGCGGCCGCCATCAGATCCGGGCCATCGAGATGCGCCATCAGCTCGCGCCACTCGCGGCGCATGTCGGTCTCGCGGCCGAGACGGCTCAACTCGCGCATGCGTGCAAAGGTCGGGCTGCTCGCGATGGCCCGGATCCGTTTCGGCTCCGCGGGCGTCCAGACATGATCGAGTCGATAGGGCAGGCCCAGCCGGTCCGCTGCCATGAAGGCCCAAAAACTGCGTCCCTCGGCGGCGCTTGCCAGAGTCAGGCGCGACGCCTCGTCGTGACCGAGCTCGGCCTGTGCGCGCCCTTGCCAGTAGAGCCAGCGGTCACGCTTGACCGCACCCTCGGGCATCCGTGCAACCCACTCCGCCACCCGCTCCCAGGCGCGTAAGGCAACCGCCGCACGCAGGCGAGCCTCCTGCTCGGTCAGCGTGCTCTCGGTCGCGCGCAGGCCGTCCCAGACCGCGAGCCCGCGTGGATCTCCCGCGCGCGTCAACGCCTGTCCGATCGCCGCATGGGCGCGATCCGAAGCAGCTGCATCCATGCTTAAAACATCCCGGAGAGAGACCAAGGCGTCGGCAGCCCGCTCGGGCGAGCGAGGTGCCAGAGCGACAAGCCCGTGCGCCAGGATCGCGGCGCGTTGCGGGTGTCCGTCCTCGACAGAGGCCGGATCCAGGACCAGCGACGGATCGGCGTCCACCGCACGCCACGCCTCGTATCGGCCCTTCTCCGCATCCGGGAGGAGCCCGCCCAGATAGCGGGCAACACCGCGCTCGCCCGCCTCCATCGCCAAACGGATGCGCTGCAGGATGCGGTCCGTCGTGAGACCGCCGACATCGCGCCATGCCGCGAACACGGGATCGCAGGCGTCCGGCTGTGATCCACCGGACAACCACAGCGGCTCGACCAGGGCTAGCGCCTCGTCGCCGCGTCCCGTCTCGATGAGTGAACGAAGATAGAGACAGCGCCGCTCGGTCGAATCATCCGGCCGGTAGATCCGCGCATAATCCGACCAGCGCTCGGCGGCCGCGAGTCGCGCCAGATAGGCAAGACGCAGACGGGTCGCGAGCTGGGTCTGCGGGAAATCGATCAGAAAGCGCTCGATCTCCTCATCGGATGTCGCCGCGAGGTCCCGCGTCACGACGGCGAAGCGCAGGTAAGGATAAAGCGGGTAATCGACGAGACCTGCAGCGAGACGATCGAAGGTCTCCATGTCGCCGGCCTCCAACGCCCGCTCGGCAACCAGAAAAGTGGGGCGATCGTCTGCCCAGGGCCGGCCGAACATGCCGAGCAACAGGAAAAACACCGCCGTGCAAGCGGCGCTCCGAGAGGCACTCGACGAGGCACGGCACGATGACAGAAAGGCGAACTTGAACACGAGGATCCTTACACGCTTGTCGACGCAGCCATTGTCGGCGACACTTCCGGGCCCGACGGGGTCATCGCCGTCGCGGCAGACCAAGCAGACAGGACAACGCCGATGCACTTACGACCCCTTTGCCTCACCCTGATGTGCATGACCCTCGCAATCATGGGCACCTCGGTCATGCCGGCGGCAGCGGACGCAGCGAAGCTGCAAGGCATCTACTCCAACATGGAGCCGTCGGTGGAGCAAGGGGAGTTGCTCGGAATCGAGGTCTTCATCCTGCCGCATGTCCGGGATGACGAGGTCGCTTACGTCGCCCTGGTCCAGTTCGCCGATGGCCTGCCGATGCGACCACAGCTTGTCGACGTGACGATTCAGGAGGACGGCATCTCCTTCTCGGCGGTTCACCCCGTCGAAGGCGAGATCGAATTCGAAGGCAGCATCGACATGGAAGGTCTGACCGGACGCTTCGACGCCTTGGGCGAGGTCTCCTTACCGCGCGGGGAAAGCATCTGGCAATGGGGCGCGAGCGGGCGATGACATGCCGGTGTCGTCCGCAACGTCCGACATTTCATTTCCTACAGAGAGACGTCAATGAAGACATTCATCCTCGCCCTGATTTTTCTGTTGATCGGAAGCGCCGTCGGAGGGTTCCTTGCACTGGGCTTCGGTGCCGGATTGGGTGCCGCGAGCGGTCTGGTGATCGGATCCCAGGCCGGTGCCTGCCTGGCGGTCGAGACGGCCGAAGAGAGCGGTCTGGTGACCGATCCCGCGCAGATCGACGCGCTGATCGCCGCCACGATCGCGAAGATTCGCGATAAAAGCGGCGCCGTGCCGGCCGAGGCCGGACTGCAATGGATCGGCAACGCCGCCGAATGCCGCGACATCATCCGTCAATTGGTCGAAGGCCCCGAAGCCGTCGCTCAAGCGCCGGCCGCTGTGCGAGCGGACTGACCATCCCTAACAACACTCGAGCGAACGGGTCGCGTTGATCGCGACATCACTCGGGCTTCAGTGATCGGCCGTCATCCGTCGCTGTCTGCGAATCCGCAATGTCGCCAGCATTAGAAATAGCTAATGTTATGACATAGCAACACTCAGACAGGACATCCGGATGACTCGCTCCACTTCGATTCCATCAATTGCGGCCGACGGCGGATCGCCGGGCCGATCCGGCCGGCGCGCGGCAAACCGGATCCCGTGGCGTTCCGCGTTGTCGGCGCTCGCTCTCCTCGGCTTGGTCGGTATCGGCGTTGCTGCCTATTGGTCCGTTCCGCCGGCGCCCTTCGATGTTGCGGAAGTGGCCGAAACCCTGCCTCGCCAACCGGGTCAGGATCCGGTCCCGGGGAGTCACGGCGTTGCCGCGGCGATCAGGATCGGGGAGACGCTCTTGGGGAAACCCGGTGGATTTCTCTACAACGATCGGCTGCCGCCCGGCGCCTTGCTCGACAACACGCCGAGTTGGGAGTGCGGAACATTGATGGCGCTGCGCGACTATACGCGCGCGCTGCGAAACGACTTCAGCCGAAGCCAAACGCAGTCCATCGAAAATACCGATGTCAAGCAAGCCGACCTCCGGTTTGCCATCGACCCCAAGTCCTGGGTCCTGCCCGAGGCAGAAACCGAATACGCATTGGGAGTCGATGCCCTCGAACAGTACCTCGCGCACCTCACGAAGGGCGACGACCCGAACGCACAGTTCTTCGCCCGCGCCGACAATCTCGCGGCCTATCTCGCGGTGGTCGAGAAACGTTTGGGAAATTTCGGCGTACGCTTAACCTCGAGTGTGACCGACAGCGATCTGGCCGCAGTGATCGCCAGGCCCGTCCCGGACGAGGATCCCGCGACGCGAAACGATCTCGCACCGACCCGAACCGATTGGGACCAGATCGACAACGTTTTCTATTGTGCCCGCGGTTACAGCTGGGCCATCCTGCACCTCACGCAGGCCATCGAGCGCGACTTCAGCCGCGTCTTTGCGGCCAAGCGAGCCGAGACATCGATGCAGCAGATCATCCGAGATCTCAAGGGCGCCACCAAACCGATGGGGAGTCCGATCGTCCTCAACGGGGACGGATACGGCATTCTGGCCAATCATTCACTCGTCTTGGCCTCCTATATCGCGAAGGCCAACGCCGCCCTGATGGATCTTCGCATCCTCCTGCAGGAAGGCTAAACCGCGCCCAGTGCGGTATGCGATGTTTTTGGATGGGATCGGCCCCGGCGGATTTCACGACCGCTGGAGCCGGCGCGGTTTAGTGCGGCACGGCCGATGTGTCGAGACCGCTCGTTGTCGTTGTCGTTGTCGTAAAGCCCGGACGACACGCCTGAAAACCCCGATCAACTCCGATCAACCCCATACAGATCCACCCCCATATCCACCAGGAGATCTAAGATGAAGATTGCAGTTTCCGCCGAATCCAACCAAGGTCTCGACAGCCAGGTCGCACAACACTTCGGCCATGCCCCCTACTTCATCGTCGTCGACATCGAAAACGGCGCGGTCACCGCGACGCGGGACATCGCCAATCCCTTCGCCGAAGCGCATCAGCCGGGACAGATCCCAAGCTTCATCAAAGAGCAGCAGGTCGAGGTCATGTTGAGCGGCGGGATGGGCGGACGCGCCATCGAGTTCTTCACGCAGGCCGGTATCGGAACCGCGACGGGCGCGAGCGGTACGGTGCGGGCATCGCTGGAAAGCTATCTGGGCGGCACGCTCGCCGCCGCAGCGCCCTGTGCGGAGAGCGTTGCGCACGGGCATTGTTGTTCCCCATCCTGATCCGCAAACCACCGGCAGTTTTCGCAGGAAGTATTCCACCGGTGATGTCGTTTTCCGGTGAGTGAATGCGGGGCCGCTCGACCGCGGATTTCTCGAGCGCGTCACCGGCGTGCATCCTCGCG
>NZ_DATITZ010000008.1:0-19041 GCF_035467215.1 Thiocapsa sp. | reverse complement strand
GTGTCCTTGTCGATGTCGGCCATCAACTGGTGGGTCAGCTTGGCCATGCGGGCTTCGGTGTATCGCATTGCCGCGGCGGAGTCGCCGTCGACCGAGCCGAAGTTGCCCTGCCCGTCCACCAGCAGGTAGCGCATCGAGAAGCGTTGCGCCATGCGGACCATCGTGTCGTAGATGGCCGAGTCGCCGTGCGGGTGGTATTTACCCATGACGTCGCCGACCACGCGGGCGGATTTACGGTAGGCACGGTTCCAGACGTTGCCCTGCTCGCTCATCGAGAAGAGGACGCGCCGGTGAACCGGTTTGAGTCCGTCGCGGACATCGGGAAGCGCGCGTCCGACGATCACGCTCATGGCGTAATCGAGGTAGGACTGACGCATCTCGTCCTCGAGATTGATGGGTAGAACTTCTCTCGCGAAATCTGCCATGGGCGTGGTGAACCGACGTTGAGGCTTGCCGCGCGGAGCACCGGGACGGGCCGCGTTTGTACTGATGGTTTAGCCCGTGAAGTTTACCACGCGGAGCACCCCCGCCCCATCCATAACGGCCACTTTGTCGCCGATGCGCCCTGTTTCAGGGGCGATCGGACATGGCAGCGGTCGTTTCGATGACGACCTGATTGCGTCCGCCGCTCTTCGCCCGATACAGCAGATCGTCTGCGCGCCCCAACCATCATGATGAGCGACAGCGGCGCACCCGCGATGCGCGCCCGCGCAATCCCGTCCTCCAGTCGCTCCATGAAGAAACGTCGATTGGCGAGACTGGTCAGGGGGTCTGGAAGACACGTGCAACGGGCGTGCGATGGGGCAGACCCGGCTCGATGTCCAACAGCTCCTCGCTCCCGCTGCTGAGAAAACGCGACAGTAGCTCTCCTCCAGCGTTCTGGCCCAAACCACGGCCGCCTCGCAGTCGGCCAAGGCGGACAAGATGCGGTACACCATCGCGGTCGCTTGGTGCTCCATCGCTACCGAGAGGCGGCCCTGCTCCCAACCTACGCCGATCTCCACCATCTCCGGGTAGAAGATCGACTGGAGTAGATGCGAAAACGTCATCCCGCCCTGCAGGAGGGACCGACAACGCTCGATGACCGCCGGATGATCGCCCGCGATCAGGCGCTCCAGGATCTCGGCATAGACCGCCGCGTGATCCGCGGAAACCAGGGCCGGTTCGGACCTGTAGTGCGCGGCCGCATCGACAGTCTCCGGTTGCACCCGCAGGATCCAACGGTAGATCGGCAGGATCGCTTCGACATCCTCCTCGGGCAGAATTTCACCGATCACCTGGACCCAGATCGCCAGATCGGCGGCAAAGTAGTCGACCGAGAGGCCTTGATTCGCATAGGCGTAATAGACCCGGGGTAGCGTGGCCATCAACAGGTCGAGGTTGTTGGTCCTCAAGACCTCGGACATGAAGGCGGGGTGATTGCGATGGTTCGACTCGATCAGCCGAAAGGGCAGCCCATTGAGGAAGGCGTCCAGGTTGGGATGTCGAGCCATCAGATAGGAGACGCGACCGGCCATGGACCGCGCATTGGCATCGAAGCTATCCGCGGCGCGTGGAGGAACCGTCGGAAGCACGGGGTCGAGGGTAAGCATGAAGGTCTCCGAAGCGCTGTACCGTCGAGTAAAGTTCGACATCGGCTATCGTGGAGCGTGCGCAGCGAGGCAGCCCGCCTGCCGCGAAGGCCCGTATTTGGTGTATCGTGACGCCCATGAACAGGAACTTTGCTGAATTTTTACTTCCGGACGTGCTCATGCGCGGACTGGAGAAAGAGGGCTTCGAGACCCCGACCGAGGTCCAGGCGCAGGTGATTCCGGCCGCCATGGAGGGTCTGGATCTCTTGGTCTCGGCCGCGACGGGCTCGGGCAAGACCGCCGCCTTTCTGCTGCCGATCATGGAGCGCCTGGTCGGCGCGCCGCGCTCCGACAGCGGAACGCGCGCCTTGATCTTGGTGCCCACCCGCGAGCTGGCCCGCCAGATCCATGTGCATTTCACGCGTATCGGGAGCTACACCCGCCTGAACAACGGCGTGATCACGGGCGGCGATTCAAAGGGGCATCAGATCGCGACCTTGCGCAAGAACCCGGAGATCCTGGTGGCGACGCCCGGTCGCTTATTGGAGCTTCTGGAATTGGGCGAGGCCGACCTGAGCGACCTGGAGATCCTGGTCCTCGACGAGGCCGACCGCATGCTCGACATGGGCTTCGTCGACGATGTCCTGACGATCATCGGCCGCACCAACCCGGCGCGCCAGTCCATGTTGTTCTCGGCGACGCTACACCATCGTGGTTTGAGCCGCATCACCGATCGCCTGCTGCGCGAGCCGCGCGTGCTGACCGTCAATCCAGTCCGCGAGCAGCACCCCGACATCACCAATCAGGTCATCTTGAGCGACGGGCCGGAGCACAAACAGCAGCAGCTCCTTTGGCTGCTCCGCAACGAGACCTACGAGAAGGCGCTGGTCTTCACCAATACCCGCGACGGCGCAACGGCGCTCGGCAACTCCCTGATGGGCGAGGGGCAACGCGTCGCCGTGCTGCACGGCGAGCTGGAGCAGCGCGAGCGCAATCGCGTTGTCGGGCTGCTCCACAGCGGGCGTATCAACGTCCTGATCGCAACCGATGTGGCCGCGCGCGGGCTCGACATCCCGGGCGTCCAGCGGGTGATCAACTTCGACCTGCCGCGCAGCGGGGACGATTATCTCCATCGCACCGGGCGCACCGGCCGGGCCGGCGAGCAAGGTGTGGCCATCTCGCTGGTCGGGGCCTCCGAATGGAATCGACTGGAGAGCATCGAGCGCTATCTGAATCTCGGCCTCGAGCGTCGCAGCATCGAAGGGCTCAAGGCATCATACAAAGGGGGGGCGACCAAACGCTCGGGCGCGAAGAAGGGTGCGAAAAAGACCGGCGCGAAGGCGGTCGCCGCGAAGGTCGCCGCGCCGAAACCGAAAGACCGTCTGCGCGACCGCAAGAACATCGGCAAACGACGCATGCCCAAATCACTTGCCGGAAGCGAAATCGGGGTCGAGGCCGGTCATGCACCGCTCGGGAAGAGACGGACCGCTCAAGCGCACCCCAAACCCGAACCCGATCAACACGACGGGGCGAAGGACTGACCCGCGTGCCCGAGTCGGTCTCGGGCGCGGGCAACGAGCAGTCTTGGCCACGGAGGCACGGAGGCACGGAGGCACGGAGGCACGGAACGAGACAGCAGGGAACCGAAGGTGTCGTGCCTATCACGGTATCTCCCCCGCAAGACCCGATTCGGCGTCTTCAGATCGCAACGCCCATCGACTGGTGGATGTGTTGCACGACGAGCGGATGCAGTCCGGCCTTCTCGGCAAAGTCGCGGAGATAGTCCTGCTCTTGCGGGGTGTCCACCTCCACGGCAAGCAGGGATGCTGCATAGACCTCGGCAGCCACCGCGGGGTTCGGGATCTCGGCCACGAAGGCATCGAGATTCAGCGGCTGACGCAGCTCCGTCATCAACCACTCCTGTGCGTCCGCACCCATATCGGCGGCCTCGATCTTTCCGACGATGCGCTGGATTTCGTCCACGCTCACCTGACCATCCGACTTGGCGATGTTGATCATGCCCTTGATGATCAACTGCGCGGTGTTCTCCATGGCCTGCTCTTCCGCCGCAGTCTGCGGGGCCCTGAGGCCCAGCGGCAACTCGGCCGCTCCGCTCGCGGAGGATATCCCCGAGGCCTGAGCCGCTTGACCCGATTCTGTGAATGCCTTGTAGGCGATCCCGGCCAGCATCGCCAGCGCACCCCCGGTCACGGCGCCCTTCACCGACTTTCCGCCTCCGCCCAAGACCGACCCGAGCACGGCGCCGATTCCGCCGGCCTGCATGGGATTTTGCGAGGCGTTGCCCAGGGTACCCTTGGCCATCTCGAGGAGACCGCCGAGCATATTGCCGCCCGCGCCGCTACCCCCGCCCTGACCGCCTGCCATCCGACCGAGATTTGCCTGAAGATCCTGCAGCGCGTTCCCCATCCGGCCGGAGCCGGACTTCGCCATGTTGTTCTGAATGAAGCTACCGAGTAGATCGCCGAAGTTGGCCATGTCGTTCTCCGATAGGGATGGATGGATGGATCGCTCGTCGCGCACTCCCGGCCCTCCGCCGCCAATCGAAGCGGGCCGGGTCCGGAATACCGCGAAGGGTGCAGGGGTCTATTCGAAGCTTGAAGAATAAAACATAAAGGCAACATCGGGTGTTCGACGGACACCCCGCCTCGACACCGCCACCATACTATAGGTCATCGGGGCCGCTGGAAAAGCGACAAATTTTCTGGGCAATCATGGCCAAAGCAGCAGGACGGAGGACGGAGGGGCGCATCGGCGTCTGCGAGGCTTGCTTCACCCGAGGAGCAGGAAGGGACCGATGGGATCGCCCGGAGACAGGCCTAGCTCGTGATCCGCTCGAGCGAGATTGACCGCGATCTCGACGAGTCCGAAGGCGTTCTCGTACCAAAACGCCTCGCCGGATGCGACCTCGCAGAAGGTCCGAGCATGCCGGAGACGTCGTTCCCCGACCTGCAGCGCGTGTGTCTTCGGTCGACCCGCCGCATGAAGCCCGGTCATCAGATTCCCGAAACAATCGACGTAAACGACCGCAGCGCGTTCCTTCGGCCAGTCCGACCCGACCATGTCGCCCGGATCGATCGCGCAGAGCTGAAGGTCCGCACCGACCGCCAAGCGTGCCGCAGCGGGAGCGAACCAGTCGCGTCCATGGAAGCTCGCCGAGAACTCCGATGGAGACCAGCCGATCCGATTCACGACGGCATCCTCGGCGCAATGCACGAGCGGGACCAGCAACCCATTGTCGGGGCCGATGAACCAGGAGTCGCGCGTTTGGACCAGAAGCCCGTCGCGCGGACCCCCGACACCCGGATCTACGACGCAGACATAGATCGAGCCGGAAGGCATGTCGCGCACGAGTGCAGGCAAGAGATAGGCGGCCAGATCGGCGCGGAACGGCGGGAGGTCGTGAACGAGATCCACGACCGGAAACCCGGGGAGGAGATCACCGAGCCGAGCGCGCATCTGCCCGACATAGATGCCGTCGCCGAAATCGGTGACGAGAACAAGACGCCGCATCGGCAACATCAGTCAACAAAAAAGCCGGGCAACAGCCCGGCTTTCGGATACGAACGCATCAAACCGCAATTCAATCCTCGTCGGCTTCGACGGCCACTGCGTCTGCGGGGCGGTCAACGAGCTCGACGTAAGCCATCGGCGCGGCATCGCCGGCGCGATAGCCACACTTGAGGATACGCAGATAGCCGCCCGGACGGGTCTGGTAGCGCGGTCCCAGCTCGACAAAGAGCTTGCCGACCGCTTCCTTGTCGCGCAGCCGCGCAAAGGCGAGGCGACGGGTGTGAACGGAATCGCTCTTTGCCAGCGTGATCAAAGGCTCTGCAACCCGCCGCAGCTCCTTGGCCTTGGGCAGCGTGGTCTTGATCAGCTCATGGCGAAACAACGACGCCGCCATGTTGCGAAACATGGCCTCGCGGTGCGAGCCGGTGCGATTGAGGTGCCTTCCGGCATTGCGATGACGCATGGTCCTAATCCCGAATAGTTCTTGAATCGAAAAGCGTTAGCGAATGCCGAGCTCGGCGATATTGTCCGGCGGCCAGTTTTCGAGACGCATCCCGAGCGAGAGTCCGCGTGTCGCGAGCACGTCCTTGATCTCGGTCAGCGACTTCTTGCCGAGATTCGGCGTCTTGAGAAGCTCGACCTCGGTCCGCTGGATCAAGTCGCCGATCAGATAGATGTTCTCGGCCTTTAAACAGTTCGCTGAGCGAACGGTCAGCTCGAGATCGTCGACCGGACGCAGCAGAATCGGATCGTAGGGCGACTCGTCCCGCGCCTCCATGACATGCGTATCCGACGGGCCGGAACCTTCCAGGGCGACGAAGCTGGACAACTGATCGCGGAGAATCGTCGCCGCCCGTTGAATCGCCTCGCGCGGGTCGATGGTCCCGTTGGTCTCCAGGTCGATGACAAGCCGGTCCAAGTCGGTGCGCTGCTCGACGCGCGCGGACTGGACCTCGATCGAGACCCGCCGAACCGGACTGTAGGACGCATCGAGCGGCAGCTTACCGATCGGGCGATCCTCGCCCTCGTCGAGCTCGCGCTGTGTCGCCGGCTCGTAACCGCGCCCGCGCCGAATCGTCATCGACATGCTCAACTCGCCCTCGGTCATGTTCGCGATGACCAGACGGGGGTTGGCGATCTCGGCGGTGTGATCGATCGCGATGTCCGCGGCGGTCACGACACCCGGACCGGTCTTGCTCACCGAAAAGGTCGCCTCGTCCTTGCCCTTGAGCGAGATGGCGAGCTGCTTAAGATTCAGCAGAATCTCGAGAACGTCCTCTTGAACGCCGGGGATCGTGGTGTACTCGTGCAAGACGCCCTGGATCTCGACCTCCGTCACCGCCCAGCCGTCCATCGAGGATAAGAGAATACGGCGCAGCGCGTTGCCGAGGGTATGCCCGAAGCCGCGTTCGAGCGGCTCCAGCGAAACCCGGGCATGCGTCGAGCTGCCGTCGACCGCCTCGACCCGTACGATGCGCGGTTTGAGAAATTCGCCAATAGCGTCAGTCATTCAGTGCCCCTCACGAAGCTCCTTACTTGGAGTACAACTCGACGATCAGCGATTCGTTGATGTCGGCCGGCAGGTCCGAGCGATCCGGAATACGCTTGAAGACGCCCTTGAAACCTTTGGTATCGACCTCGACCCAATCGGGGAAGCCGTACTGCTCGGCGAGCGCCAACGCGTTCTGGACGCGCACCTGCTTCTTCGCGACCTCTCGGACCTCGACGTGATCATCGGCGCCGACCTGGTAGGAGGCGATGTTCACGACGCGGCCGTTGACCAAGATGGCCTTGTGGCTGACCAATTGACGCGCTTCGGAGCGCGTGGCGCCGAAACCCATCCGGTACACGACGTTGTCGAGGCGGCGCTCGAGGAGCTGCAACAGGTTCTCACCGGTTGCACCCTTGGCCTGAGCCGCCTTCTTGTAATAGTTGCGGAACTGACGCTCCATCAGTCCATAGATACGGCGAACCTTCTGCTTCTCGCGAAGCTGAACACCGTAATCCGAGAGCCGACGCCGACGGTCAGTGGTCTGTCCGGGCTGCTTCTCGAGGTTGCACTTGGTGTCCAGCGAGCGCGCGCGACTCTTCAGGGCGAGATCGGTCCCCTCGCGCCGTGCGAGTTTGCAGGTTGGGCCTGTATAACGTGCCATGTCTCTACCTGTTCCTGTGTCAGACGCGCCGCTTTTTGGGCGGGCGGCAGCCGTTGTGCGGGATCGGCGTCACGTCGGTGATGCTCGTGATCTTGAATCCGGCGTTGTTGAGTGCACGCACCGCGGACTCACGACCCGGACCAGGACCCTTGACGTTGACGTCGAGGTTGCGCAGACCGTAGTCCTTGACCGCTTGGCCGGCCTTATCCGCCGCGACCTGCGCAGCGAAGGGCGTACTCTTGCGCGATCCCCGGAACCCGGAGCCGCCTGCGGTCGCCCAGGACAACACGTTGCCTTGGCGGTCCGTGATGGTGATGATGGTGTTGTTGAACGAGGCGTGGACGTGAGCAATCCCATCCGCCACCTGCTTCTTGATCTTTTTCTTGACAGTACGAGTCGGTTTAGCCATTCGAGGTTATCCAGCCTTTTCGCTGCGCCCAAGCGCCCTTATCGTTTGATGGGACGACGCGGACCCTTGCGGGTACGTGCGTTCGTGCGGGTCCGCTGGCCACGCAACGGCAAACCGCGACGGTGACGAATGCCGCGGTTGCAGCCGAGGTCCATCAAACGCTTGATGTTCATCGACACTTCGCGCCGCAGGTCACCTTCCACCGAGAACTTACCGACCTCGTTGCGGAGCTTGTCGACCTCTTCTTCCGTGAGGCTCTGAACCTTGGCATCGCGCGGTACACCGGCGGCGTCGCAGATCACAGCGGCACGCACGCGGCCGATGCCATAAATCGAAGTCAACGCGATGACGGCGTGCTTCTTGTCCGGGATATTGACGCCGGCGATACGGGCCATAGCTTAGAAACCCCTGAAATCCAAATTGCCAAGCGGGTAAACCGCGTAGTATATCAAACTGCTGCCTTCAATCAAGCCCGAGATCCTATCCCTGGCGTTGTTTGTGGCGCGGATCCTTGCAGATGACCCGAACGGTGCCGTTGCGACGGATGATCTTGCAGTTCCGGCACAACTTTTTAACAGATGCTCGCACTTTCATTTGTTCTCTCCTTCAGACTCGAGCGCCACTCAGCGCAACATGCCGGCGCCCGGCGACTTTAGGTTTGCCTTCCGCATCAAGCCTTCGTATTGATGTGACATCAAGTGAGCTTGAACCTGGGCCATGAAATCCATCACCACCACGACGACAATCAGCAAAGAGGTTCCGCCGAAGTAGAAAGGCACGTTGTAACCGACGATGAGAAACTCGGGCAGCAAACACACGGCGGTGATGTAGATCGCACCTGCCGCGGTCAATCGCGTCATCACGGTGTCGATGTACCGCGCCGTTTGCTCGCCGGGCCGGATCCCCGGAATAAAGGCACCGGAGCGCTTCAGATTGTCGGCCGTATCCTTGGCGTTGAAGACCAAGGCGGTATAGAAAAAACAAAAGAAGATAATTGCCGCCGCATAAAGCAAGACGTAAACGGGCTCTCCCGGCGACAACTTCGCTGTGATATCGGCCAACCAACGCATGTCCTCGCTGCTCCCGAACCATTGGCCCAGCGTGCCGGGGAACAGGATGATGCTCGAGGCGAAGATCGGCGGAATCACGCCGGCCATATTCAGCTTGAGCGGCAGATGCGTGCTCTGTGCCTGCATCATCTTGCGGCCCTGCTGGCGCCGCGCGTAGTTCACCGTAATTCGCCGCTGGCCCCGCTCGACGAAGACCACGAAGGCCGTCACCGCGAGCGCCATGGCGAACAGAGCCAACACAGCCAAAGAGTTCATCTCGCCGGTGCGCGCCAGCTCCAATGTCCCGCCCAACGCAGAGGGCAGTCCGGCGACGATGCCCGCGAAAATGATCAAGGAGATGCCGTTGCCGATGCCCCGTTCGGTGATCTGCTCGCCGAGCCACATGAGGAACATGGTCCCGGTGACCAACGAAACCGTCGCCGTAAAGACGAAGCCCATGCCCGCATGACTCACCAGGGCGGAGCCGCCGGCGGTCTGCCCCTGCAGTGCCATCGAGATCCCGACGGCCTGGAAGGTTGCCAGAACGACCGTGCCGTAGCGCGTGTACTGGGTGATCTTCCGACGCCCGGACTCACCTTCCTTTTTCAGCTGCTCGAGTTTCGGCACCACGGAGGTCATCAACTGCATGATGATCGACGCAGAGATGTAGGGCATGATCCCGAGCGCAAAGAGACTCGCACGCTCCAGGGCGCCGCCCGAGAACATGTTGAACATGTCCAGGATGGAGCCTTGGTTTTGGTCGAACAGGATGGCCAGCGCCTCGGGATTCACGCCCGGTACCGGGATGAAGGTGCCGATGCGATAGACCAGGAGGGCACCGACCACGAACAGCAATCGCGCCCGCAGCTCGGTCAGACGCCCCATACCGCCGAGCGACTGTCCCATTGATCCGACATTCTTAGCCATCCGATTCGCGCCTTTAAGCTAGTCTTCGATCGTGCCGCCGGCTGCTTCGATCGCGGCTCGGGAACCCTTGGTGACACCCACGCCGCGAACCGTGAAGGCCCGTCCGACCTCACCCGAAGCAATGATCTTCGCGCTCTTGATCGACTGGCTCAGAACACGCGCCTGAACCAGCGAGAGCAGATCGATCATGTCGCCCTCGACCCGGGACAGCTCGCTCAGGCGAACCTCGGCCCGTGTCGCCGCCGTGCGCGAGCGGAAGCCGACCTTCGGCAAGCGACGCTGCAACGGCATCTGACCGCCTTCGAAGCCGACCTTGTGGAAACCGCCCTTACGGGACTTCTGTCCCTTGTGGCCGCGACCGCAGGTCTTGCCCAGGCCGCTGCCGATGCCGCGACCGACGCGCTTCGCGGCGGGACGACTGCCCGCATCGGGCTTGAGATCATTGAGCCGCATCGCGAGACTCCTCCACGATCGAAACCATGTAAGACACGGTGTTCACCATGCCGCGCGTGCAGGGCGTGTCCTCGACCTCGACCACGTGGTTCATACGCCGCAGCCCGAGACCGCGAACGCATGCCTTGTGGTTGGCGAGACGTCCGTGGACGCTGCGCACCAGCTTGACCTTCATCATCTTTTTGTCGGCCATCGTCTACCCCAGGATCTCGGCGACCGTCTTGCCGCGCTTCGCGGCAATGGTCTCGGGATCGTTCATGGTCCGTAGCCCCTGAACCGTCGCGCGAACCACGTTGATCGGGTTGTTCGTCCCGATGCACTTGGCCAACACGTTCTGGACGCCCAGGACCTCGAAGACGGCACGCATGGCGCCGCCGGCGATGATCCCGGTACCTTCGGATGCCGGCTGCATGAAGACCTTCGCCGCACCATGCCGACCGTTGAGCGGATATTGCAAGGTGTTGCCGTTGAGCTTCACCTCGATCATGTTCTTGCGTGCGTTTTCCATCGCCTTCTGGATCGCGACCGGCACCTCGCGGGCCTTGCCGCGACCGAACCCGACGCGACCCTTGCCGTCGCCGACCACCGTCAAGGCGGCGAAACCGAATTGGCGCCCGCCCTTGACGACCTTGGCGACACGGTTGACCGCGACCAGCTTCTCGAGGAGATCATCCCCCTCGTTCTTCGGATTGAAGTTCGCCATGCTCTTACCCCTAGAATTTCAGCCCGTTCTCACGCGCGGCATCCGCCAGCGCCTTGAGACGGCCGTGATAGCGAAACCCGGAGCGGTCGAAGGCTACGGACTCGACGCCGACGGAAAGAGCACGCTCGGCAATCGCCTTGCCGATGGTCGCCGCCGCGCCGATGTTGCCCTTGTGACCCGGAATGGCTTCGCGAAGCGTCGGCTCCACCGTCGAGGCGCTGGCCACGACGCGGTTGCCTTCCGGCGCGATGACTTGGGCGTAGATGTGACGCGGGGTGCGGTGAATGCACAGGCGGAACACACCCAACTCGCGAATCTTCGCCCGTGCCCGCGTCGCGCGACGCAGGCGAGCTTGTTTCTTGTCCATTATTTCTGAGACCCCTATTTCTTCTTGGCTTCCTTACGCAGGACGTCTTCGTCCGCGTAACGCACGCCTTTACCCTTGTAGGGCTCCGGCGGCCGGAATCCTCGGATCTCCGAGGCAACCTGACCGACGCGCTGTTTGTCGGCACCCGCGACGACGATCTCCGTCTGACTCGGGGTCTCGATCGTGATGCCCGCGGGAACCGGATAATCGATCGGATGGGAAAAACCCAGGCTCAGGTTCAGCACATCGCCCTTCGCCTGCGCGCGGTAGCCGACGCCCACCAAGGAGAGCTTGCGCACGAAACCCGTACTGCAGCCGACCACCATGTTGTTCAGCAGCGCGCGCGTGGTCCCCGCCATGGCCCAGGCGTTCTCGTGCCCTTCGGCTGGAGCGAAGCGAAGCTCACCGTCGACTTGCGAAATATTCACCGCGGGGTGGACGGACCACTCCAGGGTTCCCTTCGAGCCCTTGACCTTGACGTCTTGGCCCGAGATCTCGACGGTCACACCTTTCGGCAGGACAATCGGCGCCTTTGCGACTCGTGACATGATCGGATCCTCTTAAGCGACGTAGGCGATGATCTCGCCACCGTGCCCGGCTTGGCGGGCGGCACGGTCGGTCATCAAGCCTTTGGACGTGGAGACGATCGCGATCCCGAGTCCCGCCCACACCTTGGGCAGGTCGTCCTTGCCGCGGTAAATCCGCAGGCCCGGACGCGAGACACGGGTGAGCTGCTCGATCACGGGTTTACCCCGGAAATACTTGAGCTTGACCACCAACTCGGGTTTGCTGCCATTCGCCTCGACGGTCGCGTCGGCGATGTAACCCTCGGCCTTCAGAAGGTTCGCGATCGCGACCTTTTGCTTGGACGAAGGCATCGCGATCGTGATCTTGCCGCGCTGCTGGCCGTTGCGGATACGCGTCAGCATATCCGCAATCGGATCCGACATACTCATGGGCTTCTCCGGGGGTCAGGCCACCTCGTCGGTGCGATACCCGTCAGGTTTCAATGAACCGACACGGCCTGGTTGACCGCATCGGTAGGGGTCAAAATTCTTAGCCTACCAACTTGCCTTCACGACACCGGGGGCATCGCCGCGCATCACTGCCTCGCGGATCTTGTTGCGCGAGAGTCCGAACTTGCGGTAGACCGCATGCGGTCGTCCGCTGACCCGGCAGCGCCGTTGCTGGCGTGTCGGTCCGGCATCGCGCGGAAGCTGCTGCAGCTTGGCCAGCGCCTCTTCGACTTGCTCGCCGCTTGCGCCGCGGTCGTTGATCACGGCCTTCAAGGCCGCACGCTTCCCGGCAAAGCGGGCTGCAATCAGGGTGCGCTTGTGATCGCGCGCGATCATACTCTTTTTCGCCATCGTCTCGACCTCAGGTGCGGAATGGGAAGTGGAACGCCTCGAGCAGCGCACGCCCTTCTTCGTCCGTCCGCGCCGTCGTCGTGATGGTGATATCCAGACCCCGCAGCGTATCGATCTTGTCGTAGTCGATCTCGGGGAAGATGATCTGCTCGCGCACGCCCATCGAATAGTTGCCGCGTCCGTCGAACGCCTTCGCGCTCAGGCCGCGGAAGTCGCGGATACGCGGGATGGCGACGCTGACCAGACGGTCCAGGAACTCGTACATCCGCTCGCGACGCAGCGTCACCTTGCAGCCGATCGGCCAACCCTCGCGGATCTTGAATCCCGCGACGGATTTACGCGCGAAGGTCACGATCGGTTGCTGGCCGGCGATGAGACGCAGATCGGCCACGGCATTGTCCATGACCTTCTTGTCCGCGATCGCCTCGCCGACACCCATATTGAGGGTGATCTTCTCGATCCGAGGAACCTGCATCACGCTCTTGAAGCCGAACCGCTCGCGCAACTCGCCGACGATGCGATCCTGGTAATCTTTCTGTAGTCTGGTCATCTCGTTTCCTTCGGTCAGGCGTCGACGACTTCGCCGTCCGACTTGAATACGCGCACCTTTCGGCCGTCTTCGAGAATCTTGAAACCGACTCGATCCGGGCCGCTTTTCTGCGGGTTGTAGAGCGCGACGTTCGACACCTGGATCGGCATCATCTTGTCGACGATCCCGCCCGGCTCGCCGACCTGCGGATTCGCCTTCTGATGCTTCCGGGCAATGTTGATGTTCTCGACCAGAACGTGATCCTTGTCGAGCACCTTCAACACCGTGCCTCGCTTGCCTTTGTCTTTGCCGGTGATGACCATGACGTCGTCACCCTTCTTGATCTTCTGCATCTCTCCCGCCCCCTTACAAGACTTCAGGCGCGAGCGAGATGATCTTCATGAACCGCTCGCCGCGGAGCTCGCGCGTCACCGGCCCGAAGATGCGGGTCCCGATCGGCTGAAGCTGGTTGTTCAAGAGGACAGCCGCGTTGCCGTCGAACCGCACGGTCGAGCCGTCCGGACGACGCACGCCTTTGCGCGTACGCACCACGACCGCGTTGTAGACATCGCCTTTCTTGACCTTGCCGCGCGGAATGGCATCCTTGACGGTGACCTTGATGACATCGCCGATGCCTGCGTAGCGCCGATGCGATCCGCCGAGCACCTTGATGCACTGCACCCGCCGTGCGCCGCTGTTGTCGGCGACGCTGAGATCGGTCTGCATCTGAATCATTGTTGTTTACCTAAACCTGTTGTGCTGCCCGGATGACCTGTTCTCTCGGCGCCCACCGCGACCAGTCGAAAGCGGGGCGTCCACGACCGGTCTCAACGGGCTTTTTCGATGATCTCGATCAAGCGCCACGTCTTGGTCTTCGACAGCGGACGACACTGCTCGACCCGGACCAGATCGCCCTCGGAGCAGGCGTTCTCTTCGTCGTGGGCATGAATCTTGGTCGAGCGACGCATGAACTTGCCGTACAAGGGATGCTTGACCTTGCGCTCGATGAGCACCGTGACGGTCTTGTCCATCGCGCTGCTGGTCACTCGTCCGTCGAGTGTCCGGTTGCTGTTCGGATTGCTGGTCGTCTCTTCGCTCATGATGTCGCACCCGCCTTCTGCTCGCCCATAATCGTCTTCACGCGAGCGATCTCCCGACGTACGGCCTTCATTTGCGAGGGCTTGGACAGCTGACCGGTACCCCTCTGCATCCGCAGGTTGAATTGCTCGCGCAACAGGTTCATCAGCTCCTTCTGGAGGTCCTCGGGGCTGCGCGTTCTTAGCTCGTTCGCCTTCATCACAGGATCATCCGTCTCTCAAAGGTGGTCTGCACGGGGAGCTTGGCCGCGGCCAGCTCGAACGCCTCGCGGGCCAGCTCTTCCGTCACGCCCTCGATCTCGTAAAGCACGAGGCCGGGCTGCACCAGGGCGACCCAGTACTCGACGTTGCCTTTACCCTTACCCATACGGACTTCGAGAGGCTTCTTCGAGACGGGCTTGTCCGGGAAGACCCGAATCCAAAGCTTACCGCCGCGCTTCACCTTTCTGGTGATGGCACGTCGCGCGGCTTCGATCTGCCGGGCCGTCAGACGACCGCGACCGACCGCCTTCAGCCCGAAATCGCCGAAGCTGACCTTGTTGCCGCTCTGCGCAAGGCCACGGTTGCGGCCTTTGTGCTGCTTGCGGAATTTTGTGCGTTTTGGTTGCAGCATGACTTATCCCCTTCTCGCGGACGCCTTCGGCGCCGGTTCCTCGGGGAGCTGATCACCGAACACCTCGCCTTTGAAGATCCAAACCTTCACGCCGATCACACCGTAGGTGGTACGGGCCTCGGCGAAGCCGTAATCGATGTCGGCACGCAGCGTATGCAGCGGAACTCGACCCTCGCGCGCCCATTCGGTGCGCGCAATTTCCGCACCGTTCAACCGACCGGCAACATTGACCCGCACGCCCTCGGCGCCGAGTCGCATCGTGTTCTGGATCGCACGCTTCATGGCGCGTCGGAACATGATGCGTCGTTCGAGCTGCTGCGCGATACCCTCGGCAACCAGCTGTGCGTCGAGTTCGGGCTTGCGAATCTCCTCGATGCTGATGTGCACCGGGATCCCCATCATCTTGGAGACCTTCGCACGCAGCTTATCGATATCCTCGCCCTTCTTGCCGATCACCACACCCGGACGCGCCGTATGAATGGTGATGTGGGCATTCTTCGCCGGGCGATCGATCTGAATTCGACTCACCGATGCCTTGGCCAATTCCTTGCGCAGGAATGACCGCACCTCGAGGTCGGTATTCAGGAAATTCGCATAGTCCTTCGACGTTGCGTACCACTTCGAGGTCCAGTCCTTGACGATGCCAAGGCGGATGCCGGTTGGATGAACTTTCTGTCCCATACTGGTCCCCTTAACCTTCCGCCACGGTCAGCCGGATGTGGCTGGTGCGTTTCATGATCCGATTCGCACGACCCTTGGCACGCGGACGGATCCGCTTCATGGTCGGGCCCTCGTCGACCTGGATCGACGCGACCTTCAGCTCGTCGATGTCGGCGCCTTCGTTGTGCTCGGCATTGGCGACCGCAGACTCCAGAACCTTCTTGATGATCAGCGCGCTCTTTTGCGTGCTGAAGGTCAAGGTATTCAGGGCTTCTTCGACGTCGCGCCCGCGGATCATGTCCGCGATCAGCCGGGCCTTTTGGGCCGAGACCCGTGCATATTTCAGTGTTGCTTCGGCTCGCATACCCATCTCCGGCTAGCGCTTCTTCGCCTTGCGGTCGGCGGCATGTCCCCGGTAGGTCCGGGTCAATGCAAACTCGCCGAGCTTGTGGCCGATCATGTTTTCGTTGACGAGCACCGGCACGTGCAGACGCCCGTTGTGGACCGCAATGGTCAACCCAACCATCTCGGGCAGCACCATGGAACGGCGTGACCAAGTCTTGATGGGGCGCTTGCTGTTTTGCGCGACCGCCTCTTCGACCTTCTTGATCAGATGGTGGTCGACAAAGGGTCCTTTTCGAATCGAACGTGGCACTTGCTCAACCTCGCCTTGTTTACTTGCGTCCGCGACGTCGGACGATCATCGCGTCGGTCCGCTTGTTCTTGCGTGTCTTGTGACCCTTGGTCGGTACGCCCCAAGGTGTCACCGGATGACGCCCGCCGGAGGTCCGGCCTTCGCCGCCGCCATGCGGATGATCAACCGGGTTCATGACCACACCGCGGACGGTCGGCCGCACACCCCGCCAGCGCGATGCACCGGCTTTGCCGAGCTTACGCAGACTGTTTTCGCTGTTGCCGACCTCGCCGATCACGGCGCGGCAGTCGACGTGGACCTTGCGCATCTCCCCGGAACGCAACCGTAGAGTCGCGCTTTTGCCGTCGCGTGCAACCAGCTGCGCCGAGCTTCCAGCGGCACGCGCCATCTGCGCACCCTTACCGGGACGCATCTCGATGCAATGCACCTGGGTGCCCACGGGAACGTTGCGCAACGGCATGCAGTTGCCGGCACTGATGGGCGCGGCCTCGCCGGCCTCGACACGGCCACCGACGGCAAGACCCTTCGGGGCGATAATGTACGCCCGCTCGCCGTCTGCATATTTCAAAAGGGCCAAATGCGCAGTGCGGTTCGGATCGTATTCGAGCCGTTCGACAACCGCCGGGACGCCTTCCTTGTTGCGCTTGAAGTCGACCAAGCGATAGTGTTGCTTGTGCCCGCCGCCCTGGTGACGCACGGTGATGCGCCCGAGGTTGTTGCGCCCGCCATTCTTCGTCTTCTTCTCGACGAGCGGAGCGTAGGGCGCGCCCTTATGCAGCTCGGGCGACGTCACCTTGACGACGAAACGCCGCCCGGCCGAAGTCGGTTTGGTCTTTACGATTGCCATCTTGGTCTATCCGCTGCTGTGGGCCGGCCCGTTCAGGCGCCGCCGCCGAAGTCGATGTCGTGGCCGGCTTCGAGACGCACATAAGCCTTGCGCCAGTCGTTGCGCTTGCCGAGGCGTTGGCCGTGCCGCTTGTTTTTCCCCTTGACGTTCAGGACCTGCACACCATCGACCTTGACGTTGAACATCAACTCGACGGCGCGCGCGATCTCTCGCTTGGTCGCATCGGTCGCAACACGGAAACCGTATTGACCGGCGAGATCGCCGGCCCGGCTCGTCTTCTCGGAGACGAGCGGCGCCAACAGGACGTTCATTAGACGCTCGTTGTTCATGCCAGCCGCTCCTCCAAGTACTTCACTGCCGCCTCGGTGGCCAGCACGGTGTCGAACGCAACCATACTAACCGGGTCGACGTCCTGAACCGCCATCACGTCGACCTTCGGGATGTTGCGCGACGCCAAGTAAAGGTTGTCGTCGAGCCCGTCGGTCAGCATCAACACGTTCGAGAGCTCGTAGCGCTTCAGAAGTGCCAGCAGCTCCTTGGTCTTCGGACCCTCCACACGCAGATCGTCGACGACGACCAAACGCCCTTGGCGAACCAGCTCGGAGAGAATCGAGCGCACCGCGCCGCGATACATCTTGCGGTTGACCTTTTGGCTGTAGTCCTGCGGCTTCGCGGCGAAGGTCACGCCGCCCGAGCGCCAGATGGGACTGCGCGAGCTACCCGCACGTGCCCGGCCGGTGCCTTTCTGCCGCCACGGCTTCGCACCGCCGCCCGAAACCTCGGCACGCGTCTTTTGCGCGCGGGTCCCGGCGCGCGCGCCGGCCAGATAGGCGTTGACGACCTGATGGATCAGACCCGGCTTGTAGTCGACGCCGAAGACGGCGTCCGCAACCTGCAGACTGGACCCGCCGGCATCGTTTCGTATCGTGAGCTCCATGAGTGCTTAACCCTTGTTCTTGTGCTTCACGGACGGCAACACGACCAGCCGGCCGCCTGTCGGACCGGGCACGCCGCCACGCACCAACAGAAGCTGACGATCGGCGTCGACGCGCACGACCTCGAGGTTCTGCGTGCAGCGATTGGCCGCGCCGAGATGGCCCGCCATCTTCTTGCCTTTGAAGACACGACCCGGCGACTGGTTCTGGCCGATCGAGCCCGGGGCACGATGCGACAGCGAGTTGCCGTGCGTCGCATCCTGTCCGGCAAAGTGATGCCGCTTGATCGCGCCGGCGAAGCCGCGACCCTTGGTCACGCCCCGCACGTCGACCTTCTGGCCGGGCGCAAAGATGTCGACCGAGATCTCGGAGACGACGGCGAGATCGGAACCTTCGCCGCTCTCGAGACGGAACTCGCGCAGGCACTCGCCCGCCTCGACACCCGCCTTGGCATAGTGGCCGGCCATCGGCTTGGTGACGCGGGAGGCCCTCCGATTCCCGAAGGCGACCTGAATCGCGCTGTAGCCGTCAGTCTCGGCAGACTTGACCTGGCTGACCCGGTTCGGCTGCACCTCGATGACGGTGACAGGGATACTGTCTCCGTCCTCGCTGAACAGCCGGGTCATGCCGGCCTTACGCCCAATCAATCCGATCGCCATGGGTTCGTCCTCAGCTCAACTTGATCTGGACGTCGACGCCCGCGGCCAGATCCAATTTCATCAGTGCGTCGACCGTCTTGTCGGTCGGGTCGACGATATCCATCAGACGCTTGTGCGTGCGCAGCTCGTATTGATCGCGCGCGTCCTTGTTGACGTGCGGCGAGACGAGGATGGTGAAGCGCTCCTTCTTGGAAGGAAGCGGCACCGGACCGCGCACCTGAGCGCCTGTACGCTTGGCGGTATCGACGATCTCGCGAGCCGACTGATCGATCAAGCGATGGTCGAACGCCTTCAGGCGAATACGAATTCTCTGGTTGTTCATGCCTTTACTCGATGATCTTCGCGACGACGCCGGCACCGACGGTGCGGCCGCCCTCGCGCACTGCAAAGCGCAACCCCTCTTCCATGGCGATCGGCGCAATCAGCTTGATCGTCATCTTCACGTTGTCCCCCGGCATCACCATCTCGATGCCCTCGGGCAGCTCGCAGGCACCCGTCACGTCGGTGGTGCGGAAG
>NZ_DATITZ010000007.1:0-2738 GCF_035467215.1 Thiocapsa sp. | reverse complement strand
TGCACGAGCCAACAGTGCTCACAAACCAACACGCGCAACGGGTACCAGATCTCCGGAGCACGCAGGGCCTCTTCTGTCAGATAGGCGTTGGACGGCGGCGCACTGCCGAGGTCGACGAACGGCAGGGTGAGCGGGTTTTGGCAGTGGCGACAGTTCACGCGAGGTCGCCCTCGCCGGCACCGGGCCAATACTCATCGTCCAGAACCTGATCGATGGTAAAGGGGCAGGTCGACGGAAAGCGGCTCAGCGCCAGCCCGGTCTCCTGCGCTGCCTCGCGCCGCGCCGTGTCGTAGATCTCTCCCAAGGTCGCAGCCAGCGTTGGTCGTAAGCTCGGACTCTCTTTGATCAAAAGCTTGATATCGATCCGCTGGGTGATGACGGTCACGCCCCAGCTGCGGGAACGGCGTTCAGGTTGGCACTGCATCTTGAGGAGATGCAAAACAAGTATGATCAGACGGTTGCGCAGTTGTCGCCGCTCGCTTCGGCTCATACCGTCAAGCTCCTCCGAAAGGTGCTCCCGATCGAGTCGATCGAGGTCGCCCGCCCGGAGATGGCGCGCTTGGTCTTCGAGCCAGCGCAGGTAATCGGTGTCATAGCGGGTGGTTTGGGTCATGAGCGGTGCCTGAGGCTTGCCGTACCGAACTCTAGGTTACCCGGATGCCGGTGTATCCGTCATCCAGCAGCGCGTGCTGACGATCGCGCACGGAGATCTCCGAAACCGGCCGCGGCCAGTTGATGGCAATACGCGGGTCAAGCGCGTTGAGGCCGGCCTCCGCCTCCGGATGATAGGCTGCGGTATGCAGGTAGATGAGCTCGCAGTTATCGGTCAGGGTCTGAAAGCCGTGGGCGAAGCCTTCCGGGATGGCCAGGGTCCGATGGTTGTCGGCACCGAGGTGCACGGCATGCCAGCGCAGGAAGGTCGGGGAGGTGCGACGCAGGTCGATGGCGACATCGAAGACCTCGCCCTTTAGGCAGGTGACGGGAAATCGGGGACGTGACGGGAAATCGGGGACGTACCACGGAATCATGCACTCGGCTAGGGAAAGGACGGGATCAATTGAAGACGCATTGAGCCACGTACCCTTCCGCTCCATGCCTTGCTAGCCCACCGCGTCGTCTCAGATCAGGTCCTCGAGGCTAGCGGCATCGAAGATGCCGTCGAGCCAGGCGTCCAGTTGCGCGACCGGCGCGGTGTCGATCCGCTGCTCTGCCCCTGCGGGCAATGGGCCGAAGCGACGCGCGAGCAGACGCTTAAGACTGTCGGCCTTGCCCTGGATTCTCCCTCAGGCCCGTGACGCTGAGCCTCGGGGCTACACTGCCGTTGATACGATGAATCGGACTCATGGTTCCTGACCCGCAGGACTTTGCGGCGCTCTTGTAGGCACATCAAGCCGCCCCGGTGCGGCCCTGCGCGCGCTCAGTCAGGCATCCGCCACAGCCGTGAGATCGGTCCGAGGGAAGTCGTCGCCTTTGTAGAGCAAGGTCTGTTTGCGAGTGCTTGCCAGGGCGTATGAGCAGCAGTCTCCGAGGTTAAGCGAGGCTGGGTGCAATCCCTTGCCGAAACGCTCGTAGGCGATGCGTGCCGCACGCATCTGAATCGCGTCGAAGGCCACGATCTCGATTCCGAGATCCGCCACCAGAGCGTCCAGTTCGGCGACAGCCTCCGGACCCTTGCGTCGATAGAGCACGATCGAGGTCTCCAAGACGGAAAGCGCGCTGATGCAGCGCATCGGATCCGCGGCCAAAGCGATCGTCAGGCGCTCGGCCTCGGGCTCGCCGAGGAGAATCGCGACCAAAGCCGAGCTATCGATCACCACGGATCGAAGGTTCCATCTGCGCTGTAGCCCAGAATATCCTCGGCAGATCGCGGATCAAGGTCGGGCAACTGCGCACACCTCGCCCTGGATTGTCGGATCCGAGCGATCGCGGACACCTCGCTGCGCTGGCGCTGAAGCCGACCTGCACGCTCTTGCAGGGCAGCCAGGATGAGCTGCGGGATCGGCTCGCCGGTTTGGCTCGCCAACTCTCGCGCCAGCCTCTCGACTTCTTCGTTGACGATGGTGAGGGCCATAGCGTTGATCTCCGATGCAGATGCAGCCTGAATCGTATCAAGCCTACGCTTCGCCCGGGACGCTGGAGCCCCGGTCCCGAGGGCTAGGCTTGATAGGCGACATCGGACCGGAAGTGGGCGACGTCTACTCTCCAATGGTTACCGGGCGACTCAAGTCGCCTCTACACGTCGGTCGATGCATTCCCGGAGATGACCTTGGCTCGCTTGTCGGCATGGCGCCGGGCGGCTTGGGCATCGCGCACCACCTGTTGCAGCTCCTGGTCGAGATTTTGAGGCGCCCGTTGACCCTATCGACCGGCAGCACGGATTTCACGTCGAAGAGGATCGACTTGGGTTTGGCCCATCGGCGGATCCCGGTCGCGCCGGTCTCGACGAAGTCGCGGTGGGCTTGCGGGGCAGATCCTTGATGTCGCGCTGGATGGCGTTGGGCCGGCGATCGTGTCGGGCTCCCCGTGCCGGCATCTTCCGTGGGTCGGCATCCCGATGCCGACCCGGGTGCCCGGAGGGGTCCCGGAGTCAAGGCCTCCGGCTCGCTCGGGCGTTTGGTGCTGCCTGCGAGGTCTGCTCGACGTGACGCCGGGCGGCTCGCCTACGGTCTCGAGCCAGATTCAACTCCAGCGTCATGAATGCCGTTTCCAGCAACGCGGGTTCGATCCGGTATCTGCCA
>NZ_DATITZ010000006.1:0-2500 GCF_035467215.1 Thiocapsa sp. | reverse complement strand
ATCTTCATGAATCCGAAGGATCCTCACTACAAGCCGCCGACCGACGTCTGATCCGGGGCGGAGCGAATCGGCATGGATCTCAGCAACGAAGACAGCTTCCGGCTGAACGTGCTGCTGGCCAATCGTCCGCACGCCATCCGCATCGACGAATCAAAGCTGATCGTCTACGGTCTCGGTCCGCAGGGCGAGGCGACGGTTCGTCTCAACCCCAACAGACGTCCGGATCAGTATCTTCGCGGCGTCAAAGAGCTCATCTCGGGGCACGTCCTGGGTTCGCCCGGCGGTTACCCGGTCTATCTGAGCCGCTGGACCCGCATGGGTCAGATGCGCGACGAGAGCCTGGAGCAATTGCTCCTGCTCGGCGAGCCGGAGGCGGTCGTGGCGGCCGTCTGCTCGCCCGGACTCACCGACGAGCTGGCTCGGCGCGCCTGGTGGGCCATGGAGGATGCCGAGAATGCCCGGCGCATGTTGGGCAACCCGGCGATCGTCGCAGGCGCCATGGGCCCGGTCCTGGTGGATTATCTGATCGACTATCTCCCCTTCGAAACCGAGAGCGACAAGATCGCCGAGTCGATCCGTCTGATCCTCCGGACCGGTCTTCTCGACGCCGATCGGCGCGACGACCTCTGGAAGAAGGCCGCGCGCAAGCAGGTCTATCTCGTGGGTTTCCTGCAGGCCGTCCCGGATGACCTGCCGGGAGCGGGAGTGTCCGGGGCGCGCGGGCTTCCCGAGCCGGTCGTTGCGCTCGCAGCGGCGGGCAACCCAGGTGCGCGGCTGCTCGTTCGGGTCTTTTCGTCGCCCGGCCAGACCTTCCTCGCGACGGTCGCAACCGTGTTGTCCAAGCCGCCCAGCCAGGACGTCGTAACGGCGACCTTCGGCGTGCTCAGAGACTACTTCGGTGCCCTGCGCCCGGAGGGGGACCCCGACCTTGCGGTTTCGGATCTGATTGCGGAGGCCGAGCGCTTCGCAACACCGACGAGCGCGGATCCGGACACGGCACGGCTGCTGCGCGAGGCCCCCGAGATGGCCCCGGAGGTCTCCGCCATGCGCGTCCTGTCCGGTGTCGGCTATGGACTGCTCCGCGCCATTGCGCTCGATCCCAGCGTCCTCGGCAGCCTCATGCGCCGTAAGCTGACCCCCGTCATCGACCCGCTCCAGGCTCGCCTGAGCCTTCTCGCAGGACGCTGATGATGCTCGCGTGGCCTCGCTCATCAGAGCGACCACACCGTCCTCTAGAGACTCACGACATCCGCTCCGCGGTGTCACGCATGCTCCGTGGGGCTCCGCGCCAGGTGCCACGATGGCCGAACTGGCGAAGAGGCACTCCGCGTCGTCGTGTCAACGAGGGTGTGATCCGAGATTCGAGAGAGTCGAGATTTTGACGGGCCGCGGCCGACGACCTCGTGCCTTTTGCGCCTGCGACTTCTTTGATCGTTAATGACGATCGATAAGTTAATAACAATCGAGTTTTAAGATTGACGGGTCGCCGCTATGCTCCTATCCAACACTTGAAGAGGAGCACTCACATGGCCAAAACGATCACGTTCGCGATCCTGCATATGACGGTCGCCTTCAGCGTGGCCTACCTGTTGAGCGGCAGCCTCCTGGTCGGCGGGGCGATCGCCTTGGTCGAGCCCGCGATCAACACGGTGGTCTACTTCTTCCATGAGAAGGTCTGGGACCAGATCCGGCAACACCGCGCCCAAGCGCCTCCCGGTGGTCTGCTGCCCGCCTGATGTGTCGCGTCGATCCTTGTTTGTCCCGTCAGCTGCCCGAGAGACGGGCAGCGGGGTCTTGCGAGAAACCGACAAGTCTCTCGCTGATGCCCCAGAGTCGTCTGTTGGCATCCGCATCGAGCGCTTGGGCAGGTGCCTTGATCGACCGCCGGTCGCCAAGGTACCGACCCGTGACCCCGTCGAGATCGGGCGATCGAGCGGCATAGAGCACGCGCTCCGCTGCGCGCGCGGGGGTCGGCAAGGCCCAGCCGAGCAGCAGATCGACCGCCTTCCAGAAGAGCCCTTGTGCGCCATCGGATCCGCCGAGGTTGGATCGAAAGACGCCCGGGAAGACGCAGTTCACGCTCACCCCGGTGCCTGCAAGCCGCCGCGCCAGCTCGAAGGTGAAATGCAGGTTCCCGAGCTTGGACTGACCGTACGCCTGCATCATGCGATAGCGACGATGAGTCCAGTCGAGATCGTCGAAGTCCATCGCGGTGTCCATCTTGGTGCCGACATTGACGATCCGGGCCGGTGCGCTGGCCTTGATGCGCTCGAGCAGGAGACCCGTGAGCAGGAAAGGGCCGAGATGGTTCACCGCCAGCGAGCGCTCGATGCCCTCGGGGCTCGTGCGGCGGCTCGCATAAGCGGTCCCGGCATTGTTGATCAGGAGGTCGAGGCGCTCGAAGCGATCGAGGATCTCCGTCGCCGCTCGGCGAATCTCTTGCTCCCCCGTCTCGCGGTCCGCAAACGTGAACTCCGTCAACGGGAACTCCTGCGGGCTG
>NZ_DATITZ010000005.1:0-25580 GCF_035467215.1 Thiocapsa sp. | reverse complement strand
GCCGCGCGCGGCCATCCAAGCGCGCAGCGACGCCTCCTGCTCCGCAAGCGCGGCGTCTGTGGTCGAGCCGCTGAAGCGAACCGCCACGCGCCGCTGCGCCGGGATCTCGCGCAGGCGCACCTCGGAGCTGCCCGGCGCGGGGAGGGCCTCCAGGCTGTAGCCGGAGGGCATGATGAAGCGCACCGACCAGGCGTCCTCTCCCGTCGGCGACTGGATCACCGGGGCGGTCATCGCGATCCGCTCCGCAGGCGCCTCGGGACGCTGCTGGATGACGGGTGCGGTCATGGCGATCTTCTCCCCGGCACGCTCTTTGGCAAAGATATAGCGCGCGAGCGGCCCGAACCCGGCGCCGAGTGCCTCGCGACGCGCACCGGTGCGCGTCGTCTCGGCGACCACAAGGGCCGGGTAGTCCCGGATCTCGAAGGCGCCGTCGCTCTCCACCGCGACATAGTCGGGCGTCTCGACGTTCTGAACCACGAAGACGAAGACAGCCATGGCGACGATGCCGAGCACTGCCACCGCCCCGACGATCAACAGGAACGTCTTCATCCCTCGCCTCGCGATGCCAAGCCGCCGATGCGCAGCAGTTGAGTCACCAGATCGCCGGTGTCGTCCGGCTGATCGGCTCGGTCGGCCGGTGTCCAGGAATAATCCGTTTCGAGCCGGTAGGATCCCAGAAACGTGTAAGGGACCTCGCCGCCCCACTCGGCCGGCGCAAGCATCGAGAAGAATGGCTCGCCGACCGCCTTGCGATAGAGGTGATAGGTCCGCCCCGGGATACGTTTGAAGGCACACTGCGCACGGGTCAGCGTCTGCTCCTCCTTGGCGTCCGCAAGGACCTTGCGCGCCTCCTGCTGAAGCAGCTTGATCTGGTCGGCGATGACCCGAAGCTTCGCACCTGTGCGGGCGCTCAACATCGACTCCGCCCGCGCGACCTCGCTCGCCAGCTCGCCGGAATCGAAGGCCGGGGCCAAGCGGCTGACCGGATAGGGTGAAGTGTGCGCGCCACGGCGGTGAAGCACGCCTTTGTCGTCGTTGCTCATCTGCCTGTCTCTGTTGTTTCGTCGTCCGTCCGAGGATCGACAGCCTCCCGGCGATATAGTGTCGCCGTGCGAAAAAGCACGAACGAGGATTTCGCGATGGATGATACGACCGACAAGCTCCGCGGACCCGACGGAACCGGCGCGACCGAGATCTCGGCCCGACTCGCCGAGCTCATACGCACGGAGATCGCGGCCGCCGGAGGCCTGCTGCCCTTCGACCGCTTCATGGATCTGGTCCTCTACGCACCGGGTCTCGGCTACTACGTCGCCGGCGCCATCAAGCTCGGACGGGACGGCGACTTCGTGACCGCGCCCGAAATCTCGCCGCTCTTCGGGCGCTGTCTTGCCGTCCAGTGTGCCGAGGTGCTCGAACGACTCGGTGGCGGCGTTCTGCTCGAGCTCGGCGCCGGCACCGGCACACTCGCCGTCGAGGTGCTCAAAACCCTGGAGCACCGCGACACCCTGCCCGACCGCTACCTGATCCTGGAGCCGAGCCCGGATCTTCAAGAGCGCCAACAGTCGCTGATCCGGGAGCGGATACCGCATCTGGCGGAACGCTGCGCCTGGCTGACCCGTCTGCCGCGTCGCCTGCGTGGAGTCGTCCTCGCCAACGAGGTGCTGGACGCCATGCCGGTGCATCGCTTCAACATCCGCGATGACGGCGGAATCAACGAGGTCTTCGTCACCGAGCGCGCCGGTGCCTTCCTCGAGGTTACGGCACCGGCACGTTCACCCGGGCTCGCCGAGGCCGTCGGCGCGTTGCAGGCCGTGGGGTTTGCGCAAGTGCCGGGTTACGGCTCGGAGATCAACCTGCGCCTTCCGCCCTGGATGAAGGCATTGAGCGGCGCGCTGGATGCCGGCCTCGTCCTCTTGGTCGATTACGGCTATCCGCGTCCGGCCTACTACCAGCCCGACCGCACCATGGGGACACTCATGTGCCACCTGCGCCACCAGGCCCACGACGACCCCTACACCCATATCGGGCTGCAGGACATCACCGCGCATGTGGATTTCACTGCGATCGCCGGGGCCGGTGTCGCCGCGGGCTTCGACCTCGCCGGGTTCACCACGCAGGCGAGCTTCCTGATCGGCTGCGGGATCGACCGCATCCTCTCCGAGGCACCCGATGCCTTCGACCTGACACCCGGCGCGAAGCAATTGCTCCTGCCGACGATCATGGGGGAGCGTTTCAAAGTCATGGGCTTGACGAAGGGAATCAATGGGGCGCTGTGCGGATTCTCGATCCGAGACCTCAGCGGAAGGCTTTAAACCGCGTCGCCGCCAAGGTGATTTCCGGAAAAGGATCTACCTGCAGAGCCGCAACCAGGAAGAGTGGTCGAAGGCTCTGCTCGTTGTCGTTGTCGGATTCCGGACGAACACGACAACGACAACGAAAAATTCTGCGAGGGCTTGCTCAAGATTGACGGCATCGCAGCGCCGACCCATTACATCGCTGCTCGACACGCCTTGATCGGGCCTCCGATCTGGGTGAGGATACTCAGGATTGAGAAACCCGATAATTCACCAGCCCCGCCCCGCACCCGCGAGGCCATCCCGCCGAAACAAGGCAGCAGGAGCAGGATGAGAGGATGTAAACTCTGTCGATACAGCAAGGTCTGCAATGATCTCCCGGGGGTTTGCATCCTGCTCATCTATGCCACCATCTTTGTGGTGGTCACCGCACTCGGCTATCTGTTCGTGACGCAAGAGCTCCTGTGATGGCATGCGATCACGGGGGGCCGCAACACCTGTCTACGATCGAGGCCGGCGGCTGGAAGCTGGTGTCTGGAGGCTCTCCGAAAAGATGAAACATCCTGTCGTGCTCGTCGGTGTCGGCGAGATGGGCGGCGTTTTCGCGCGCGGCCTGCTCAAGCTCGGACATCCCGTGTTCCCCGTGCTCCGCGGGGCCTCTTTGGTCACGGCCGCAACCCAGCTGCCCGAGCCGCAGTTGGTGTTGATCGCTGTCGGAGAGGCCGACCTGGCCGCGACCCTCGCCGCCGTTCCGCCTCAATGGCGGCGGCGTCTGGGTCTGCTCCAGAACGAGCTGCTGCCGAGCGACTGGGCCGACTGCCCCGACCCGACGGTGATCTCCGTCTGGTTCGAGAAGAAGCCGGGGCGCGACCACAAGGTCATCATCCCCTCCCCGGTCTATGGCCCGCAGGCGGATCTGCTGGCCGATGCGCTGGCGACCCTGGCGATCCCCACACACTGCTTGAGCAGCGCCGAGGAGCTCGTCTTCGAGCTGGTGCTCAAGAACCTCTTCATCCTGACGACCAATATCGCCGGGCTGCGCACGGGCGGAACGGTCGAGACCCTGTGGTCGCGGCATCGCGCTTTTGCCGAGCAGGTCGGCCACGAGGTGATCGATCTTCAGGAGGCCATGACCGGGCATCGGTTCGATCGCGATGCGCTCTTCGCCGCGCTCGGCATCGCCTTCGCCGGCGATCCGGAGCACGCCTGCATGGGTCGAAGCGCACCGGCCCGCCTCGCCCGAGCCCTCCGCAACGGCGAGGCGCATGGTCTGGACTTGCCGGTCCTGCATACGATCGCCGCCGAGCAGACCCGGGGCACGCCGTGACCGACCCCGACCCGCCCGAGACCCCAGCTGCCGACAAGGCCGCACACGAGACCGAGACGACCGCACTCCTCGCTCGCGGCAGCGCGGTCGAGCTGCATCTGGAGGTCCGCTTCCAGGACGGCTTCGTCGCACTCTCGACCTTCGACGCCGAGCCGATTGCCTGCACCATCGGCGACGGCACCCTGACCGCGGAGTTCGAGTCCACACTCCTCGGTCTTGCTCCGGGCAGCGAAACCTATGTCGTCGCGCATGGCTCGGAGCTCTTCTCGCCCTATGACGAGGCCAACATCCACTGGATGGAGCGCGGCGATTTCCCGCCCGAAATCGCGCCCATACCGGGCCTGGTCGTCGCCTTCGAGACACCCGGCGGTCACGAGACCAGCGGGGTCGTCCTGGAGGTGGAGGCGGATCGCGTGCGGGTCGACTTCAACCATCCCTTCGCCGGACGCTCCCTGACGATCCGCGTGCGCGTCTTGTCCGTGGCCGAACCTGAACCCGAGCCCCGGCTCCAGCGTGGCCCCGAGGCGTGAATTTTCTCGACCGATCCCCTATTCTTTAAACACTATGAACATCCTCCTCGCCAATCCCCGTGGGTTCTGTGCCGGTGTCGACCGCGCGATCGAGATCGTCGAGCGCGTGCTCGAGCTCTACGGCGCGCCCGTCTATGTCCGGCATGAGGTGGTGCACAACCGCTTCGTCGTCGACGGCCTGAAAAGGCGCGGTGCCGTCTTCGTCGAGGAGGTCGACGATGTCCCGGACGGGGCCACGCTGATCTTCAGCGCCCATGGCGTCGCCCAAGAAGTGCGCCGCGCGGCGCAAGGCCGAAACCTGCGTGTCTTCGACGCGACCTGCCCGCTGGTGACAAAGGTCCATCTAGAGGTCGCACGGCACTGCAAGAACGGGGTCGAGGTGATCCTGATCGGGCACGCCGGCCACCCCGAGGTCGAGGGCACCATGGGTCAATGTCTGAGCGACGGCGGGTCGATGCATCTCGTCGAGTCGGTCGCGGACGTCGCCGGGCTCGAGATTAAGGACCCGTCGCGGGTCGCTTATGTCACCCAGACGACACTCTCGGTCGACGACACCAGCGGGATCATCGACGCACTGCGTGAACGCTTCCCCGAGATCCAGGGGCCGAAGAAGAGCGACATCTGCTACGCGACCCAGAACCGACAGGACGCGGTCCGTGACCTCGCCGCGCGCTGCGATCTGCTGCTGGTGGTCGGCTCGGCCAACAGCTCCAACTCCAACAGGCTGCGCGAGCTGGCCGAAAAGCAGGGATGCACCGCCTATCTGATCGACGGCCCGGAGGACATCCGCCGAGAGTGGCTGAGCGCCTCGCCGCGGGTCGGACTCACCGCCGGGGCCTCGGCGCCCGAGGTGCTGGTCGAGCAGGTCATCGCGCAGCTTCAAGCCTGGGGCGCCGCCGGGGTCGAAGAACAGGACGGCATCCGCGAGCAGGTCGTCTTCCCCTTGCCGCGCGAGCTCGGCGAGAGGGCGGCAACATGAGCGATGTCCTCGTCGTCGGCGGCGGCATCATCGGCCTCCTGACCGCCCGCGAGCTGGTCGAGTCCGGGGCCGAGGTCACCTTGATCGAGATGGGCGAGACCGGCCGCGAGTCATCCTGGGCCGGCGGCGGCATCATCTCGCCGATCTACCCCTGGCGTTATCCGGAGGCGGTGACGGTACTCGCGACCTGGAGCCAGCACGCCTATCCGGAGCTGGCCGAGGCGCTCCTGCAGGAGACCGGGATCGATCCCGAGCTGACCCTGAGCGGTATGCTGGTGCTGGACATGGAGGAGCACAGGGTCGCTGTCTCTTGGGCGAAGCGCCATGACCAACCCATCGAGATGGTCGAAGGCTCGCACCTGCACGAGATCGAGCCCCAGCTCGGCCCCGGTCTCACGCGCGGACTCCTGCTGCCCCGCATCGCACAGGTACGCACGCCGCGCCTGACCAAGGCGGTTCGCCGCTCGGTCGAAGAGCGCATCCAGCTGCGCGAAAACGAGGAGGTCTTGGAGCTTCTCGTCGACGGCGGTCAAGTCACCGGGGTACGGACCCCGGACGGCGCCATCGAGGCGCGCCGGGTCGTCATCTGCACCGGCGCCTGGACCGCCAAGTTGCTCGAGCAGCTCGGCCAGGCACCTGACATCGCGCCCGTGCGCGGCCAGATGATCCTCTTCTACGGCAAGCCCGGCCAGATCAACCACATCACCCTGCACCGCGAGCAATACCTCATTCCGCGTCGCGACGGGCGCATGTTGTTCGGAAGCACACTCGAACACACCGGATTCATCAAGACGACGACCGCCGAGGCCAAGGAGGCGCTCTACCGTGCGGCCTTCGAGATGTTCCCCGTCCTCAAACGCACGCCCATCGAAGACCATTGGGCGGGACTGCGACCCAGCTCACCGAGCGGCATCCCCTTTATCGGGGCCTATCCGGGTGTGGATGGCCTCGTGATCAATGCCGGACATTTCCGCAACGGCCTCGTCACCGGCCCTGCTTCTGCAAGGCTCGCGACCGACCTGGTCCTGGGGCGCACCCCGATCCTGGATCCGGCCCCTTATGCGGTGGATGCAGCGCGCCGACCCGCTCAGTGACGATTCAGAAACTCGGTGAACCCCTTGATGAACACGGATGGGCAGAGCGTCAGAGAAACCCATCCTCCAAACCGCCGTGTTGCCGGGTGTCGGTCTAATGCGCTTGGCGCGGGCTGGATCGGTTTCGCTTCGCTCTACCCATCCATGTTTCGGCTGTTTTTGAATCCTTCCTTACTCTGTGGTTGTGCTGACGCAGGAAGCACTACAGTTATCACAGTTCCGTTGTGCCTCGCTCCCGCCCGGCACAACGCACCAATTAACCGGTGATCATGTGCCCAACAGGATCGTAAGACGCGTCCTCGGGATCGAGACCTCCTGCGACGAGACCGGTGTGGCCGTCTACGACGGCGACGACGGTCTAGTCGCGCAAGCCGTCTACAGTCAGATCGAGATCCATGCCCAGTACGGCGGTGTCGTCCCGGAGCTGGCCTCGCGCGATCACGTGCGCAAGACACTGCCGCTGATCCGACAGGTGCTCGAAGAATCGGGGCTCGATGCCGCCTCGATCGACGGCGTGGCCTACACCGCCGGCCCCGGCCTGGTCGGTGCACTCCTGGTCGGCGCCGCATTGGGACGCAGCCTCGCCTGGGCCTGGGGCGTCCCGGCCGTCGGCGTGCATCACATGGAAGGGCATCTGCTCGCACCTCTGCTCGAAGACCCGGCGCCCGCCTTCCCCTTCGTGGCGCTCTTGGTCTCGGGCGGACACACTCAACTCGTCGACGTGACCGGTGTAGGCCGCTACCGCATCTTGGGCGAGTCGCTCGACGACGCCGCAGGCGAGGCCTTCGACAAGACCGCGAAGATCCTCGATCTCCCCTACCCCGGGGGTCCGGAGCTCGCCAAGCTCGCCGAGCGCGGCAACCCCGATCGTTTCCGTTTCCCGCGCCCCATGACCGACCGACCGGGCCTCGACTTCAGCTTCAGCGGACTCAAGACCTTCGCACTCAACACGGTTCGCGAAACTATTCCAGAGGCGCTCGACCCGGACCAGGCCCGAGCCGACATCGCCCGCGCCTTCGAGGAGGCCGTCGTCGACACCCTGGTGATCAAGTGCCGTCGCGCCTTGCAGGAGACCGGCCATCGACGCCTGATCCTCGCCGGCGGCGTCAGCGCCAACCGGCGACTGCGCGAGCGGATGAACGCCGCCATCGCTGCCGCAGGCGGCGAGACCTTCTATCCCAGACCCTCACTCTGCACCGACAACGGCGCCATGATCGCCTACGCCGGCTGGCAACGCCTGCGCGCCGGCCATGTCGAACCGCTCGCCTTCAAGCCCAGGGCGCGTTGGCCGATGGAAGAGCTGAAACCCGCTTAAACCGCACCCGGCACGGTATGCGATGTTTTTAGATGCGGCCTGCCCCGAGACATTTGACCACCGCTGGAGCCGACGCGGTTTAAGTAATTGAATAATATATTATTTTAAACCGCTTTCCCGCCAAGGATTGTGGATGCAGCAAACGGCGAGCTGACCGAAAACGAGCCTCTCTCTGGACGCGGTTTAGACATGCCGAGCGCAGGTGGGCTTTTCGGTCCGCGGTGACCGTTCAATGCGAATCGGTTTCGGCCCTGAACTCCCACGTTGCCGGTCCCGTGCGCAAGAGATCACGACCGGGATCTCCGGGGCCTCGCCCGAATCGAACCAACTGCACGAGATCCGAGCTGACCTTTGGGTTGGTCGTAAAGTAGGAGTGACCGAAGAGATCGGTACGCTCACCCGTGAAGGTAATCAGATCGACCCGGCCGAGGTTCCCGAAATAGGTCTGCATCGCGGGGGAAATGTCCTCCGGGCGTAGCTGGCCCACGCGGTTGCGACTGCGAAAGAGGATCCGCGAGACCAACAGCGCTCGATCGTCCGGCGAGGCATAGATGCTCAGCCGACCATTCAGGAGGCGCGGCAACGAATTGTCCGGCCACGCGCGGGTCAGGTCCGGATCCGAGACGAAACCGGTGATCTTCTGACCCGCGATGTCGACGTCGATGTCGGGCGAGAGAAGGACCAGGTTGTCGATTCGATAGGCATCGGCCGGGGCCGCTCCCGAGGCAATCGCTTCGATCATCAACTCCCGCAAGGCATTGAGCAGCACAGCCGTCCCGCGACTGTGCGCGAGCAGTTGAAGACGTTCGACCCCGGGTGTCGCCGCGATCATGCGCAGCGTCTTTTTGAGATGGTCGACCGCGTACTCGGCGGATTCGGTGGTGGTGGTATAGGAGATCAGGAAGTTCCCGGTCGAGGATGCCGGCCAGGTAAAGAAACTGCAGACCTGCTCGCGACCGAAGAAGTGACACAGCTCAGCGGCTGTAAAGGCCGCCGTGGCGAAGGTCTCGTTGAAGCCATGGACGTAGAGCATGACCTCCTTCTTCGGCGATAGGGCCAAGCGACGCTGGATCTCATCCTGAAAGGCTACCTTGGTCTCGTCGAACTCGCGCACCTCGATCGGATCCCGCCTTAGCGTATTCTCGCCCGCCCGAATAATCCGGTAGGGTTCGGACGGGAATGCCCCCGACTCCTCGACCGCCCCGAGCTCGAGGGCCACCTCGCGCGTCCGCTCGGCAAGCCGACTCTGTGCCTTCAAGGTCTCCCAATCGATCGCGGGGACCATGCGCACCTCGGCCGAGCCGAACACCATCCCTTTACGGCGCGTCTGCCCATAGGGGAGGCGGCTTTCGGGATCGTCCTCCGCCGCCCGATTGGTGATGAAGAGCAGATCGACCTCGGGGCGTTGTTGCGCGGTTGCGATTTGCTCGAAGAGCACCCGCCCATTCGGCGCTTGATAGACCAGCGGCGTCGGCATCAGCTGCCGGGGCTTGGTCGCACAGCCGGACAAAACCGCAACCGTCAGCATGAGGGCCGACATCCACGCGAAGGTCCGATTCATTCGGCTTATACCTATTCAAAAAAGGTTAATCTCAACCACCTCCGACGCGGCATCAAACCGACGTCGGACAGCGGAAATCCCATTAAAAACGAAAGTATTTAACGCAGGGCATCGAGTCACCGGCAGAGCGAACATCGAGACAAAGAAACAGATAGTGTGCAACCCGAACAGGCACTATGATACGCCGCCTTTTCATGTTTAATCTTACCGGAGAATATTTCGATGCCACTGATGACACGCGCGCTCGCCGAGCTGATCGGAACCTTCTGGCTGGTACTTGGAGGCTGCGGCGCCGCCGTCTTTGCCGCCGGTGTTCCGGATGTCGGAATCGGTTACCTGGGCGTCTCTTTCGCTTTCGGTCTGACCGTATTGACGATGGCCTATGCCATCGGTCATATCTCCGGATGCCATCTGAATCCGGCCGTCTCGCTTGGCTTGGCAGTCGGTGGGCGTTTTCCCTTCGCGGACGTGCCTGTCTATGTGATCGCTCAGGTGCTGGGTGCGATCGCTGCGGCTTTCCTGATTATGTTCATCGCTTCGGACATGGGGCTTCACAAAGAGGGTCAGGCGACCTTTACGCTCGCGGCCAATAGCCTGGCCGTCAACGGCTACGACAGCCTCTCGCCGCAAGGCTACGGCATGCTCGCCGGGCTGGTGACCGAGATCGTCATGACCGCCATGTTCCTCTTCATCATCCTGGGCGCGACCGACAAGCGCGGCATCGGCACCCACGCGGGTCTCGCCATCGGCCTGGCGCTCACGCTGATCCATCTGATCTCGATCCCGATCACCAACACCTCGGTCAACCCGGCGCGCAGCACCGGACCCGCGTTGGCGCTGCTCACCGGCGGACAAGGTCAGGCCGCGGGTCAGCTCTGGCTGTTCTGGGTCGGCCCACTGATCGGCGCGGCGATTGCCGGCGTGGTGTATCGTCTGTTCGAGCAAAAGCATACGGCTTGACGCGCGCAGGGGCTCGAGGCCGCTGTTTCAGTTGCTAAGGCCCCGAAGAACAGAGTCGACAGACAGAGCCGGTCGATCGGTATCGATCGCCCGGCTCTCGGCCATTTCCCCCTGAATCCTATCCGAACGGAGCCATTGCCGATCGCAGCATCTGCCGGAGAAGATCTCGACGTGAACGGCGTCGACACTGCTTTGCGGTCCCGACGCCCGCCTGTAGGATGAGTCGTCATCCATAGGCCGAGACACAGCATGCTGCAGGAACCGCTTCCGATCCCCTTGACCGACCTGCGCCGGCGCGTCAATGTCGCCCGCAATCTGATTCGTAATTTGATAACGGAGCTCGTCGGACCGGTCGAGCTGGCGTTTGACTTCTATCGCGAGTGGAACGGCTGCTGGCGCGTGCGCGTGGAGATCAAGGATCCGATCAACGGAAGACTGGAGTTCACCCTCATGGACACCTCGGGCGGCGGCATGCTCGCCCTGCCCCGCCCGCTGCCCGAACGCTGGCGCCTGGAGACCGGAATCCCGGCGACCGACGGGACACGTTGGACCCTGGATACGGAAGGGCACCTCATGCCCTTTGTGCCGCTGAACGCGAAATCGCTATAGCCAGCCCATCGAGTCCTGCACACCCGATCGAAACGTGCTGGGCCGATGACGCTTGACCGGTCTTGGAGGTATCGCATCGGACACGCAGGGTCGCCGGCTCGGTCAATCGACAACCGGCTCCCAACCCTCGCCGGGGTCATAGGCGTCGATGGCCTCGGCGACACTGGCGGTGTCCTCGCCGAGATCCGCCTGATAAACGATGCCGCGCTGGTTGACCTGGAAGCTCATGATCCCGGAATTGCCGTAGCTTGCAGGCCACGCGAGCAGACCGAAACCGTCGGTCAGCCTGTCATCCACGAGATAAGGCTTGGCCCCGCCCGGCGCGCTCGGTCCCTGTGCGGTTAGGATCTTGAAGAAATAGCCGTGGTAAGGCCGCCGCCCATGCGCGTCCTCGGGAACCTCGTAGCCCTCCGCGACGGCATCGTCCACCAGGGGCCCCATGGGACTCTCGGGCTCGTCCTCGTTCGTCGGCCAATAGAGTCCGTCCCGTGTGCCTTCGCTACTCCAGAAACGCCCCGCGTAGGCCCGTATGCCGTCGCCGTCCGGATCGGCGGCCGCGTATTCCAACTGCGCATCCACGAAAGCGCGGGCGGTCGCGATGGCATGCAGCTCGTTGAGTCCGATGCGCCTGTCCAACAGCTCTTCGAGCCCGGCCTGCGTATCGAAATACCACCCCTGATCGCCCTTGGCTAAGGGGATCGGGAAGGGCCAGTCCTCGGGCCCGATCACCAGGATGGCGCTGTCCTCGGTCTCGTCCTCGAGATGAGCCGCTTCTCGAGACAACTCGACGAAGCGCCGACGGTCGGCGGCATCCGCAACCGGGTCGCCGGAGCCGAGCTCGTCGAGATCGGATCCGAGCACATCCAAGAGGGCGCCGCGATCCTCCGAGGCAGCCGCGTCGATCAGGGCCATGACGGCGACATCCGGGTTCTCGAACGACATGGGCGGCTGGACCGACACCTCGGCCGCCCCCGGACCGGGAGCCGAATCAGTCGCCGGAGTCGGCTCCTCCACGGCGGCGCGAGGATGGGTCATCAGAAGCACGAGGGGCAAGCAGGCAAGCAAAGCGATGGTCGTCTTCATGAGCTGAGCTCCGAAACAAGAGGCAAGGTGATGCGACAGCCGCTCGAGGCCGCCGCGCGAGGAGAGACGCGATCTGGATACACGCCACGCGGGCGCCGCCATCAGCGTCGACCCCCTCCGCCACCCCGAGCAGCCTTGCCGCCCCCGCTACGCTGCCCCGCTGCCGCCCGACTGGCCCCGCCGCGATTGCTGGCCGCCCGGCTAGCAGCGGGCTTGCTCGCCTTGAATGCACTGGCCTTGGGTGCCGACGCCCGTGAGGCCGCGGGGCGCTGCGCCAGGGGTTTCGATGCCGCTGCCGGGCGTTTGGCCGGGGCCACCGCTGGCCGTTTGACCTCGCGATTCACCGGTCGCTTGGTCGCGGCGGCCGCTTGCGTCTTGGGCTTGGCTTTGGCCTTGACGGCGGGCGCCTTCGCCTTCGCGGCGGGCGCCTTGGCCTGCACCTTGGCACGCGCGTCCCCGCCCGCAGGGCGCGTATCCGCGCGAGCGGCGACCTTGCCGCTGGCAGCACCTTCGCGCCTGACCTGGTCGAGATTCGGGGCCTTGACCGGACGGTCGGTGCTCTTCATGCGCCCGCGCGCATCGTCTCGATCGATGGTCGCCTCGCCGCGCTTGGCGGCGAACCGGTTCTCCGTGGAGGCATCCCGGTAGCGCACGCCGCCGCGCCGCTCGGGGTTGTGCTCCCATTTCGCGACGTCGTTGCCGACGATGCCGCGGTTGACCTCGATGTCGCCGCGCTCGACGTTGCGGTCGATGTCGAGGTTGCGGCTGCGGTCGACATTGATGTTGGCCGGCTCCCGCCAACCGTTGTTGTCCCAGTAGTCGTTGCGAGCCCAGTAGCTCGGAGCACCGTAATAGCCGCGACCGCCGTAATAGAGTCGATCGTTCCAGTCGTCATCGTCGTCCCACATGATGGCCGCGGTGAGCAGACCTCCCGCCACGGCCCCGACTCCGAAGCCGATCAGGCTGTCGGTGCCGATGCCGCTCGAGGAGGACGCCTCGGCCGCCTGGCCCGCCGCAAAGCCGGACTGGTAGCTGGCGGTGGCGTCGGCATAGGCATCGGGGTAATAGGACTGAGCCGGCGGATTGCTCTCGCCGTAGACCGTCACAGGGTCATAGGTGGGCACGTAGACCACCTCCGGCTGCGCAGGCTGGATGATGATGGTGTCGCCGGCCTTCTCGACCCGCTGTTGCTCCGTGTTGGAGAGCGCCCCGGTCTTGTCCGCCTCCGCGCGCAGGCGCTGGATGGTATCGGTGACCTCGCCTTGCTGGGCCAGAACGGCGTCGCCCAGATCCTGGGTCCAGTCCAGGTTGTCGCTCATGAATTCGAGCACGCTCGGGAAGAACACCAACGCCTTCACGCTGTCGTCCCACGACTCCTCCTTGACCGCCCGATCCAAGGCTTCGTCCTTGAGGTCTTCATGGTCATCGAGCCAGCGCTTAGCCTGCACCACGTCCAGCGGATAGGTGCTGGCCATCAGGATCTGCGCGATCAGTGCGTCGGGATAGAGAGCGATCGGCGCGACGAGCTGCTCGATCTGCTCGGGCGGAAAGCGATCGACCGGGGATTTGGCCTCCTCCGCCGCCAGGGCGAGGGGCGTCGAGATCCCGATGGAGACGGCCACGATGACCGGGGTCAGCAATTGGCCGAGCTGCTGTCGTAGGTTACGCATGCGTGTCCTCACGATGGTGGGCGCCTTGCCGGCGCTTGGATTGAGTTCCTGTCGGCTTGAAAGAGCGTCCTGCCTCCGCCTCCTGCTTCCCGCTTTATAGTCCAAACGCGGGTTTGCGTGTATGCACTCGTCCGGCGGATGAGCGACGATCCGTTGTGAAGGCGGGAAGATCCCTATTTGAGCGAGACGCGCACGGCGTCTATCGTCCCGTCGAAGGCGAACGGACGTCGGTCGAAGTAGTCGAGCGACACCGGCGAGCCCAGGTCCAGGCCCACGTCGAAGCTCTCGCTGGCGGTAAAGGCGGCGGGAACCGTGCGGGCCACGGTGGTCCGCGTGACTTCCCGGCCGTCGACGCTGAGGACGATCTGGGCCGGGGCGCCGGGCTTGGCGATGGTCGTGTCCACCTCGATGCGGTGCCTGCCGGGGGTGAGCTTGTCGGCGGTTGCGACGCCATAGCGCTCGATGATCATCATGTTGTACTCGTAGACCAGGTGGCCCTGGTCCATGTAGAGGGTCAAGCCCCCCGAGGCCCCGCCGAGCGCATAGAGCACGCCCGAGGCGTTCTCCCCGAACTCGGCGTCGATGGTCACATGGTTGCTCTCGCGACCCAGGCCGGGGGCGGTGAACTCGGGCATGCGGGTAGTGGTCGCGTCGAACTGCCAGCTCCTGTAGGGCGTCTTGATGCGATCCTCCGGGTGGATGCGCAGCCAGATGCCCGCACCGATCGGAAATGCCTCGTTCGCCTTGGCCTCCTCGACAAACAGGGCCTTCATGGCATCCAGCCGCTGCGGCTCCTGCGCTGCAAGGTTGTTGGCCTGCGAAAAGTCGACGTCGAGGTTATATAGCTCCCAGACGTCCTTGTTGGGGTCCCAGGTGGCAAGTCCCGGGCTCACGCTGAGCCAGGGCGTCAGCGGGCCGAAGGTGCCGGCGTACCAGCCGTCCCGGTAGAGACCTCGGCTGCCGTTGTTGTCGAAGTATTGGATCGACTTGCGGCCGGGCGCCTCGGCCTCACCGAAGGTATAGGCCAGACTCGTCCCGTCGATGGGGTCCTGCGCGAAGCCGTCTACTACCTCGGGAGGCTCGATGCGCAAGATCTCGTAGATGGTCGGAGCGATATCGTTGACGTGGTGAAACTGGGGCCGCGGCGTCTTGTCGGGGCGGATGCCCTTGGGCCAGGAGATCGCCATGGGATTGCGCGTCCCCCCGAAGTGCGAGGCGATCAGCTTGGTGTGTTGGAAGGGGGTGTCCCCCGCCCAGGCCCAGCCCGCGTGATACATGTTGTCCACCTTGGGGCCCCCGAGGGCATCCAGGCCGCCCAGCCGCTCGAGGGCCGCAAGCTGCTGGGCGATGGTGTTGGGGATCTGATTCTGGGCCAAGAGCTCGCTGATGCTCCCCTGCTGGCCCTCGGCGCTGGAGCCGTTGTCGCCGAAGATGTAGATGACCAGGGTGTTATCGCGGATGCCCAGCCGCTCCAACTCGTCGATGACCTTGCCCGCCTGGACGTCGACGTGCTCGACGAAGCCGGCGAACACCTCCATCAGGCGCAGCTGGAAGGGGCGCTCGGCCTCCGGAATGCTGTCCCAGCCGGGCATGGACTCGGCCCGCGGCGTGAGCTTGGTGTCCGCTGGGATCCAGCCCAACGCCTTCTGCCGTTCGAAGGTTTGCTCGCGAAGCTGATCCCAGCCGGCGTCGAATTGCCCCTTGTATTTGTCCGCCCATGCCTTGGCGACATGGTGCGGCCCGTGGCCCGCGCCTGGGGCCCAGTACATGAGGAAGGGCTTGTCCGGGGCGAACGCACGGTGCTTGCGCATCCAGTCAATGGCTTGGTCCGCCATATCCTCGGAGAGGTGGTAGGTCGCGTCGTGGGGCGGCTCGATGGCGTTGAAGTTCTCGACCAGGCGCGGCTCCCACTGGGAGGTCTCCCCGGCCAGGAAGCCATAGAAGTAATCGAAGCCGATGCCCTCGCCGGTCGGCCAGAGGGTGAAGGGCCCCATGGCCGTCGTGTCGGTGGCGGGAGTGTTGTGCCACTTGCCGAAGGCGGCGCTCTTGTAGCCGTATTCCCCGAGCACCTTGGCCAGGGTCGCGGACGTTCGCGGAATCACGCCCGTGTAGCCGTCCCAATCCACCGCGCGCTCGGCGATGGTTCCGGAGCCGACACGGTGGTGGTTGCGCCCCGTGAGCAGCGCCGCCCGGGTGGGCGAGCAGATCGCGGTGGTGTGGAAGGCGTTGTAGCTGATCCCCTCGCCTGCGATGCGGGAAAGGGTCGGCGTATGGATGGGCCCGCCGTAAGTGTCCGCGAGGCCGAAGCCCACATCGTCGAGCAGGATGATCAAGATGTTCGGAGCATCCGCGGGCAGATGGCTCTGCTCGACTCGGCGCTGGTGGGTGGATTCCTGCAAGGTCGGAGCGGCGATGCTGGCCGATGGGGTCGGCGGGAAGGGCAATACCGAGCCGTCCGACGGAATCGGCGCGGAGTCGGCCGCACCAGCCGCCTTTGTCCCGAGGGACGCGAGGCCGCACAGCACGGCGATCAGCAGGACATTGACGTTCATCGCATCTCCCGTTTCATCAGGTTGTGGGGCTGCCGATTCCGATGCCGCGATTGCGGACAATCATGCTTTGGTTTCGGACTCGAAGAGACGATAGACAAGACCGGCGATGGTGGCGCCGACGATTGGTCCGTCAGTGATCCGTTGTTATTTCACGGCCTTCTTGACCAACCCTTCATCGCGGTGCTTGTCGAGCGGTCCCTTGTCCTCGACACCGGCTGCGCGTTTGGCCGAATCCTTGGCGGCCTCGGCGGGCGAGCAGCGCCCGCCGACCCCGACCGTCGCCTTGGCGGCCGCGCCCTTTGCCGCCTTCTCCGCGGTGCAGTCGGGGTCCAGTGGACCGGCGGCGGCGATGCCTGTCGCGACGGACAGGGTCAGGGCGAGTGCAGTGGCAGTGGTTTTCATCGCGTCTTCTCCGTGTAGGTGACCTTCGTTGTGCCGATGGTGCCGGTGAAGGCAAAGGGCGCCTGGGCGAAATAGGCCAGCGACACGGGCGAGTTGGTATCGCTGCCGATATCGAAGGATTCATTCGTCGTGAAGTGCAACGATATGGCGGTCGGCACCCGACCCTGACCCACCGTTTCGCCATTCACCTTCAGTGTGATGTCCATCGGCCCTCCAACCTTTTCGGCCAGCTTCGATTCGACTTCGAGCCTCGCCTTGCCGGTCGGGAGCTTGCCTTTGGACTGGATCTTCGTGCGCAGGACCTCGAACTGGTTGTACTCGTAATTCAGCACACCGTCTTTCACATACAACGTCAGGCCCCCGCCAAAGCCGCCGACGGCATAGAGCACGCCATTGGCGTTTGCCGGCAGGTCCAGCTCCATGCTCACCAGGGTATCGACGATCCCCAATTTCGGCGCGGCGGACTCCGACATCCGAGTCATGGCGCCTTCGAAGGTCCATTCGGTGATAGCGGACCGCGGCGCATCCTCGGGATGCATGAGCGCGGTGGACCACAGGCCGCCGCCGATCGGCAGGTTCTTGTTCTTGGTGGATTCGATCAGAAAGAGGTCTTTCATTTCCGCGAGCTTGTCCGGCATCTTGCCGGCGAGGTCGTTGGCCTGGCTCCAGTCCTCGTTCAGGTTGTAGAGCTCCCATTGGTCCTTTTCCGGCGACCATTCCTTGGCACCCTTCGGCATGCCGCCCACCCAGGGCTCGCGTGGGCCCATGGCGCTGGCAAACCAGCCGTCGTGATAAATCCCCCGACTGGCCATGATGTCGAAGAACTGTGTCCTGCGCTGACCCTTGGCCCCGTTGTCGGCAAAGGTATAGGCCATGCTGACGCCATCGATGGAGTCCTGCGGAAAGCCGTTGACCATATTGGGCGGCGTGATCTTCGTTGCCTCGTAGATCGTCGGCACAACGTCGATGACATGGTGGAACTGCGCACGCGGCGTGGCGTCGGCCTTGATGCCCCTGGGCCAGGCCACCGCCATGGGCTGGCGTGTGCCGCCGAAGTGGGCACCGACGAGTTTGGTCGACTTGTATGGCGTGCTGCCCGCCCAGGCCCAGGCGGCGTGATACATGTTGTCGGTCTTGGGTCCGCCCAGCGCATCCAGCCCGCCCAGCTCGTCCAGGGCCTCGAGATGTTGCGCGATCGTGGTCGGGATCCCGTTCTGCGCGAGCTGTTCGCTGATGGTGCCGTATAGGCCTTCGGCAGATGAGCCGTTGTCGCCCCAGATATAAAAGATCAACGTGTTGTCGAGCTTGCCCTGGCGCTCGATCTCCGCGATCACGCGCCCGGCGTTGAAGTCGGCATGCTCGGTGAAGCCGGCAAACACCTCCATCAAGCGGCGCTGGAATGGTCTTTCATCCTCGGGAATCGAATCCCAGGCGGCCAGGGAGGCGGGGCGCGGCGTGAGCTGGGTATCCTGCGGGATCCAGCCCTTGGCCTTGGCGTTGGCAAAGACACGCTCGCGATACCTGTCCCAGCCGTCATTGAACTTGCCCTTGTACTTGTCGGCCCATTCCGACGTGATCTGGTGCGGGCCGTGGGATGCGCCCGGAGCCCAATACATGAAAAATGGCTTGTCCGGGGCGTAGGCATTTTGTTCGCGCAGCCAAACGATGGCGTCGTCGGCAATGTCCTCGGAGAGGTGGTAGCCCGGCTGATGCTCTTCGGTGACCAGGGTGGTATTGCGCACCATCTGCGGCTCGTATTGCGACGCCTCGCCGGCGAGGAAGCCGTAGAAGTATTCGAAGCCATGGCCGGTCGGCCAATAGTCGAACGGGCCCTTGTTGGTGACATCCTCCTCGGGCGTGTTGTGCCACTTGCCCCAGGCGCCCGTGTTGTACCCGTAGTTCTTCAGCACCTCGGCGACGGTCGCCGAGGTCTTCGGGATCTTGCCGCTGAAGCCGTCGAAGTCATTGGCAAGCGCGGCGATCTGACCATTGCCGACGCGGGTATGGTTACGCCCGGTCAACAGCGCGGCCCGCGTGGGCGAGCACATGGCCGTCGAGTGAAAGCGGTTGTAGGAAATGCCCATGTTCGCCACACGATCCAGCGTCGGCGTATTGATCTCGCCCCCGTAAGTCGAGGGCGTGGCCGGCCCCACGTCGTCCATCAGGATGACGAGGATGTTCGGCGCGCCCTCCGCCAGGCGTCGGGGCTCCACGCGCTTCTGGTAGATGGAGTCCTGCATGGTCAGCCCGGGGGTGGAGGCCGAGGGCGTGGGTGGAAAAGGCAGGACCTCCTGGGCCCTTGCCGGTACCGCGAGCAGACTGCCCAACACCAGGCCCAGGCAGGCGGCAAAGAGCGTCAGGCCGAACAGGCGCGGTCGAACGAAGCGAATCGATCTCATTGGGTCTTCTCTCGATGATGATCAGGGGCCGATCGGTGGCGTCGCGGGACCAGCCATTCGGCGGATCTCCGGCGTATTTCGGCGATGGGCGGCACGCAGAGCCCGGCCGCCCTTCAGAACTTGTAAACCGCCTTCAACCAGAGGTAATCGCCGTTCAGGCGATTCCGGGTTTCGAGCTCCGGCAGCCACTTGAGCTCCAGCACCAGCTTCTGCTGGCCCAGAGGCTGGATGTAGCCGATCACCGGGCCTATGCCCGCGGTGCGGCCTTCGAAGTCGCCGAGCCGCGCACCCGATCCAGTGTCGCCCGTCACTTGCTGGAAGTACCAGCCTTCCGCGCCGACATTCAGGTAGCCCGAGCCCAATGGAAAGATCTGCTGCACCGAGGCGTCGACATGCAGCAAGTCCCCGCTGCGGTAGTCGGTATCGGGATTCTCGGTATTCATCGCGTACCCCAGATGGATCGCCGCGTTCAGTCCGGTCTTTGCGCCGGAGTACGCGGCACCGACGATGGGATCGAAGGTCCAGTAGTTGAGCCCCGGATTGCCGAGCCGGCCGAGCTCGTAGCTGCCCGTCGGCGCATAGATCGGCAGCAGAAAATCGTATTGCCAATCGCTCGGCTTCCAGGCGAGCATGACCGGCACGACCGTCAGGTCGCCGAAGCCGGATACGCGGCTTTGCACCCCGATGCCGCCCAGCGCCTCGGAGTCCGCCGAAATATCCATCCAGGAATAAGGCAGGAAGGCCGCTACGCTGTAACGGGCACCGCCGAGCAGCGTCGGCTGGACGGTGTAGCCGCCCCCGAGAATCAAGGTTTCGACCGTCGCGTGGACGTTCGCCACGATGCCGGCCGCCGTGGGGATCTGGGCCGAGGCCTCGCCCTGGTAGCGCAAGAACATCGGCTTGAAGAAGACGCCGGGCGTCGTCGGCGGAAGATCCGCGAGCGTTGCATTGGCACCCGGAATCACGTGCGAGGTACCGCCCTCCCCGCCGACGACGGACGTGGATTCCCCGGTCAGCGCCGCGAGCGTAGCGAGTCCAAGCACCAACGCCCGGCGCCGGTACGGGGGCGCGATGTCGGGCCTCGACCGCAAGGGCTCGTCGTCCCCGTCGCGCGCGCCTCGCAAGTGCGCGGCATTAGCGCAGACCGGACGGTGCGCCGCGGGATTCCACGGGTCCAGGGCTTGCGTCATGGATGCTGGGCTCCTCGTCAAGTTGGGAGGGTCGGGGATTCGGAAAGCCGACCGGGTGACTGCGTCAGGTGACGCCGAGACACCGGACAGCCTCCTCGGTATGGCGAATCGGAGATTAGGTTATTGTTTTGCTCGCTCGCTATCCGTTTAGCGCAAAATGAGCGGAGAGGGGCACGATGCTTTCCGGGGCAGATTCGGCCCGGATGGATTCGGCGGGGCGGGGGATTGCCGGCTGCGCGCGAGACGGCCGGGCACCTCGCCGAGTGTGCTTGCTCGAATTTCACGGGAACGCCCGGGCAAACCTAGCGCCCGGTCTTTGCAATTTCCGAAACGCGAGGAGCAGCCGTTGGAGACGCCTGTACAAACATCGGCCAGCGGCTCGGCGGAGCTCATGCCCGGGGCCTTCATCGCCGTTCAGGACATCGACGACCCCTGCGTCTGGGAAAGTGCATCGCGCCCCTGGGAACTGCTCGCCTCACCCCTCGGCGGCGGTCCCTTCCGCAACCGCAAGCAGGCCCTGGTCACCCCTAACTGGCTGCTCTATCGGGAGTCCTTCCTCGGTTCCCTGCACGTTCAGGGTATGAGTCCGCCGGGTATGCTCGGCTTTACGGTGCCGATCCGCCTGGGCGGGGGCTCGCATTACTGGGGGGCGGCGCTGCCCGAGCAGGGCATGCCCGCAACCCTGCCCGGTGCACTGGATGCCCGTATCGATGCCGGGCAGGACCATGTGATCGTGCTGGTGCGCCTGGACTGGATGCGCGAACAACTCGCTCCACTCACCGCATCGGCGATCGAGCGATGCGCCCTCAAGCGGGTGCTGCCGACCGTGCCGCGAGAGCGGCGCATCCTCGGGATCTGGTTACGGCACATCTTGGACCGGGTTCACGCCGATGCCCGGTTACTGGCCTATCCCTCCGCCGTGGACGCTCTGGAGTGCGACTTGCTGGAAGGGTTGTTGCGCACCCTGTGCCTGGCGGTGCCCGGGCCGTCGGTGGAAGGAGCGAGACGGCGCCGGCGTGGCTTCGATCTAGCCATCGAGTATATGCGCGCCGCGGACCTCGGCAGCCTTTGCGCCCCGGCCTTGTGCGCCGAGATCGGGGTCAGTCAGCGCACCCTGGAATACGCCTTCCAGGAGCGGCTCGGAACCTCGCCCATGGAATTCATCCGCCGGCTGCGGATGCATGCCGCGCGCCGGGCCCTGCTCGCAGCGCAGCCCGGGGGCGCGACCGTGACGGAGATCGCCATGACCCTCGGCTTCTATCAGCTCGGCCGCTTCGCCGCGGAATACCGGACGATCTTCGGCGAGTTACCCTCTGCCACACTGACCCGGCGTCGTCTCTATACGGGTGCAAGCTTGCTCGTTTGAACGACATGCTGTCCTGATTTAGACGGTGCCGGACGAAGGACATCGACGATGCCTGATTGACAGCGCACGCGCGGCGCGGGAGGGCCGGCGCGTGCCCACATTGCTTATTCTCGCGGCGGCGGCTTCGATCCCTTCGCCGAGCCTCGTGTCTCGAGCGGACCTTACCCCAGGACGTCTTGGCCGCCCATGTAAGGCCGCAGCACCTCGGGGATGACAATCCGCCCGTCCGCCTTCTGGTAGTTCTCCAACAGGGCGACCAATGTACGACCGACCGCCAAGCCGGAGCCGTTGAGCGTATGGAGCAGCTCCGGTTTGCCGGTCTCGGGATTGCGCCAGCGGGCCTGGAGTCGGCGGGCCTGAAAGTCGCCGAAGTTGCTGCAGGAGGAGATCTCGCGATAGGTTTCCTGACCCGGTAGCCAGACCTCCAGATCGTAGGTCTTGCGCGATGAGAAACCGAGATCGCCGCAGCACAGCGAGACCACGCGGTAGGCGAGCCCGAGACGCTGAAGGATGGACTCGGCATGCCGGGTGAGATCCTCCAGGGCCTGGAGCGACTCTTCAGGTCGCACGGCCTGCACCAGCTCGACCTTCTCGAACTGATGTTGGCGGATCATCCCGCGGGTGTCCTTGCCGTAGGAGCCGGCCTCGCTGCGGAAGCAGGGTGTATGAGCGACCCATTTGCGCGGCAGCTCGCCCGCCTCGAGGATGAGGTTGCGCACCAGGTTGGTGACCGGCACCTCGGCGGTCGGGATCAGATAAAGATCGCGCTCGCCCGGGACCTTGAAGAGGTCCTGCTCGAATTTGGGGAGCTGGCCGGTCCCGTAGAGGCTCTCGGCGTTGACCAGGTAAGGCACGTAGACCTCGGTATAGCCGTGCTCCCCGGTGTGGGTGTCGAGCATGAACTGGATCAGCGCCCGATGCAGACGCGCCAGCGGGCCGGACAGCACCACGAAGCGCGATCCCGCGAGCTTGGCGGCAAGATCGAAGTCCATCCAACCTTTGAAGGTCCCGAGATCGACATGATCGCGCGGCTGGAAGCCGAAGCTCGGCGGCTCGCCCCAGCGACGCTCCTCGCGATTCTCGCGCTCGTCGCGCCCGTCCGGGACGCTCGCATCCGGCAGGTTGGGCAGCCCCAGGGCGATCTCCTCGACCGCCGCCTGGATCTCCTCGAGCCGCACCTCCGATGCCTTGAGACGCTCGCCCAGGTCCGAGACCTCGGCCAGCAAGGGCGCAATGTCCGCACCGAACGCCTTGGCCTTCCCGATCGCCTTCGAGCGGGTGTTGCGCTCGTTCTGCAACGACTGGACCTCGACCTGCAAGCCCTTGCGCTCGGACTCCAACGACTCGATGCGCGCGGTATCCAGGACCAGACCGCGACGTGACAGGTGCGCGGCAACCTCGTCCAACTGGGTCCGCAGCAGGCGTGGATCTAACATTCGGATTCCTCGAATTCGACAGTAATCGGCCAGGATACGATATGACCCGGCCGAACGAAGTGCTCAATGCGCGTGATAGCGGACGCGGCCTTCTCGGGCCGATCGAAAAACTCCACCACCAAGGGCAGATCGAGCGAGAGATCGATCAGGGATGCCCCGTGCCGTTTTCCGGACACCCCGTACCCTTCGATCCCGCGCATGACGGTCACCCCTCGAACGCCGAGATCGTCGTGCAGACAGGCAAGCAATGCCTTGAGGGCATGATCGGATTCGGACAGATAGATCCGAACCATAAGCGCCTCGACCCGACTCATAGCGACCTCCCGAGGATAATCCCCGCCCAACAGAGCAGAACACAGAGCCAGACACTGACGACCATGTTGAGGAAGGCGGCCAGCATGGCCCCTTCTTCCAACAGGTTAAGCGTCTCGATCGAGAAGGTGGAGAAGGTGGTGAAGGCACCGAGAAAGCCGATCAGAATCGCGCCGCGCCATTCCGGCGCCCAACTCAAGCGCTCGATCAAGACAACAAACAAGAGCCCCATCAGGAAGGAGCCGAGCAGGTTGACCGCCAATGTCCCCCAGGGAAATCCCCGGCCGAGCCACGCGTAGACGGCGCTCGACATCCCGTAGCGGGCCAAGGAGCCGAGCGCGCCGCCTGCCGCGATCGCGATGAGATGCAACATCCGATGCCTACTTCAGAAAGGCCATGGTGAAATCACCGGACAGATAGCCTTCCTCCAAGCGCGGCTCCGCACCCAGTTCATCGGCCAAGGCGACAAGATCGCGCGGCTGCTGATAGTTGTAGCTGCCCGGACCGTCGGTTCCCTTCAACAGATTGAAGATAAACCCGTGTCCGGACGCCGCAAAGCAACGCCGGATAAACTCCCAGGTCTCCTCGCGGGTGAGATTGTTCATGGCACCGCTGCAAAGATAGTAGTCGGCGCTCGGGAGCCGATCCTCCAGCACATTGCAGATGCGGATCTCGCATCCTGTGCGACGACGCGCCACCTCGACCATCCGCTCCATCACGTCCAATCCGATGTAGCGTCCGGGCAGGCTGTTGCATCGATCGAGATAGCGATGGAAATCGCCGAACCCGCAGCCCGCGTCGACCAGGGTCGACTCGGACAGATCCTCGGGCAGGAGCTTGCGCAGCACCTTGAAGCGCAGCTCTTGGGACTGCGTCGACTGCCACTGCACGCCCTTGGCGGTCTCGCCATGGGACGTCAGTGAGTCCAAATAGAAGCTGGTGTTGTCGAGTCTCGGCATTGTTTGAATCGATCAGCGTAAAATTCGGCGGCAACGGCTCGGGAGGGGCAATCGCCCGCAATCTTACATCAGGCCCCGTCACAAGACAGACCCCGGGAACGGCCGTATCCCTTACGATCGGCTGCGGGAGCACACAGGCACCCGCAACCGCCACGCAGGACCGGACATGTACAAACTGATTGTTTGCGACCTTGACGGCACCCTCCTCACGCCGGAGCACCGACTCGGGGATTACTCCAGAACGGTGCTGACTCGGCTGCGTGAACAGGGGGTCGAGGTCATGCTGGCCTCGGGCCGGCACTTTCAGGACATCCGCGCGCTCTCCGATCAGCTCGGCGGCAGCGGTGGCCTCATTTCGTCCAACGGTGCGGCCATTCACGACCGCCGGGCGCAACCGGTGCTCTTCGCTCGGATCGAGCCCGAGTGCGTCCGCTACCTGACCGGAGACGCTTCATTCCAAGGTGTCCACGTCAACGTCTTTCGCAGCGAGGACTGGCTGGTGGAGCGCGCGGAACCCGAGCTGCTGCGCTACCACCAAGACTCCGGATTCCGTTACCGCGTCACCGATTTCGGCACCATGTCCCCGGACGACGTCATCAAGGTCTTTTTCTTCGCGGAGCCGGCCGAGCTGAAACGACTGGAGGGCCTGATTCTGGAGCGCTACGGGGATCGCCTGTCGACCACATTCTCCCTGCCGGTAACCCTCGAGGTGATGGCCCGAGGCGTCTCCAAGGGAGCGGCGCTGACCAGGGTTGCCGAGTACCTCGGCTTTGCACTCTCCGAGGTCATCGCCTTCGGCGACGGGATGAATGATCTGGAGATGCTCCGCCTGGCAGGGACCGGCATCCTCATGTCCAACGCCGACCCGCGACTGAAGGACGCCCTGCCGCACCTCGAGCAGATCGGGAGCAACCGCGAGGAGTCCGTCGCCCGCTACCTGGAGAGCCTGTTTCCCATCGGTCCTTGAGCCGAGCCGGCGGTTCTCCATCCTCCTCGCCCCGATACCGGTCGCGGCGGGCCGCCACTTCCATTCGACGTACGTCGGTATGACGGCGATTCGGCGCAGTGTTTGCTTCGGCATCGAAACCCGTTGCACGACCTCACGCCGGCGTCTCGCCGGACTCAACGCCGAAGGGGAATCCGCCGATGGCTCCGCGCCTGATCATGTACCACAAGCAATCGACCAGTGCCCACACCCGATTCTTGAGGCTGCCCTACGGCGGCGTCTGCGGCTTCTCGGCCCTGCCGGACGAGGCCGCCGTCGACGAGGGCGGCGGGGGCTCGCCGAAGGTCGTGACCCACCCCGCGTTGGTCCTGCGCGACGCCGAGATCCATCTGGGTCTACCGAGCGGCAGTCTGGAGATGGAGCCGGGGTTTCGTTGCGAGATCGCCGCAGGCGAGGAGCGCACCGAGGTCTTCCTCGCCCGCTTTACGAGTCTCGATCCGCCCTTCGAGACGGCACAAGCACACGGCAGCAGCTTCATCGATCTGACCCAGGCGAGAAACCTTCCGCCGGTCGAGCTTGATCTGCTGCGACGCAGC
>NZ_DATITZ010000004.1:0-10946 GCF_035467215.1 Thiocapsa sp. | reverse complement strand
CGGTCTTCAGCGGAGACGATCCTTCGCAGCTTTCGCCGCGGCGGTCCTTCGCGCAATGGCATCAGGTGGTCGAAGGCACATCCGATCCCTGGACCTCCGCGAATCTGGCCACGGCCAGATTGATTGGCGAATCCGTCGCGGATGTCATCCAGCAGTTTCGCTCGGTCCGTGTGCTCATCGCCCAGGCGCAGCTTGCACAAGTCCGCTCGCAGGTCAGTGTTTCCGAGCAGCCGATACTCCTCGCCGATGCGGACGGCGCTTTTCTGCTGACCACGCAGTCCTTCGAGCGGCTCCTGCATCCCGATCAATCGCGTCCGCGATGTCTCGATGATCTGCTGGCCTTGTTCTCGGAGCCGACGCAGGCGGAGGCGCGCCGCCGTCTCCATGAGCTGGTGGCGCAGCGTCGGGCTTGGCGTGGAGAGGTCGAGCTGAACACCAGGGATGTCGGCCTTCGGCCGTTTCTGGTGCGCGCCGATCCGGTCTTTTCCTCGCCCGAGCAGGTCTTGGGCTTCGTGCTTTTGCTGACTGACCTGAGCGAGCGCAAGATGGCCGAGGATGCCCGGCATCGAGTTCAGGCCGGCCTGCTGGAGCAGCAGAAGATCATGCGCCAGCAGTTGCAATGGAGTGCCAATCCACTGTACCGCGAGCTCCTTGCGGCCATTGTCGGTAATGCGCAGCTTGCCGCGCTAGAGGTGACCGACGGGGTCGATTTGGGTCGCGTGCCCGCATTGGTCGATGCGGTTCAGTCATCCGTCCAACGCACCACCCAGCTCCTCGAGCACCTCGCCTGGTATTCGGCGCAGAACACGAAGGGCGATCTGCCTGCCGGCAACTGATGCGGAGGGGTCAGGGCCGCCAGCGCAGGGCCAGATCGGCAAGATGAGCGACCAGGGCCAAGGCCAGCCAGGCGCCGACCCAGATCCACTCGGCGCCGGTCAAGGCGAAACGCACCGCGACCAATAGGAAGGCGCCCGCGAGCAGCAGGCCGACCAGATCGCGCGGAGCGACACCTTTGCCCGTCAGGCGGTGGAGCACCGTCAGTGCGATCGCCTCGACTGCGACCAGGCCGAGGATCAGATCGATCAAGCGCCCGCTTGCGAAGAGCTCGGCCATGATGGCGCCTCTTGGGGGTGCTCGCGGCGATCGCGTTACGTCAGCGGGCCGAGACGAAACCCAAGAGGTGCGCCATGTCCTTGAAGAAGACCCGCAGATGGGCCGCCGGCTTCGCGCGGACCAAACGCTTGTTCATGTAGGCATCCCAGGTCAGAGACTGCACGTCCGGGTCTTTGCACATGCTCACGAAACGCTCGCGACGCTTGTCGCTGGAGTACCAAAAGTACTGCATCATCCCCAGCACCCAGAAGACCTTGCCGTGGGATTTCATGAAGTGTGCCCGTGCGCTCTTGAGTGCGCGGGCATCGCCGGTGGAGAGAAAGGTGTCGACCGCGTCCCCGGCGAGTCGTCCCCCGACCAGTGCGTAATAGATGCCTTCGCCCGAGGCGGGAGCTACGACCCCGGCGGCATCGCCGGCCAGCACCAGATCGCGTCCGTTGTCCCAACGTTTGAGCGGCTTGAGCGGGATGGGTGCGCCCTCGCGACGCAGGGTCTCGGCGTGCTCCAGCCCGGCGCGGCGACGCAGCTCGGTGGTCGCGCTCTTGAGCGAGAAGCCATCCACCGCGGTGCCCACGCCGACGCTGGTCGTGTCGCCGTGCGGGAAGACCCAGCCGTAGAAGTCCGGCGAGATGTCGCCCTGATAGTAGACATCGCAGCGTGTGCCGTCGAAATCGGCCGGACCGCCGTTGGCCGGGGTCCGCACGATCTCGTGATAGGCGGCGACATATTTGATCTTGTCCGCGCCCGGAACGCACTGCTTGCCGACCGCCGAGTGCGCCCCGTCGGCACCGATCACGGCACGGGCGCGGACCCGCTCGGACTCGTTGCCGCTGCGCCCGGCGCCCGGCCGATAGCGGATCAGGGCGACACCGTCGGTATCGCGCTCGACCGCCTCGAAGGTGCCGGTGCGTCGCTCGGCTCCGGCTTGCGCGGCACGTTCGCGCAGCCACTCGTCGAAATGCTCGCGATCCACCATGCCGACATAGCCGCCGTTGATGGGCATGTCCACACGTTGATCGGACGGGGAGACCATGCGGGCCGAGTTGACCTGATTCGCCAGCATGGACTCCGGGATATCGAACTCACGCATGGCCTGCGGAGGAATGGCGCCGCCGCAGGGCTTGATGCGCCCGCCGCGATCGAGCAGGAGAACGCGACGACCGCGCTTGGCCAGATCGGTTGCAGCGGTGGCGCCGGCGGGCCCGCCGCCGACGATCACGACGTCGAATGTCTCAAGAGTTGTCATCGAATGCTGGCCCTGAGGTTGGGTAAATCGAAGGGTTTCAAAGCCCGGCGCACGCGCGCCGGGCAGGCGCGATCAAGTCTTCCGTCGGGTTTCACTCAAGCGAGAAGCCCGCGCACGGCGAAGGCGCTGATCATCATCCCGGTGACGTAGACGCTGACGCCGAGCCCGCTGAACCAGGTGGCCCGCTCGCGCGGACTCTGCAGGAAGCGAATCATCAGCAGCAGTTGGATCAGTAGGACCACGCCGACGGCGATGGCGTGGGCCGGCTTGTCCCAAGCGAACAAGAGCGCGATCACGATGGCTTGGGGCACGGCCATGACGATGCTGGCCAAGCGCGCGGCCCCGTCGACACCGAGCTGAACCGGCAGCGAGCGCACGTTCATCTGCTTGTCGCCCTCGATTGCCTTGAAATCGTTGAGCGTCATGATGCCGTGCGCGCCGATGCTGTAGAGCACGGCGAGCGCGAGGATCCGCCAGTCCGGCATGGCGCCGCCGAGCATGACGGCGGCCCCGGTGATCCAGGCCAATCCCTCGTAGGAGAAGCCGACGGCGAGGTTGCCCCACCAGCCGTTGCCCTTGAGGCGGAACGGTGGTGCGCTGTAGGCCCAGGCCAAAGCCATGCCGATCAGCGAGGCCCCGAAGACCCAGGCTCCGAGCACCCAGGCGAGCAGCAGCGAGACCGCGGTCCAGATCAGTGCGAGATAGAGGCCCCAGCGCCCGGGAATTCGTCCCGAGGGGATCGGGCGGTTCGGCTCGTTGATGGCGTCCACATGACGGTCGTACCAATCATTGACGACCTGGCTCGTCCCGCACATCAGAGGGCCGGCCAAGAGCACGCCGGCGAGGAGGAGCCACCACTGCTGCAGGACAGGCGCTCCGGAGGACACAACCCCGCACGCGAAGGCCCACATCGGCGGGAACCAGGTGATGGGATGCGATACTTCCAAGATCGCGGGCATGGACGGGTATGCGGACGCTGCCGCGGGTAACGCGCTTCGATTCATGCCGCTCACTTGTCGTCTGGCGCCGAGGGCTCGGCTGCTTGGTCGGTAATGCCGTATCGATCGATTTTGACGTATAGGCTTTGGCGGCTCAACCCCAGGAGCTCGGCCGCCGAGGCGCGATTATCCCCGGTCAGTTTCAGGGCCGCCTCGATGCAAAGCCGCTCGATGGTATCGGTCGACTCGCGCACCAGCTCCTTGAGCGGAACCCGCCCGACCCGGTCGGTGAGTTGGTCGAGCCAACGCGGCTGCTCCGGGCTCGTCGGCTGCTCGGCATGAAGCCGGCGACCGACATCGCGGATGAAGAATCCAAAATAGGGGCGCTCCCCGTTGCGCACCGCCGCGGCCGAGATCTCGATATCCGTCGTGGAGCCGTATTCGCCGCGCAGGGTGGTCGCAAAGAGCCGAACCGTGTCGTGTTGACGCAGGTTGGCCATCAAGACATTCAGGTCGACGCCCGGACGTCCGAGCCAACGGTCGAGCGACTCGCCGCGCGCCTGTTGCTCCGCGGCGATCTCGGTCAAGGCCAGGAAGGTGTTGTTGGCGCTCAGGACCCGCCCGTCCGCATCCGTGATGACGACGCAGTCCGGTGCGTTCTCGAGGACGCGAAGATAGCGTGCCCGGTTCTCCGGCAGGGTCGAGGTGGCGGTCTCGGCGACGATCGGGGAGAGCCGCACCAAGAGGAACGAGAGGTTCTCCTGGCGCAGCAGCGAGGCCGACACCAGGAACTCCTGCATGCCGTCGGCGAGCTTGGCCCGCACGTCGTCCGCCCGCCCGGCGGCACGGACCCCGGCCAACAGGCCATTGATCGCCTGCGTGCCCTCGGTGTCGAACCCTTCCGGGAAGGGACGACCGATGACCCGCGTCGGGGATTCACCGAGCAGTTGTCCGGCGGCGGGATTCGCCTCCACGACCCGCTGGGTCGGCGCATCGATGATGAGGATGGCCTCCGAAACCATACGAAACAGCAGCCGATAACGGGTCTCGACCTGGCGGAAGCGCCAGTAGTCGCGTTCGAGTGCTTGTTGGGCGTCGACGAGCTGTTGTTGCAGGGCGGCCATGCCCTGGAGGTTGCGCCCCAGGGCCACGACACTGGTGCCGAGACGCAAGGCTCGGTACTGAATCGGGATGTCGGTCCCGCGCACGGAAGGATGATTGACCTGTCGCCAGCGGGTGACGCGGGAGTCGGATGCCTCGCTGAGCAAGGCTTCGAGGTTCGCGCGGCTCTCCGGCAGCGCGGTGGTCAGCCATGGCTGGCCGATCCAGTCCTTGCTGAGCTCGCTCGAAAGGTCCTCGCTGCCGAAGGAGATGTCGCAGACGATGCCCGCCTGGTCGACCACGACCGCGATGTCGGTTGCGCCTTCGACCAGCGCCGCCGCCGTTTCGGCATCGAGGGTGCCGAACGATTCCTTCGGGGCTCTGAACGGACTCACGACGACCAGACCCTCCAATGCCTCGGGGCGCGCCCGCGCAACCCGTTTTCGGTGCCGATAGCGGCTGGCTTGCCGGAGCGTTCCTGACGGTGCGACATGCCCATGGGCATCCGACACCTGCACCGTTGCGCCCGACGGCCTCGGGCGCATCGCTCGACGCGGCTTCCGGCTTCGGCCGGATCCTGTCTCGTATCGATGATCACAAGAGATCGCTTGCGCTGCTCGGGACGACAGTCGTCAACGAAAAAACACGCCGAGGCGCGAGGTGCGTGCCGCCCTGCCGATCCGTTCGGGATCGTCCGAGTGCCGCCGTTGTGCGGAGTCCGAGTGGGGGGATCTTGCTGCGGCCGGCATGTGCCGGCTGCGAGGCGCGCTGCTGCCGATGGCAATGCAGAAACGCCGGTTCACCACGGTCGGGCTCGCTACCCTATTGTGGTGCCTGGTGCGGGGTTGTCAAGTCAGGTTTACGTAAAGTTTGGTTGACGCATCCCTGAAAGCGGACTAGATTCGTCATATGTAGAACGCGACGGCGGATCATACCCTAGTTCGTCCACTGATGAATCATCCTCGAATGCAACCGCAGCAACGCAGACCTCTCTACACCCCGGAGGAGCGCCTCCGCCGCGATGAGTCCCCGTGGACGCTGGTCCAGGGCATTCTTGCGCCAGTGCAGTTTCTGGTCTTCCTGGTCAGCCTCTATCTGGTGCTGCGTTATTTGACGACCGGCGAGGGCGAGCTCGCCGCGACCGTATCGATCGTTGTGAAGACGCTCGTGCTCTACGCCATCATGATCACCGGCGCGATCTGGGAGCGCGTGGTCTTCGGGCGCTATCTCTTCGCGCCGGCCTTCTTCTGGGAAGACGTCTTCAGCATGCTGGTGCTGGCTCTGCACACCGCCTATCTGTTGGCGCTCGCCACCGCGGCACTCGATACGCAAGGGCTGATGTGGCTGGCACTGGCCGCTTATGCGACCTATGTCATCAATGCCGCGCAGTTCCTGATCAAGTTGCGCGCCGCCCGGCTCGATCAGGCAAAGGATCGCGAGACCCTTGCGGAGGCGACCGAATGAGTGCACCGCAGGCACTCGGTCGGGCATCCGCCGCCGGCGATACGCTTCCGGTCGTGACGCGCGAGCGCGGCCAAAGGCAGGTCTTCTGCGGCCTAGCCGGGATCGTCTGGCTGCACCGCAAGATCCAGGATGCCTTCTTCCTGGTCGTCGGCTCGCGCACCTGTGCGCATCTGCTGCAGTCCGCTGCGGGTGTGATGATCTTCGCGGAGCCGCGCTTTGCCACCGCGATCCTGCATGAGCGCGATCTTGCGGGTCTGGCGGACTGCAACGCCGAGCTGGATCGCGTGGTCGCCGAGGTCTTGGAGCGGCGCCCCGACATCGGCACCCTGTTCCTGGTCGGCTCCTGTCCGTCCGAGGTCATCAAGCTCGATCTGGCGAAGGCCGCCGAGCGTCTGTCCGGCGTCTATCGCGGACGGGTGCGGATCCTCGATTACTCGGCGAGCGGTCTGGAAACCACCTTCACGCAAGGCGAGGACGCCTGTCTGAAGGCGCTGGTGCCCGAGCTGCCACAGCTTCCGAGCGGCGAGCGCTCGCTGTTGGTCCTCGGCACCTTACCCGACGTGGTCGAAGATCAATTCGCCCGGCTGTTTGCCGAGCTGGGGATCGGTCCGGTGCACTTTCTGCCGCCGCGTCGGACGACCGAGTTTCCTCCCCTGGGCAGCGGGACCAAGGTCCTGCTGGCCCAGCCCTTTTTAGGGGAGACGGCGCGCGCCTGCGAGGCGCGGGGGGGCAGCCTGCTGACCGCGCCCTATCCCTTCGGCGTCGAAGGCACGCTCGGCTGGCTGCGCGCGGCGACCGAGGCGTGGGGCGTGTCGGGCGAGGTGCTCGATGCCGTGACGGCGCCGGCGATCGCACGGGCCAGACGAGGACTGGCGCATCATCGCGAGGCGCTCGCAGGCAAGCGCATCAGTTTTCTACCGGACTCGCAGCTTGAGATCCCGCTTGCGCGCTTCCTGCAGCGCGAGTGCGGCATGGAGCTGGTCGAGGTCGGCACACCGTTTCTCGATCGTCAGCTTATGACCGAGGAGATGCGCCTCCTGCCCGAGGGCGTGCGCCTCACCGAGGGTCAGGATCTGGAACGCCAGCTCGATCGGCTGCGCGAGGATCGCCCGGACCTTACGGTCTGCGGTCTGGGGCTTGCCAATCCGCTGGAGTCCGAGGGTCTGCGCACCAAGTGGTCCATCGAGCTGGTCTTCACGCCGGTCCATGGTTTCGATCAAGCCGCCGATCTTGCCGAGCTCTTTGCGCGGCCGCTGCGGCGTGCTGCCTTGTTGCGGGTCTGACGCCATGCAGCTGACACTTTGGTCATACGAAGGACCCCCGCACATCGGCGCGATGCGGATCGTCGCCTCCATGGAAGGCGTGCATCTGGTCCTGCACGCGCCGCAGGGCGACACCTACGCGGATCTGCTCTTCACCATGATCGAGCGGCGGGCGACCCGTCCGCCCGTGACCTACACCAGCTTCCAGGCGCGCGAGCTCGGCAGCGATACCGCGGAGCTGGTCAAGACCAGCGTCGGCGAGGCCGTCGAGCGCTTCAAGCCGCGCGTGCTCCTGGTCGGCGAGGCCTGCACGGCCGAGCTGATCCAGGATCAGCCCGGTGCCCTGGCTCGGGGGATGGGGCTGCCGGTGCCGGTCCTGTCGCTCGAGCTGCCGGCCTATGCGCGCAAGGAATGCTGGGGTGCGAACGAGACCTTCTATCAGCTGGTCCGCGGTCTGCTCAAATCCCGCGTCCCGGAGGCCGGACGTCACCCGGAGCCCAGACCGGCCGATCGACGCCCGCGTGCGAATCTGCTCGGCCCGACGGCCCTGGGTTTTCGCTGCCGCGACGATGTCGAAGAGGTCACCCGGCTGCTCGCCTCGGTCGGCGTGGATGTCCATGTGGTCGCGCCCTTGGGTGCCACCCCGGAAGACCTGCTCCGGATCCCGGAGGCCGACTTCAACGTCTGTCTCTATCCCGAGACGGCCGATCAGACCTGTCTTTGGCTGGAGCGCATGTTCGGCCAGCCGACGGTGAAGACGGTGCCGATCGGCATCGGCGCGACCCGTGATTTTCTCGACGAGGTCGGGCGTATCGCCGGGATCGACGTGACTGATGCCAAGTCGCCGATTTCGTCTAGAATGCCCTGGTACTCGCGGTCGGTGGATTCGACCTACCTGACCGGCAAGCGTGTCTTCATCTTCGCCGACGCCACCCATGCGGTTGCGGCGGCCCGGATGTGTGCCGAAGAGTTGGGTTTTACCCTCGTCGGCATCGGAACCTATGCCCGCGAGTTTGCCCGCGACGTACGCGAGTGTGCCAAGCGCTACGGCGTCGAGCCGCTGATCACGGACGACTATCTCGAGGTCGAGAAACGGGCGACGGAGCTTCAGCCCGAGTTGATGTTGGGCACCCAGATGGAGCGCCACATCGCCAAGCGGTTGGGTATTCCCTGCGCGGTCATCTCCGCGCCCGTGCATGTCCAGGATTTTCCGGCGCGGTATGCGCCGCAGATGGGTTTCGAAGGTGCGAACGTGATCTTCGACACCTGGGTCCACCCTTTGATGATGGGGCTCGAAGAGCATCTCATCACCATGTTCCGGGAGGACTTCGAGTTTCACGATGCGGCCACGGCGTCGCATCTCGGATCGCGGGTCGGGACGAGTCGTCCGGCCGAGGCCGGATCCGAGTCGCAGTCGGCGGCCGAACCGGCGGATTCGCCGGTCGATTCGCCAGTCGATTCGCTGGCGCAGGCCGATGTTTCAACCGTCATTTGGGCAGCGGAAGCCGAGCAGGAGCTGAAAAAGATCCCGTTCTTCGTGCGCGGCAAGGCGCGTCGGAATACCGAGCGCTTCGCGGCGGAACAGGGCATCCAGACCATCACTGTGGAGACGCTCTACGATGCCAAAGCGCACTTCGGCCGCTGACAAGCGCGCCACGACCACGGACATCACACCGGTCCGTGTGGTCATTGTGAATCTCGACGGGCACCTCGCCGGTACGACCGAGCGGGCGCGTCCGTCCCTGCAGCGCGAGCTGCCCGGCCTGCAGTTGACGCTGTACGCTGCGACCGAATGGGCCGATTCCCCGGAGCTGCTCGAGCGTTGTCGCGAGGACATCGCGCGCGGCGACATCATCATGATCACCATGCTGGTCATGGAGGAGCACTTCAAACCCATCCTGCCCGCGCTCGCCGCCCGTCGCGACGACTGCGACGCCATGATCGTCTGCATGTCGGCCGGCGAGCTGATGAAGATGACGCGGCTCGGCGGCTTCAAGATGGACGGTTCCCCGGGCGGCCCGATGGCGCTGCTCAAGCGTCTGCGCGGCGGCAAGGAGAAGAAACAGAGCGCCGGCGCCCAGCAGATGTCGATGCTGCGACGTATCCCCAAGCTGCTGCGCTTCATCCCGGGCACCGCCCAGGACGTGCGCGCCTACTTCCTGACGCTCCAATACTGGCTGGCCGGCTCGGACGAGAACCTGGGCAACATGATCCGGTTCCTGGTCGACCGCTACGCCGACGGTCCGAGGCGTCATCTGCGCGGCACCATCAAGGCCGCGCCGCCGGTCGAGTATCCGGACGTCGGGCTCTATCATCCGAAGATGAAGGGGCGGATCTCCGATCAGATCGCGAGTCTGCCGCCCGTCAACGGTCGTCCCGTCGGTCGCGTCGGTCTGCTGCTGATGCGCTCCTACGTGCTGGCCGGCAACGCCGCGCACTACAACGGCGTGATCGAGGCGCTCGAGGCGCGCGGTCTGCAGGTCATCCCGGCGTTTGCGAGCGGTCTAGACGCGCGCCCGGCGATCGAGCGGTTCTTCTTGAAGGATGGCAAGGCGACGGTCGATGCGGTCATCTCGCTGACCGGATTCTCCCTGGTCGGCGGACCGGCCTACAACGACTCCAAGGCGGCCGAGGAGATCCTGACCAAGCTGGATGTGCCCTATCTGTCCACCCTGGCGGTCGAGTTCCAGCATGTCGACCAGTGGGAGTCCTCCAGCCAAGGTCTGCTTGCGGTCGAAGCGACCATGATGGTCGCCATCCCCGAGCTGGACGGCGCAACCGGCTCCATGGTCTACGGCGGTCGCAGCGGCGGCGGCGCGGGCGACGGTGCGCGCGACATGCAGTCGCACGCCGAGCGCGCGCAACGTCTGGCCTCGCGTGTGGAGCGTCTGGTGCGTCTGCGCCGGACTAAGCGCGCCGAGCGCAAAGTCGCCATCGTCCTCTTCAACTTCCCGCCGAACGCCGGCAACACCGGCACGGCCGCCTATTTGTCGGTCTTCGCCTCGCTGTATCACACGCTCAAGACGATGCATGCCGAAGGCTACAGGGTCGATGTGCCCAAGGATGTGGACGCCCTCCGCGAGCAGATCGTCAACGGCAACTCCGGGCGGTTCGGCTCCCACGCCAACGTGCATGTCCGCATCCCGGTCGACGATCATGTCCGGCGCGAGCCCTGGCTGGCCGAGATCGAGGCCCAATGGGGCTCGGCGCCCGGCAAGCAGCAGACCGACGGCGGCTCGCTGTTCGTGCTCGGCGCCCAGTTCGGCAACGTCTTCGTCGGCATCCAGCCGGCCTTCGGCTACGAGGGCGACCCCATGCGGTTGCTCTTCGAGAAGGGCTTCACCCCGACCCATGCCTTCTCGGCCTTCTATCGCTGGATCCGCGACGACTTCGGCGCCCATGCGGTGCTGCACTTCGGAACCCACGGCGCACTCGAGTTCATGCCCGGCAAGCAGGCCGGTCTCTCGGGGGCCTGCTGGCCTGATCGTCTGATCACGGATCTGCCCAACGTCTATCTCTACGCCTCGAACAACCCGTCCGAAGGCACCATCGCGAAGCGACGTGCCGCGGCGACCCTCATCAGCTACATCACGCCCCCGATTGCCCACGCCGGACTCTACAAGGGTTTGATCGATCTGAAGGGCTCGATGGAGCGGATGCGCGGCCTACCCCCCGAGGAGCGGGAGGAGCGCGCCGAGCTGGCCGTGTTGATTCAGGCTCAGGCCGCCGAGCTTGATCTGGCGGAGCTTGAGCCGACCTGGACCGATGATGCGGAGAGCCGCATCGCCAAGCTCCACGACAAGGTGCTGGAGCTTGAGTACA
>NZ_DATITZ010000003.1:0-6294 GCF_035467215.1 Thiocapsa sp. | reverse complement strand
ATCGGCGTGGCAGGTCCAATAAGCCTCATCCCCCCGACCGGGGCTTATGGGAGGGCCGTTCACGTCTAGGCGTGAACGGCCTTTTTTATTCTCCCACCACTCAGATTTCGCGTGCAAGCCGAGCGGCATCCCCGAGATAGGTTGCGGGTGTCAGGTTCGCGAGCTCGGCCTTCGCCTCTTGCGGGATTTCCAGTCCATCGATGAAGACCTTGAGCGCTTCCGGTCCGATGCGCTGACCGCGGGTCAGCTCCTTGAGCCGCTCGTACGGGCGTTCGACGCCGTAGCGGCGCATCAGGGTCTGGATCGGCTCCGCCAAGACCTCCCAGTTCGCATCCAGATCGGCCGCCATCCGTGCGGGATCGGCCTCCAGCTTGCCGATCCCGCGCAGCGTCGACTGCAGCGCGATGCTGGTGTGGGCGACGCCGACGCCGAGGTTGCGCAGCACCGTCGAGTCGGTGAGATCGCGCTGCCAGCGCGAGATGGGCAGCTTTGCGGCCAGATGTCCGAGGATGGCGTTGGCGATCCCGAGGTTGCCTTCCGCGTTCTCGAAGTCGATCGGGTTCACATTGTGTGGCATGGTCGAGGAGCCGACCTCGCCCGCGACGGTACGCTGCTTGAAGTAACCGAGCGAGATGTAGCCCCAGAGGTCGCGCGAGAGGTCGATCAGGATCGTGTTGAAGCGCGCGAGGGCGTCGAACAGCTCCGCCATGTAATCATGGGGCTCGATCTGGGTCGTGTAAGGGTTCCAGGCGAGCCCGAGAGACTCGACGAAGCCACGGGTCAAGCCGGGCCAATCGAGATCCGGATAGGCGACGCGATGGGCGTTGTAGTGGCCGACCGCGCCGTTCATCTTGCCCAACAGGGTCACCTCGGCGACGCGATCGCGCTGGATGCGCAGCCGGTGGACGAGGTTCGCCATCTCCTTGCCGAGCGTCGTCGGCGTGGCCGGCTGTCCGTGGGTGCGCGAGAGCATCGGCTGATCGGCGTAGCGGTGCGCCAAGTCCCGAACGGCCGCGATGACGGCGTCCATCTCGGGCAGCAGAACCTGCTCGCGCCCGGCGCTCAACATGAGCCCGTGGGCGAGATTGTTGATGTCCTCGGAGGTGCAGGCGAAGTGAATGAACTCGCTTGCCGCGTTGAGCTCAGAGTGGTCGGCAACCCTTTCCTTGAGGTAATACTCGACCGCCTTGACGTCGTGATTCGTTGTCCGCTCGATCTCCTTGATGCGCTGCGCATCCGCGACGGCGAACTGCTCGGCGATGTCGTCGAGCAGCCGGTCGGCCTCGGCCGAGAAGACGGGCACCTCCGGGATTCCGGGATGCCGCGACAAGGTCTGCAGCCAGCGGACCTCCACCAGCACCCGGTAGCGAATCAGCCCGAACTCGCTGAAGATCGGCCGCAGATCGGTCGTCTTGGAGCCGTAGCGGCCGTCGACGGGCGAGATGGCGGTCAGGCCGGTGAGATCCATCGTCATCGGATCAGGCCGCGAGCCGACGCAGGACATAGGGGAGGATCCCGCCGTGCCTGTAGTAGTCGACCTCGTTGGGTGTATCGATCCGCACCTTGGCCTTGAAGGTCTTCACCGACCCGTCGGGCGCCGTCGCCGTGACCGCCACCGATTTTGCCTCGGCGTTGTCGAGCCCGGTGATGTCGAACTGCTCGGTCCCGGTCAGGCCCAACGCTTGGGCGTTGTCGCCCGGCAGAAACTCGAGCGGCAGGATGCCCATGCCGACCAGGTTCGAGCGATGGATGCGCTCGTAGCTCTCGGCGATCACGGCGCGCACGCCCAAGAGACGCGGTCCCTTCGCGGCCCAGTCGCGCGAGGAGCCCGAGCCGTATTCCTTCCCGGCGAGCACGATGACCGGCGTCCCCTCGGATTGGTACTTCATCGCCGCGTCGTAGATCGACATCTCCTCGCCGTCCGGCTGATGGAGTGTCACGCCGCCCTCGGTGCCCGGCGCCATGAGGTTGCGTAGTCGGATGTTGGCGAAGGTGCCGCGCATCATCACCTCGTGGTTGCCGCGCCGCGAGCCCAGACTGTTGAAGTCCTTGGGATCCACGCCTTTCTCGATCAGATACTTGCCTGCCGGCGAGTTGGGCTTGATCGAGCCGGCGGGCGAGATGTGATCGGTGGTGATGGAGTCGCCGAGCACGGCCAGGCAGCGTGCGCCCGCGATGTCCTCGGCCGGGGCCACGTCCAGCGTCATCCCGTCGAAATAAGGCGGGTTGCGGATGTAGGTCGAGTCGGCCGGCCAGGCGTAGGTCTGGCTCGCGGCCACATCGATCGACTGCCAGCGCGCGTCCCCGGCGTAGACGTCCGCGTAGGCGGAGGTGAACTCGTCGACGGTGACGTTCTCGGCGATGGCCGCGTTGACCTCGTCCTGGGTCGGCCAGATATCCTTGAGATAGACGGGTTTGCCGTTCGGGGCGGTCGTCAGCGGATCCTTGTAGGGGTCCAGATCGATCCGCCCGGCGATGGCGTAGGCGACGACCAGCGGCGGGCTCGCCAGATAGTTCATGCGCACCTCGGCATGAACCCGGCCCTCGAAGTTGCGGTTGCCCGAGAGGATGGACACGGCGCAGAGGTCATTGTCCGCGATGGCCTTGGAGACCGGCGCGGGAAGCGGGCCGGTGTTGCCGATACAGACCGTACAGCCGTAGCCGACGTTGTGGAAACCCAATGCCTTGAGAGGCTCGGTGAGCCCGGCGCGATCCAGATAGCGCGTCACCGCCATCGAGCCCGGGCCGAGCGAGGTCTTCACCCAGGGCGCGGCCTTGAGACCCAGGGCCGCGGCCTTCTTGGCGACCAAGCCGGCGGCAAGCATGACGCTCGGGTTCGAGGTGTTGGTGCAGGACGTGATGGCCGCGACCACGATGGAGCCGTCGGAGATCTCGACCTCGTGCCCGCCCATAACCGCCTTCGCGGGGCCCTTGCTCGGGATGTTGCGCTCCTTCTTGAGGGCGGCAAGTGCGGCCGGGAAGTGACTCGCCATCTCGGTGAGCGGCACCCGGTCCTGCGGGCGCTTCGGGCCTGCGAGCGAGGGCACGACATCGCCCAGATCCAGGGCGAGGGTCTCGGAATAATCGGCCTCGGCGGCGTCGGCGGTGTGCCAGACGCCCTGTGCCTTGCAGTAGGCCTCGACCAAGGCGATCTGCGCCTCGTCGCGACCGGTCAGGCGCAGATAGTCGAGCGTGACCTGATCGACCGGGAAGAGACCGCAGGTCGCCCCGTACTCGGGCCCCATGTTTGCGATGGTGGTGCGCTCGCCCATCGGCAGGGTCGCGATCGCCGGGCCGTAGAACTCGACGAACTTGCCGACCACGCCGTGCTTGCGCAGCATGTCGACGATGGTCAGGACCAGGTCGGTTGCGGTGACGCCTTCGCGCAGGTTACCGGTCAGCTTAAAGCCGACGACCTTGGGAACCAGCATCGAGACCGGTTGGCCGAGCATGGATGCCTCGGCCTCGATCCCGCCCACGCCCCAGCCCAGGACGCCGATCCCGTTGACCATGGTGGTGTGGGAGTCGGTGCCGACACAGGTATCGAAATAGGCTTGGGTGCGGCCATCGAGCGGGTTCGGGAAGATGACGCGCGAGAGATACTCGATGTTGACCTGATGCACGATGCCGGTGTCCGGCGGCACGACCTTGAAGCCGTCGAGCGCCTTCTGGCCCCACTTGAGGAACTTGTAGCGTTCTTGATTGCGTTGGAACTCAAGCTCCGCGTTGAGCGCGAAGGCATCGTTCGAGCCGAAATGGTCGACCTGCACCGAATGGTCGATGACCAGCTCGGCCGGCTGGAGCGGGTTGATCTTGCGCGGGTCGCCGCCGAGCGCCTTCATTGCATCGCGCATCGCGGCCAGATCGACGACCGCGGGCACGCCGGTGAAGTCCTGCATCAGCACGCGGGCCGGGCGGTACTGGATTTCTTTGGATGGCTCGGCCTTGGGGTCCCAGTTGGCCAGGTCCTCGATGTCCGAACGGGTGACGGTGAGGTCGTCCTCGTTGCGGAGCAGGTTCTCCAACAGGATCTTCAGCGAGAAGGGCAGGCGGGCGCTGCCGGGGACGGCGTCGAGCTTGAAGATCTCGTAGTCCGTGCCGGCGACGTCGAGTGTGGCTTTGGCGTTGAAGCTGTTGGTCATGCGGTGCTCCGGGTTCGGCGAACAGGTTGGGTCCGATTCTAGCGGCCAAGCCCGTGCGGCGCTATATGCTGCGGTGCAATATGTTCGGGTGGGGGCGGGGCTCAAGCCGTCAGCCTCCAGCAATCAGCTTTCAGACTTCGGATTGGCCGTGCGGTCGGCAAGGCTGTTGAGATAGCGGCGGGCGTCGGCGAGGATCTGCTTGTTCTTCAGCAGCAGCTGCCAGCGGGTACCGCCGACCTGGCGCCACAACATGGCGGAGCGGATGCCGGCGAGCAGGAGCGCGCGCACCCGGTTCTGGTTGTCGGGATTCTGTAGATGCAGCGGGTCGCCGCGGACGATGATTCGAGGTTCCAGCGTGCTGAGGGTGTCGGTGTAGATCGCTGCGAGATGGGCCAGCATGTTAGGGTGCAGGAGCGCAAAGTGTTCCTGCTTCGCCTGCGCCGCCTCGATGCCTTCGCCGACGCGCGCGAGGAGATCGGGGCGCGCCGCGAGGGCGCGTTCCAGCTTCATCAAGAGGACCACGTAGCGGGTCAACTCCAGGTTGCGCTCCGGCTTGCCGGTGAGCTGCGCAATGATCTGTCGTGCGCCGTTTGCGACCCGTCCCGGCTCGCCGAAGACCGCACCCACGTCGTCGGCATTGACCTGCAGGAGGCTGTAGATACAGGGCTCCATGGCGTCGGTGTCCGCCGAGCCGGAGCGGGCGACGCGCATGACACAGTTGACGGCCTGATAGATTCCGGCGAGGGCGATGAGGCGGTCGAGATTGTCGTGGGGCATTCGGCTGGGGATCTCCTGAGGGGATTGAAGGTCATTTGAACCCGAACCAGGCGGTTGCGCCAAGCACTCGTTCTCGGGCCGGCTCAGCGGCAACCCGCGTCGATGATTGCACCGCCGAGACAGACGTCGTCGCGGTAGAGCACGACCGATTGACCGGGCGTCACCGCGCGCTGCGGTTGGTCGAACTGAATGCGGCAACCCGATGCCCCTGCCTCCACGACCTCGCAGTGCTGTAGGGGCTGGCGATGACGCAGACGCGCCAGGCACCGAAAGGGCGGGTCTTGCGGCGGCGCTCCGGCGATCCAATGCGGCCGAGCCGCATGCAGCCCGGAAGACATGAGCAGCGGATGGTGCGTCTCTTGAACCAGCACCAAGGTGTTGCGTTCGGCGTCCTTCGCGGCGACGAACCAGGGCGCCTCGCGACCGCCGTGAATCCCGCCGATGCCGAGCCCCTGGCGTTGCCCGATGGTGTAGTAGGCGAGCCCCCGATGCTCGCCGATCACGATTCCGTCGGCGGTCTCGATGGGACCGGGCTTGCGCGGGAGGTAGCGGGCGAGGAAGTCCCGGAAGCGACGCTCGCCGATGAAGCAGATCCCTGTGCTGTCCTTCTTCTCGGCATTGGCGAGTCCGAGACCCCTCGCGATCTCCCGGACCTCGCGCTTGGTCAGGTCATGCAGCGGGAAGAGCGCGCGCTCCAATTGAGATTGATCGAGCAGATGCAGGAAATAGGTCTGATCCTTGTCGGGGTCGGCGCACAGACGAAGCCGCGCGCCCTGCCCGTGGCGTGTCACCCGCGCGTAGTGGCCGGTGGCGATAAGGTCGGCACCCAGCCCCAGGGCGTGATCGAGGAAGGCGGCGAACTTGATCTCCCGGTTGCACAGCACATCGGGATTCGGGGTCCGCAAAGCCCGATACTCGGTCAAGAAGGTCTCGAAGACGCGATCCCAATACTCGGTGGCGAAGTTCACCGTGTGCAGCCGGATCCCGAGCCGTTCGGCGACGCCGCGCGCGTCGGCCAGGTCCGCGGCGGCGGCGCAGTAGCCGGGGTCGTCGTCCTCTTCCCAGTTCTTCATGAAGAGGGCTTCGACAGCGTAGCCCAGCTCGAGCAGTCGATGGGCGGCGACGGCCGAATCGACACCGCCGGAGAGGCCGACGATCACGCGGGTCGAGCGGGGCTTGTGCACAACGGCGGTCATCGAGCGATTGTACCGGCCGCGTCGATCCGCGTCGCCAACGGGTGCGCTCGCTCGGGCATCGAAGGTCTGCGCAAGCCACGAAGCCGGTGTTAGCATGGCGTCTTTTGGGCGAGGAGAGCACTGCACATGGCCAACGACAGCATCAAGATCCCTGCGGGCGGCGAGAAGATTCAGGTCAA
>NZ_DATITZ010000002.1:0-5928 GCF_035467215.1 Thiocapsa sp. | reverse complement strand
AGCAGGTCGAGCAGCACCCGAAAGGTGCGCGAGATCCCGTACTTGGAGGTCCCGAACTGGCGTGCCTGATGGGCGACCTCGTTCTCGCCGATGCGCTCCGGTGCGGTGACGCCGGCGACCCACACCGGGATGAAGCGGTGCATCTCCCCGAGCAGGGTGACCTCCTTGATCACCTCGGCGCGGTAGACCTTGAGGCTTCAGCCGTAGTCGTGCAGCGCCACGCCCGTGACCTTTCCGATCAGTGCGTTGGCGATCTTCGAGGGCAGCTTGCGCATGACCAGCGCATCCTGGCGCTGACGACGCCAGCCCTGCAGGAGATCGATGTCGCGTGCGAGCAGCTCCTCGACCATGCGCGGGATGTCGGCGGGGTCGTTCTGCAGATCGCCGTCGAGCGTGGCGATCAACTCGCCGCGTGCGGCGTCGAAGCCGGCCTGCATGGCTGCGGTCTGGCCGAAGTTGCGCCTCAGTCGGATCACCCGAACGTGTGGGCCGTAACGCTCGCCGACCTTGCGCAGACGCTCGCCCGTGCCGTCGCGGCTGCCGTCGTCGACACAGATCAGCTCCCAGGCGCCCCGGTAGCCGGCAAGTCCCTCATGGACCCGCGACAACATGGGCTCGACGTTGTCGATCTCCTGGTACATGGGGATGACGACGGAGAGCGACGGATGGTTCGTCATGAGCTGTCCGGTCGCGTTCGCCGCCCCAGGCGCCGGTTCAATCGCGGTGTTCATGTGAGCTCCAAATGGTCACGGCCAGCAAGCTCGAAGCCCCGGAAAAGCCCGTAATGCGTAGGATGGATAGAGCGCAGCGAAATCCATCTTCCGCGCTCCGACATCTCGATTCCGGCACGGGTAGAGCGCAGCGATACCCATCGTTTACGCGTTGGACTCCAGGCTGTCGCGCAGGAAGCGGAACAGCTTGCGCGGTGCGTCGGGCCGGCCGCGCTCCTGATCGCGTTGCGCGGCGCGGATCAGGGTGCGCAGCTGCTGGCGGTCGACATCCGGGCATTCATCGATGAATTCGCTCAACGCACCCTCCTCGTCGGCGATGAGTCGCTCGCGCCAGCGTTCCAAAGCATGTAGGTGTGCCGCCGCTTGGCGCTCGCGATCCTCCGCCTGGTCGACCAAGGCGTGCACGGCGGCCATGTCCTCACGTTCCAACAGATTGGCGATGCGCTTCCAGTGGCGACCGCGTGCACGGATATCCTTGATCCGGGGCGTCTCGTCCAAGGCGGCCCAGGTCGCAGCACTCAGGTTCAGACGCTCCAGCTCGGCCCGAGGCATCCCGGCCATGCGCTCGGCCAGGGCCTGCAGGGCCAACTTCTCGCGCTTGAGCTGGCTCTTGCTCGGGCCGCGCTCTTCGTCCTGATAGTCGTCTTCGTCGTCGTCGATCGTATCGTTCATCCCGAAATCCAAATAGGCGGTTCGACAGTCTTCATGCGGCGGGCTCCAGATGCTCGAGGATCAATTGCGCGGAGCGGTTGCCTCGGTAGTCGTTGACGTCCAATCGGTAGGCGAGCCGCACCGCGCCGCCGGCCTCCGAGATATGCTCGCCCAGGTTGAAACCGATAGCCTCGATCGGCCCATCCTCGGCCGCGGGTCTGGCGAGACGGAGCTTCAGATGACGTTCGCCCACCAGACGTGCGCTCAAGACATCGAAGGTGCCGTCGAAACGGGGCTCCGGGAAGCCCTTGCCCCAAGGGCCGGCCACGCGCAGTGTCTCGGCGGTCTCCAGGGTCATGAGCCGCGGCGGGAGCGCACCGTCGGATGCGATCTCCGGTTGCGACGGCCGGTCGCCGACCACAGCACGCACGGCCTCCGCAAATGCCTCGCGGAACCTGGGCAAGGCCTCCGGGCGGATGCTCAACCCCGCGGCCATCGCGTGACCTCCGAAGCGCTCGATAAGGCCTGGATCCTGCCGATCCACCAGTGCGATCAGGTCTCGGACATGGACCCCTTCGACCGATCGCGCCGAGCCGCGCAGAAATCCGTCGCCGCCGTTCGCAAAGGCGATCACGGGACGATGATACCGCTCGCGGATCCGCGCCGCGACGATCCCCGAGACGCCTTGATGCCAATCCTCGCCGAACAGGCAGAGTCCGGGCGGCAGTACGGCACCGTCCAGACAGAGCCCCGCGAGGGAGGATTCGGCCGCGTCCTTCATCTCGCCCTCGATCTCGCGGCGTCGTCGGTTCAGCGCGTCGAGACGCGCGGCAAGATCCGCGGCGACCTGCGGATCGTCGGTCAGGAGGCATTCCACACCGACCGACATGTCCTCGATCCGACCCGCCGCGTTGAGCCGAGGACCGGCGACAAAGGCCAGATCGGTGGCCGTCGTCCGGCTCGGGTCCCGGCCGCCGATCGTCAGCAGTGCGCGCACACCCGGACTGCACCGCCCGGCACGGATGCGTCTGAGCCCCTGCTCGACCAGGATCCGATTGTTGCGGTCCAGGGTCACCACGTCCGCGACCGTGCCCAAGGCGACCAGGTCCAGCAGATCCGCCAGGTTGGGCTCGGGTCGATCCGCACCGAACCAGCCTTGCTCGCGCAGACGGGCACGCGCGGCGACCAAGAGATAGAAGACGACGCCGACACCGGCCAGGTGCTTGCTCGGAAAGCTGCAGTCGAGCTGATTGGGGTTGAGGATCGCCGCAGCATCCGGGAGCTGCTCGCCGGGCAGATGATGATCTGTCACCAGGACCGGGATGCCCAGCTCGGCGGCCCGCGCGACCCCGGCGAGACTGGCGATGCCGTTGTCGACCGTGATCAGCAGATCCGGTCGGCGCGGAGCGGCGGCGTCGACCACCGCCGGACTCAGTCCGTAGCCGAAGGCGAACCGGCTCGGGATCAGATAGGAGACCTGTGTTGCGCCCAGGCTGCGCAGACCCCGGACAGCCAAGGCGCCGCCGGTCGCACCGTCCGCGTCGTAGTCCGAGACGATCAGTAGATGGCCGCCGCCCCGGATGTAGTGCACCAACAGCTCGACCTCCTCGTCGATGCCGTGCAGCGCGCTTGCCGGGTGGAGCGCCGAGAGCCCGGGTGCGGACTCTTCGGCGGTCTCCAAGCCCCGGTTTGAATAGAGCCGGGAGAGCAGCTCGGCCGGTGTACGGGCGGCGGCGAGCGCCGCGGCACTCGCAGCGCGCCGAATCATGGGACGCGGCATCAGTCCAACACCGGCATGGGGACATGCAGGGCCGCAACGACGGCGCGCAGCAGCTCGATCTCCGTCCGGTTGATCCCGGCGTGCTGCAGGGTCGCGATCAAGGCACGGAGCAGGCGTTGCTTGTCGTCCATGCGCAGACGATCGAGCCGGTCGAGCGCACGGTCGAGCCGCTCCGGCCAGTCCTTCGGTCCGATCGGGGCCAACTCACGCCGACGCATCCCGAGCGACGCCAGGCCGGCGGCGAAGGAGGTCCGTGCGGTGCGCTGATCCGGGTTGCCGTGCACCGCCAGGATGATCAGCAGGTCGCGGACCTCGTTTTCGCGATCCGACAGCCGGGCAGTTCCGGCGCTGTGGGCATCGCTCGGGGTGATGGTGTCCTGGATCTGCTGCGCGAGCAGGCGTGCAAGGACATACTCGAAGACATCGATCTGTCCGTCGGCATGGATCAACCGATCGAGCAACGCCATCAGGCGCGTCAGCTCGGTCTGCGGACGACGGCGCAGGGTGGGAAAGGCGATCTCGAGCAGCGGGATGCGCAGGTCCGCGGCCAGGCTCGGTACTGCGGAGAGGAGCGTGCCGACCTGACGCTCATGCTCGCTGCCGAGCGTCTCGGCGACCATCAAGAGCTGGCGCTCGCGGATCTCGGGGTCCGGGTCGATCAGGAGATAGCAGACGACCGTCATCACCCACTCGGTGGAGCGGGCGGCGCGCGCGAGCGGCTCCGGGATCGCCCGGTTCAGGCGAGCCGCCACCTGGATCCGTGCCCTATTGGGCCGGCCGATGGCTTCGACGATGCAATCGGCATCGAGGCTCGATGCGCTCGGTCGGCCTTCGGCGGCCGGACCGGGCTCGGCCATCGAGGCGACGAGGCCGGCCTCGCTCGCTGCCGGGGTCGGCATCGCCCGCATCCTCTCGAGCTCCGCCGGATCGAAACCCGGCTCGATCGCCCGAATGCGATCGGCGATCGGCGGATGGGTCGCCAAGAGCCGACGCGTCAGCCCCGCAGCGAAGAGCATGTGCCCGATCTCTTCGCTATCGGCCGCAAGCGCCGATCCGGCCTGCGCCGAGCCGATCTTCTTCAGGGCACCCGCGATCCCCTCCGGCTCGCGGGTGAACTGAATGGCCGAGGCGTCGGCCAGGAACTCGCGTTGACGCGACACCGACGCCCGGATCAGCCGGCCGAATAAGAGTCCGATATAGCCGGTGGCGACCAAGGCGAGGCCGATCATGGCGATCGCGGCGGTATGCTTGCTCGCCCGGCCATGCCGGACCGAGAGCATGAGTCGGCCGATGATGGCGAGCACTAGGATCCCGAACAGGATCCCGATCAGCCGAATGTTGAGCCGCATATCGCCGTTGAGGATGTGCGAGAACTCGTGTGCAACGACGCCCTGAAGCTCGGATCGGCTCAGCGTCCGCAGAGCGCCCCGGGTGACCGCGATCGCCGCATCGGCTGGCGAATAGCCGGCGGCGAATGCATTGATGCCGTCCTCCTGCTCGAGCACATAGATCTGAGGCACCGGCACGCCGGCGGCGATGGACATCTCCTCGACCACGTTGCGCAACCGCTGCAGCTGCGGATCCGTGGTGTCCGCATTCACCATGACCCCGCCGAGCCCGCGCGCCACCGCCCCGCCGCCGTTGCGTAGCGTTAGGATGCGGAAGAGGCTGGCGAGCCCGATGGCACCCGCCGTCAGCACGGAGACCCAAATGAGCAGCGGGAGGCTCTCGCGAGCCAGAGTCCACGAGAACTCAGGCGAGACACCGAGGCCGTCCGGATCCGAGCCGAACCCCAGGAAGGCGAGCGCGACCAGGTCGACCACCGCCACGATGCTGACGACGGCGAGCACGAAGAGCACCACGAGGAGATGCGTACGCCGACGGGCGCGGTCCTGATGCGCGAAGAAGTCCAATTAAACTGCGTCCTTCGTGTTCATGTGGGGTTTTCGCTTGGGTGCGGTCTTGGAGGACATCTGCCGGCGTTGGAGCGGACGCAGTTTAAGTATTGAAAAAATCAAAAAATATCCTGAACCGCGCCCCGCCGTGGTCTTGGGTCGCGGAGAGGTCGTTCCCGAACGCAAACCTTCCATAGACCCGCAAGCGCGGTTCAGAAGGATATCTGCACGGCCTCGCGTTTCTCCGGTGCCTCGATCTCCAACAACTGCGCGGCCATGAACCCGAAGCGCTGGGCGATCAGGTTGTTCGGAAAGACCTCGCGCAGGTTGTTGTAGCCCATGACGGCATCGTTGAAGGCTTGGCGCGCGAAGGCGACCCGATTCTCGGTGCTGACCAGCTCCTCGGAGAGCTGCATCATGTTCTGATTGGCCTTGAGGTCTGGGTAGGCCTCGGAGAGCGCGAACAGCTTACCCAGTGCGCCTGCCACGCCCATCTCCGCTTGGGCCAGCATCGCCACCGCGGCGCCGTCGCTTGGATCGGCCGCGACCTGCTTGAGGCTGACGACGGCCTGGTTGCGGGCCTGGATGACGGCCTCGAGCGTGTCGCGCTCGTGGGTCATGTAGCGCTCGGCGACCTTGACCAGATTCGGGATCAGGTCATAGCGACGCGTGAGCTGGACGTCGATCTGAGCGAATGCGTTCTTGTAGCGATTGCGTCCGGCAATCAGACGGTTGTAGATGACGACGACGAGAATCGCGGCGAGCAGGATCAGGCCAAGCAGTGTCCATCCCATCGGTGTTCTCCCACGATGATGACTGTCCCCCGAGCCCGGCAGTCGCCGGGTCCGGTGTCCGGCCGAGGCCGGTGCGC
>NZ_DATITZ010000001.1:0-8361 GCF_035467215.1 Thiocapsa sp. | reverse complement strand
CCGGTTGGCATCTTGGCCACGCGCCACACGCCGCTACGTGCGGCTACCAACGGAAGTTTAGCCTTCCGTCGCTCAACCGGGGCCGCCCGATACCGGAGCTCACCCCATGACTCGTCGGTCTGAGGCGAAGCCTCGCTAGGTTTGACTTATCTTTGAGCGGTTCCCAAGCCTCCCCATGACGCCCTTCTCCTTGTTGCGGACCTCCTCGGGTCCGATCCGCTCGCGTCTCCTTCGCGACCTCGTGCTGCTGGTGCTCCTGACCGTCGGGCTGTTGGTGGCCATCAATATCCTCCTGATCAATCTCATCAAGGAGGACCTGGCCGAAAGCCGCATTGATTCCGCGACGGCACTGGTTCGCGACGAGGTTCGCGGTCTCCTGCTGCCGGTCGAGCAGCAGCTCCTGATCGTTCGCGACGGTCTTGCCGCTGCCGGTCTGACCCCGGCCGACGAAGGGGCCTTGAATCAACGCTTGACCCCGATCCTCGCCCACATGGGCCAGATCGCGGGCGCGATCGATGCCTCGGCCGACGGCAGCGAATATTTTCTGCGCCGCGACGGCGACGGCTGGATGAGCCGACTGCACGAGCCGGGAACGGGACAGTCGATGCGAATCACCCGCTGGGACGCCGCGCTGCGCCCGCAGGAGACGCGTGAGGAGGCAAGCGAGCACGACCCGCGCACTCGACCCTGGTTCACCGCGGCGGCCGATCGACCGGGCGCCGTGTTCTGGACTCGACCCTACGTCTTCGAGTCGACCCAGGAGCCCGGTCTGACGGCATCATTAGGTTGGATGCAGTCCGGACAACTGCGTGTGACCGCACTGGACGTGACCATCGAGACCATCGTTGCGAGCATCGAGCGACACGCCGTCGCGGCCGAGGGTCGCGGTTTTCTCTTCAGCGGTGCCGGCGGCGTCTATGTCCCGGAGGACGACTCTCTGCCACCGGATCCGGAGCAGGCGAGCGGCTTCTTCTCGGTCCATCTGACGCCCGGCGGCCCGCTGGTCTTCGACGCCGTGTCGGCCTGGAACCTGGCGGGCCGCCCGGCGCAGGGTCTGATCCGCTTCACCAGCTCGAGGGGTCAGTGGTGGGGCGGCTTCAGACCACTGACCGAGGATCTCGCGGGCGGTTGGGCGGGCGTCGTCCTGCCTATCTCCGAGACCCTCGCGATCCTCCGGAGCCGGTGGCACATCGTCGCCCTCACAGTGCTCGGCATCCTGTTGGCCAGCCTGGGCATGACGACCCTGTTGGTGCGCAAATACCACCGACAACTGCGCGACATGCCCAAACTCAGCATCGACCGAAGGCGCGCCGCGGAGGATCTGCGCGAGCTGATCGCCTCGGGCGAAGGCACGCATCTCGAATTCAAGTCCACGATGCGCATGAATCTGCACAGCAAGGTGATGGGTCGAGAGATCGAGATGGCCTGGCTGAAGGCCGTCGCTGCATTTTTGAACTCGGAAGGCGGGATTCTGTTGCTGGGGGTGTCGGATGACGGGACCGTGCTGGGCCTGGACGCCGACAAGTTCGAAAACGAGGACAAGTGCAGGCTGCACTTCAAGAATCTGCTGAATCATCATATCGGGGCCGAGTATGCGCGGTTCGTGCGCTTCGACCTCTATGACCTGGACGGACTTCGCGTGGGAGCGGTCGAGTGCGAGCGTGCGGACACACCCGCGTTTGTGCACGACGACAAGAATCGAGAGATGTTCATCATTCGCAACGGACCGTCGAACATCGAACTGTCGATCAGCCGCGCGCTCAAATACATCCGCAGTCGGTTTTAAACCGCGCCCGACGCGGTGTGGGATGTTTTTGGATGGGATCGGCGCCGGCAGACTCGATGACTGTTCTAGCTGGCGCGGTTTAAAGCGGTGGAGAGTGTAGTGGATTAGACCGAGTTCCCACCAGACGCATGAGAGCCGGGACGCGGTCGAACTTGAGACGCGTTGACGCAGGGTACGAATGGGATCGAGTGGACTCGGATGTCGGGTTAACTCCAATCAGACGGAGCTACACGATTCAAGCGATCCGTATCATCGAGAATGACCCTGAACCGCGTCGCGCCGACATTGGTTATCGAGGCGAGGTTGCCCCCGCCTCGAAGACCTCACGAACTACAAGTCGCGGTTCAGAGCTGCCGGATCTGGGTCGGGAAGGCCGTTGCGGTTCCGCTGTCCTTGTTCTTGTCCTTGGTACAACCTTCGCCGGCTTGTGCGGTCATGAGGGAGCCGGCGACCAGCATGGCACCGAGGAGAGCGGCAGTAGCGAGCGTGGAGAGGCGCATGGACATGGTCGTAAATCCTCGTTTAGCGTGGTTGGGGATGGTGGGGCTCGGCGAACGACCGGCTCGATTTGCCCGACGAGGGTAATCTAGGGGCATCCGAGTCAGGCACAAGCCTCGAACAAGCGCGCAACCAGGTGGAATGACAATCGAGTTTTCAGGGAAATCGCATCGCCCGTGCGATCGAGCCGTCCATGCAGGTCCGCACCCGAGCGGTCGAGGCGGGACGAACGACATGTGCGGTGCGTCGGACAAGGCGCTGTATGCCAGCAAACGTGCCGGACACAACCGTGTCTTCGCCTTCAGCGAGATCGCGGAGACGGCCCGCGCCCGGCATGAGGATCCGGACTCCCGTCGAGAGCCTCCAGCCTTACGCAGTGCGTTGAGCCCCGAGAGCCAGATCGAGCGAAGACACTCATGCCGGAACCAAGTCCGCGACGCGATCTGATCCGTCTGCGCGGGGTGTGCCAGAACAACCTCAAGGACATCGATCTCGACCTGCCGCTCAACGAGCTGATCGTCGTGACCGGGGTCTCGGGCTCCGGCAAGTCCTCGCTCGCCTTCGATACACTCTATGCCGAGGGCCAGCGACGCTACGTCGAGACCTTCTCGCCCTACGCGCGCCAGTTCCTCGATCGGATGGACCGACCGGCCGCCGACCGCATCGAGGGCATCCCGCCCGCGATCGCGATCGACCAGACCAATCCGGTGCGCACCTCGCGCTCGACCGTCGGCACCATGACGGAGCTGAACGACCATCTGAAGCTCCTCTTCGCCCGCACCGCCCGGCTCTTCTGCCGGGGCTGCGGTCGGGAGGTCCGGCGCGACACGCCCGAGGGGATCTGGGAACATCTGATCGCACTGCCGGACGCCGCCGACCGAAACGTCTCGATCGCGTTCGGCGTGCCGGTGCCCGCGTCCCTGGATGTCGAGGCGGTCAAGTCACTGCTCGCCCAACAGGGCTATGTCCGGATCCTGTCGGAGAACGCGACCGCCATCGAGGTGATCCAGGACCGACTGCGTCTCACCGCCGAGCACCGCGGCCGCGCGATCGAGGCGCTGGAGACCGCGCTGGCCCGCGGTCACGGGCGCATCCGGGTCTATCCGCTCGACGCCGATCGCCAGCCCGGCCAGCCTTGGCGCTTCTCGGCCGATCTGCATTGTGCCGACTGCGACATCGCCTATGCGGATCCGACACCGAGCCGCTTCTCCTTCAACTCGCCCGTCGGCGCCTGTCCGACCTGTCGTGGTTTCGGGCGCACCATCGGGATCGACTGGTCGCTGGTCGTCCCGGATCCGTCGAAATCACTGCTCGAAGGCGCGATCAAGCCCATCCAGTCCGACAGCTATTCGGAGATCCACGAAGACCTGATGGGCTTCGCGCATCGCCGCGGCGTCCCGACCGATCTGCCCTGGCGCGATCTCACGGATGCCGATCGTGCCTGGATCATCGAGGGCGACGGCGAGTGGGAGGCCGGCGTCTGGTACGGGTTGCGCCGCTTCTTCGCCTGGCTCGAAGGGCGCAGCTACAAGATGCATGTGCGCGTGCTGCTCTCGCGCTACCGCGCCTACGATGTCTGCACCACCTGCGACGGGGCCAGACTCACCGACGAGGCGCTGGATTGGCGGGTCGGGGACAAGACGCTCGCGGATCGGGCGCTGGCACCCGAACGCCGTTTCCGGCACGGGCGCATCGGCATGGACGAGCCGACCTGGCAGGCCCTCCCCGGTCTCTGCATCCATGACCTGATGCGTCTGCCCCTGAGCGCCTGCCGCGACTTCTGCGACGCGCTGCCGCTGGATCCGGCGCTGGACCTGCTGATCGAGGGCATCCGCTCGCGCCTGCGCTATCTCTGCGAGGTCGGGCTCGGCTATCTCACCCTGGACCGCCAGTCGCGCACCCTCTCGGGCGGCGAGGTGCAGCGCATCAACCTGACCACGGCGCTCGGCAGCACGCTGGTCAACGCGCTCTTCGTGCTGGACGAGCCCAGCATCGGCCTGCACCCGCGGGACATGGACCGGATCGTGGCCATCCTGCGACGACTGCGCGACCAGGGCAACTCGCTGGTGGTCGTCGAGCACGACCCACAGGTGATGTGGGCCGCCGACCGCATCATCGACATCGGCCCCGGACCTGGCGAGCAAGGCGGGCGCATCCTCTTCGAGGGATCGCCGACGGACCTGATCCGCGCATCCGGATCGCTCACCGGCGACTATCTGGCGAGCCGGCGACAGGTCGCCGCCGGCCACCCGCCCAATCCCCCGGCGTCGGACGGCCCGCGGGTCGGCATCCGCGGCGCACGCGCCCACAATCTCAAAGGGATCGATGTCGAGATCCCGCTGCACCGCTTGGTCGTGATCACCGGCGTCTCGGGATCCGGCAAATCGACCCTGGCGCAGGAGGTCATCTACAACGCGCTCTGCCAGCGCAAAGGCCATCCCGACGAGCCGCCGGGCGAGCACGCCGGGATCGACGGAGACAACCTGATCGCCGATGTCGTACTTCTGGATCAATCGAGCATCGGCCGGACCTCGCGCTCGAATCCCGCGAGCTATGTCGGCGCGCTCGACGTGCTGCGCAAACGCTTCGCCGCCCTGCCGCTCGCCAAGGAGCGCGGCTACACCGCCGGCACCTTCAGCTTCAACAGCGGCACCGGACGCTGCCCGACCTGCGGCGGCAACGGCTACGAGCATCTGGAGATGCAGTTCCTCGCCGACGTCTACCTGCGCTGTCCGGACTGCAACGGCCGGCGCTATCGCGCGCCCGTGCTGGAGGTCGAGATCGGCGCCCGGCCCGGCGAGCCCGGACGCTCGATCGCCGACGTGCTGGAGATGACGGCGACCGAGGCACTCGCCTGCTTTGCCGATGACGCTGATCTCAAACGCGCGCTGGAGCCCTTGCTCGCGGTCGGACTCGGCTATCTGCGACTCGGCCAGCCGGTGCCCACGCTCTCGGGCGGCGAGGCCCAGCGGCTCAAGCTCGCCGGCCATCTCGCCAAATCCGGCCGGGGCAAGGCGCGCGACGGTGGCCTCCTCTTCCTGCTCGACGAGCCGACCACCGGGCTGCACTTCGCCGATGTCGCGGTCCTGCTGAACGCCTTCAGGCGGCTGCTCGACAAGGGGCATTCGCTCCTCGTCATCGAGCACAATCTCGACCTGATCGGCGCCGCGGATTGGCTGATCGACCTGGGACCCGAGGGCGGCGAGGCGGGCGGCGAGCTGGTCTGCTGCGGCACGCCCGAGCAGGTCGCGGCGCATGCGACGAGCCATACGGGGCGGGCCTTGTCCGAGCATCTCGCCACGTTGTCGCACACAGGAACAGCCGCGATGGCGATCGCCGAAGCCCCGCCGCCCCGCTTCATGACGGACGCCGTCGAGGCCCCGATCGCCAGCGACGGCGTCATCTCGGTCATCCACGCCCGCGAGCACAACCTCAAGGACCTGTCCATCACGATCGCGCGCGAGCGCTTCACCGTCATCACCGGCGTCTCGGGCAGCGGCAAGAGCACGCTCGCCTTCGACATCCTCTTTGCAGAGGGCCAACGTCGTTTCCTGGAGTCCTTGAACGCCTACGCCCGCCAATTCGTCCAGCCCGCAGCGCGGCCGGATGTCGATGCCGTGCTCGGCATCCCGCCCACCGTCGCCATCGAGCAGCGCACCAGTCGCGGCGGGGCTAAGAGCACGGTCGGCACACTCACCGAGATCCACCACTATCTGCGTCTGCTCTACGTCCGGCTCGGGATCCAGACCTGCCCGACCTGCGCCGTGCCCATCGAGCCGATGAGCCGCGACGCCATCTTGGAGCGGATCCAGCGCGATCACGGGGACAAAGCCGTCGCACTCATGGCGCCCTTGGTGATCGCGCGCAAGGGCATCTACAAGGAGCTGGCCGAATGGGCCGTGCGGCACGGCTGGTTCGTCCTGCGGGTCGACGGCGAGCCGATCGAGACGCGCGACTGGCCGCGGCTCGACCGCTATCGCGAGCACAGCATCGACCTGCCGGTCGGGGAGATCGCGATCCGGCCCGAGCAGGAAAACGCGTTGCGCGCACTCCTGGATCAGGCCCTGGATCTCGGCAAGGGCGCGATCCGGGTCGTGGAGGTCGTCGACGGGACCTGGGGCGCCGAGACGCCCTACTCGACCCGGCGCGCATGCCCGAGCTGCGGGATCGCGCGGCCCGAGCCGGACCCGCGGCTCTTCAGCTTCAACTCGAAACAGGGCTGGTGCGGGGACTGCTTCGGCACCGGCCTTGCGCTCCGCGGCTTCGATGTGGAGCAGTCGGGCGAAGAGGATCAATGGCAGGAGGCCGACGCGGTCGAGTCACAGCCCTGTCCGAGCTGTCACGGCGCACGTCTCAACCCGCAGGCGCTCGCGGTGCGCTTTCGCGAACGCTCGATCGCCGACCTCTCGGCCCTGACCGTGGATCAGGCCGGGGCCTTCGTTGCCGGCCTGCATCTGGACACGCGCGAGACCGCCATCGCCCACGACCTGCTCGCTGAGGTGCGCGAGCGCCTCGCCTTTCTCGCCGAGGTCGGGCTCGGCTATCTGACCCTGGATCGGGCCGCGCCCACGCTCTCGGGCGGCGAGGCCCAACGCATCCGGCTCGCCGCCCAGCTCGGCTCCAACCTGCGCGGTGTCTGCTACATCCTCGACGAGCCCACCATCGGCCTGCATCCGCGCGACAACCGCTTGCTCCTGACGGGACTCGATCGGCTCCAGGACAAGGGCAACACCATCCTGGTGGTCGAGCACGACGAGGAGACCATCCGCCGCGCCGACGAGGTCATCGACCTGGGACCGGGCGCCGGCACGCGCGGCGGCGAGATCATCGCCCGCGGCACCGCGCTGGAGCTGATGCAGGATCCGGCCTCCGTCACAGGTCGCTGTCTCGCCCGTTCGCGGGGACGCTCGCGGCCGGTCCGCGCGACCGGAAAGGGCGACGACTGGCTCCTGATCTCGGGCGCCCGGCGGCACAACCTGCAGGACATCGAGGTCCGCGTCCCGCTCGCCCGGCTGGTCTGTATCACCGGCGTCTCGGGATCGGGCAAGTCAACACTGGTGCGCGAGGTCCTGGTCAAGAGCCTGCGCAACCTGCTCGCGCAGGAGGGAAAACCAGGGACGCGCCCCGGCAAAGGCAACCTGGTCGGCTGCAAGCGCCTGACCGGTTGGCAGGGCCTCGCGCGCGTCCTTGAGGTCGACCAGACGCCGATCGGCAAGACGCCGCGCTCCTGCCCCGCCACCTATGTCGGTTTCTGGGACCCGATCCGCCGCCTCTTCGCCGCCACCGCGGAGGCCCGCATCCTCGGCTGGGGACCGGCGCGCTTCTCCTTCAACACCACGGGAGGGCGTTGCAGCGCCTGCGAGGGGCAGGGTGTTCAGAAGCTGGAAATGAGCTTCCTGCCGGATGTCCGCATGACCTGCGAGGTCTGCGGCGGCAGCCGTTTCGACCGCGAGACCCGCGAGGTCCGCTATCAGGGACTCGACATCGGTCAGGTCCTGCGCTTGAGCGTCGACGAGGCGGTGGATGTCTTTCACGCGCACCGCGCCATCCACCACCCGCTCGCCCTGCTCCGGGACGTCGGACTCGGCTATCTGCAGCTCGGTCAGCCCAGTCCCACGCTCTCGGGCGGCGAGGCCCAGCGCATCAAGCTGGTCACCGAGCTGACCAAGGCGCGCGCGACGCCTGCTCCGGGACCGGGACGCCGTCCCGATTCGGCCAAGACCCAACGCCACGCCCGCCCGACCCTCTACGTCCTCGACGAGCCGACCGTCGGCCTGCACATGGCCGACGTCGAGCGCCTGCTCAACGTCCTGTACCTTCTGGTCGACGCCGGTCACTCGGTCCTGGTCATCGAGCACAACCTCGACCTCATGACCGAAGCCGACTGGATCATCGATTTGGGTCCGGAAGCGGGCGATGGCGGCGGTCGGGTCGTCGCCGAAGGCACGCCGGAAACGGTTGCGAACGCCGGCGACTTCCCGACCGCCCAAGCACTGCGGGGCTGATGGTCCGTCAGAAGCGGAGAAAGCATCAAAAACAACCAAAGATGTAGTCAGTTATAAAAAAGGTAACGGGGA